>NZ_JBVHDS010000027.1:0-76343 GCF_055563255.1 Streptomyces sp. NPDC002958 | reverse complement strand
CAGCGGATGCAGCACGCCCATGCCCATCGGTCGACCCAAAACCGGCTCAGAAGCCCGTCAGAAGATCACTTCCAGACCACGTCGGCGGATCGAGGTTTAGTCGACCATCTGCCCGTCGAACATACCGCCCCTGCAGGTGTTGGTCGCCCAATTGACTGTCCCGCCGCCCTGCTCGCACTCACCCGGGGTGAGGCTGGCGGCGGTGGCGGTGGCGGCGCCTGTGAGGCCGAGTCCGGCGAGGGCTGCCGTGGCGATGACGGCGGCGAGGATTCGTCGAATGCGCATTTGGTTCCCCTTTCACGGATTGCCTCATTTGGGGCACTAATCAGCTTGACCTTCACCCATGTGGGTGGCACGCCATGTTGCGCCATTCGGGTGGGATTGCTGTCGGGTGCGGGGTCGGTGACGCGACCCGTCGGACATCACTAGCTGACATCAACAGGGGTGTACAACCGCGCACGGTGGCAACCTCCTTGGTGGCCGGCGTGCCCACGAAACCCGAGCGGACGAAGGCCCATGACTGGGCTGCACGCGCCTACGGATCAGAGGGTTGCAGGTTCAAATCCTGCCGCGTGCACAGAGCTGAGAGGCGCGGACGAGAGTCCGGGCCTCTTGCGTTGTGTCCCGGAGACTTCGACTGAGGTGCCATGCCACTGCTAGGCGCTCCTGAGGGCGCCGCATCGGGCGGTCAGTCGGCCAGCGATGTCTGGGAGGTGGAAGCAACGGACCCGACGGGACGTCGATGGCCCCGCTACAAGTCAGACGATGACGCAACCGTCGCGTTCTGCCAGTGGTGACCTCATGGGTCAGGGCGAGCACCAGCCGCCAAGGTCACCCATTCGGCCCCAGAACTACCGTTCCCGCCCCGCGAACCCGCCGACAGGACTCACTCCCGCTCACCACAACGCACTCCAGCTCAGCAAACCGACAGCAGCTCACGACCCCTTCGACTCATCTGATTCAGCGGTCAGTTGGGCCGCCGCCCGGCTCTTGCCGACGCCCGAGGCTCCACCGATCAGCAATATGTCCCATGATGTTCCCGTCACGGGGCGAACGTATCGCGCGGGCTCCGCGTCCGTCGTCGCTCCTGGCACTACGGTGGCCCAAGTACCGGCCTGTGCACGAGCGGAGCCGATCGGGCGGGCCGTGCGGGGAGAGCGGGGAGAGCAATCATGGGCGAGCCCCTGAAGACCTTCGTCGGCGGTGCCGAAGTCGACGTGCCCAACAGCATTCCGGACATCCGGGCCACTCTGCCCGAGGAGAGACGTGAGGAGTTCGACCGAGCCATCAACAACGCCGGTGTGAGCGAGATCCAGGCGGTCATGCGGCACTGGATGCTGGAGGCCGTACCCGATCCGGAGGCCGAGAAGATCCTGGACCGGCTGGCGCAGGACGAGGCCGAGAGGCGGACCGTCGCTTGAGTTTCCGTATCTCCTACGCCCCACCGGCCGACGACACCCTGGCCAAGATGCGCGACGGCGCGGTCTTCCGGGACGAGATGGCGCGGACCCTGGGCCTCGACCCGTACGGGCACGGGTCGTCGGCCGTCAAGAGCGAGCGCGACCGCCGCGAGGCGACGGTCGCCGGGGCGATCGTGCTCTATTACGTCTCCGGGTCCGTCCTGATCGTCACCGTGGTGAGGCTCGTCCCGCTGCCCTGAACCATCACCGACCCGAGGGGCCCCTCGGGCCGAGCCGCGCCCGGCCCCTTACGCCAGCTTCGCAGCCTGGGCCTCGACCACCGCGGTCGGCAGCTCGAAGTCCTCGCCCCCGCCCATCGCAGCAAAGTTCAGCGAGGAGAACGAGGCGAACGAGGGGCCCTGACGCATGGCCACGAGCTTGAGCTGGGCCTTCTCGCCACCCTGCTCCAGCTGTACCGTCCAGGCGGCCGCCTCCTCCCCGCCCTTGACCTGCTCCTCGGTGATCTTGGTGACCTTCTGCTTCTCACCGGCTGCCGTGAAGTCGAAGCCACCGGCGCACTCGGTGGCCGCGGTACGCAGCGAGGCGACCGAGTCCTCCGCACCCGTGCCGTCGTACGAGCCGAGGGCAAGCTGCGTCGTCGTAATGTCGAGAGCCGCCGTGAGCGCGCCTTCGGCATCCGCGCCGTCCTGGCCGCCCTTCTTGGGCTCGCTGACGACCGTCCGCTTGGTGAACGCCGCGGGCTCACCGACCTGCGCCCCCATCAGCGCATTGGCGAACGGGGCGCAGACCTCCTTCTCGACCTTGATGTCGTCGCCGGAGATCACATCCTTGGCCGCAGCCTTGGAGACCTTGTGCCCCTTGACGTCGCCCTGGGCCAGCGCCACCTTCTCCAGCTCGGCGGCGGACAGCGCCTTGACGGCCGGCTTCGCGGCGGACTCCTTACCCTTGGCGTCGGCCCCCTTGTCGCCGGAACCGGAGTCCGAGCCGCCACCGCAGGCGGTGGCGAGCAGGGCCAGGGACACCGCGGTGGCGGCAACAGCGGTACGGCGTATGGCGGTGGATCGCATGGTCCGGTCCGTCTCTCTGAGCTGGTTCTTCGGGTTTTGCTCACTCTATGAGCGAAAGTTAGTTTGACGATCAATCAACTAGGGCATGGGATCCGATCGTGACGACGCTGTGATCATCCTGTGAACGCGCTGTTCGTCGCCGCAAGCCGGATCGGATCCCGACACAAAGGCTCAATTCACCCCATGCAGCCAGATGCCACAACCTCGGCAGTTCTCCGGTCCGTTGGCGCGACGGAGGACCGGATCGCCGCAGTCGCACCCCTCGCCGGAGGCACGTTCAACGCCGTCACCCGGGTGACTCTCACCGACGGCAGCGACTGGGTGCTGAAGATACCGCCGCCCTCCATCGACGGAACCCTGATGAGTTACGAGCGCGATCTGCTGGTCAACGAGGTCGAGTTCTACACCTGCGCGGGCGCGTCGACGGCAGTTCCCCGCGTCCTGCACAGCGAACTCGATCCGGACGCCCCGACCGGCCCGTACGTGATCATGTCGGCCTGCCCAGGGCGGCCCTGGCACGACCTCACCGAAGCCGCGCCCGACGAAGCCATGTCCGGCGCCGAGGAGCGCCGGCTCAGGAACGAGCTGGGGCGGATCGTCGCCCGGCTGCACTCCGTCACGGGTTCCGGCGGATTCGGCTATCCGGCCCGGGCGTCGGGCCCGTTGGCCCCGACCTGGCGGCAGGCGTTCACGGCGATGACGGACGCCGTACTCGCCGACGCGGACACCTACCGCGCCCGGCTGCCGCGCCCTACAGCCGGTATCCGCGCACTGATCGCCGCCGCCTCACCCGTACTCGACGACGTCGCCCGGCCCGCCCTGGTCCACTTCGACCTGTGGCAGGGCAACCTGCTCGTCGACGGGGAGCCCGGCGCGCGCACCATCGGCGGGATCATCGACGGTGAGCGGATGTTCTGGGGCGACCCGGTCGCCGACTTCGTATCGCTCGCCCTGTTCGCGAACATGGAGGAGGACGAGGACTTCCTCGCCGGGTACGGGAGCGGGAGCGGGCAGCCGTTGGTGTTCGACGCGTCCGTGCGGCTGCGGCTCGCGCTCTACCGCTGCTACCTCTACCTGATCATGCTGGTGGAGACCGTTCCGCGCCACGTTCCCCAGGAGCATCGCGACCGGGTGTGGAAGGAAGTCGGTCCGCAGCTCGAATCGGCTCTGGCGGACGTGGAGTCGGCACTGCAGGCAAGGGACTGACCATCGTCCGCAGCACCCGCATCGTCAGTCGGCCGGCGCTCGCTGCGCCGCGTGGAGGTTCGGCGGCCCGGCCGGTCGAGATTCGACCCGGAGGTCAGCCGGCGGGGCGTTGGGTCAGATGTGTGAAAGCGTCCAGGTTTCGCGTGGACTCGCCGCGCGACACCCGCCACTCGTACTCCTTGCGGATCGCGCTCGCGAAGCCCAGCTCCAGCAAGGTGTTGAACGAGCCGTCGGCCGCTTCGAGGACCGTGCCGAGCAGCCGGTCCAGCTCCTGCGGGGTGACCACGGAGAGCGGCAGCTTGCCGACCAGATAGATGTCGCCGAGCCGGTCGATCGCGTAACTCACGCCGAAGAGGCGGAGGTTGCGCTCCAGCAGCCAGCGGTGGACCGCCGCGTCGTTCTCGTCCGGGTGGCGGACGACGAAGGCGTTGAGGGAGAGCGAGTGCTTGCCCACGCGCAGCGAGCAGGTGGTGGACAGCTTGCGCGTGCCGGGCAGCTTGACGACGTAGCTGCCGGGTTCGGGGCTCTCCCATTCGAGCTCGGCGTCCTTCAGGGTCGCCTCGATGATCTGCGCGACCTGCGCGACCTGCGTCGTCACCGCTTCATCGGGTACGTCAGCCATGGTGCGAGCGTACGCGACGGCGGTGTGCGTGCATCGCGGCCGTGTACACGTCGGCGGTCGCGGACGCGGCGGTGTCCCAGCCGAAGCCCCGGGCGTGCGCGGCCGCCGCAGCACCCATCCGCGCGACCAGTTTCGGTGCGTCGACGAACCGTTCCAGCGCCTGTGCGTACGCCTGCGGGTCGTGCCCGGGTATCAGGAAGCCGCTGATGCCGTCCCGTACCGCCACCGGAAGACCGCCCACGGCTGCCGCGACGACCGGGGTGCCTGCCGCCTGGGCCTCGATGGCGACCAGGCCGAAGGACTCGCTGTACGAGGGCATGACCAGTACGGACGCGGCCCGGAACCAGTCGGCGAGCTGGTCCTGCCCGACCGGCGGCTGGAACCGTACGACATCGGCGATGCCCAGCCGCGCCGCCAGCTTCTGCAGCCCCTCCGGCTTGGCGAGCCCGCTGCCGCTCGGACCGCCGACGACCGGTACGACCATTCGGGCGCGCAGCGAGGGGTCGCGGTCCAGCAGGACGGCGACGGCCTGCAGCAGCACGTCCGGGGCCTTCAGCGGCTGGATGCGTCCCGCGAAGAGCGGAATCAGGGCGTCCTTGGGCAGTCCGAGGCGCGCGCGGGCCGCGGCGCGCCCGTCGGCGGGGCGGAAGCGGTCCAGGTTGACCCCGGGGTGGACGACGGCGACGGACGCGGGATCGGCCTCGTAGAAGCGGACGAGCTCGTCCGCCTCCTCGGCGGTGTTCGCTATCAGCCGGTCGGCGGCGCTGACGATCTGGGTCTCACCGATGACGCGGGCGGCGGGCTCGGGGGTGTCGCCCTCCGCGAGCGCCGCGTTCTTGACCTTCGCCATGGTGTGCATGGCGTGGACGAGCGGGACGCCCCAGCGCTGGGCGGCGAGCCAGCCGACATGTCCGGAGAGCCAGTAGTGGGAGTGGACCAGGTCGTAGTAGCCGGGGCGCTGGCCGGCCCACGCCTGCATCACGCCGTGCGTGAAGGCGCAGAGCTGGGCAGGCAGCTCCTCCTTGGCCAGCCCTTCGTACGGCCCCGCGTCGACATGCCGGACCAGGACACCGGGCGCCAGCTCGACCGCCGGGGGCAGCGCACCGGTGGTGGACCGGGTGAAGATCTCGACCTCGACGTTGATCGCGGCAAGGCGCTTGGCCAGCTCCACGATGTAGACGTTCATGCCGCCCGCGTCACCCGTGCCTGGCTGATGCAGCGGAGAGGTGTGCACGGAGAGCATCGCGATGCGGCGGGGCTTGCGGTGGCCGCCGGGGAACCTGAGACGCGGCGCGACACGGCTGCTGCCAAGCCGGGAGACGTACTGACTCACGTCGTCCGGTCCTCCTCATTCAGCGCACGACACCGAAAGGACCCGAGCCCCTTCAAGGGGCTGCAACAGCGGAATCTCTCCTTTCATTTCCGCTTTACCAAATCATTACGATGACGGGGACGAGGGCGGAGACAGAGGCGCATGTCGGGACCGGAGCGCGGACACCCCACAGCCACCACCGCACCGGTCCAGGCCGGACACCCCACAGCCACCACCGCACCGGTCCGGTCCGGACACCCACAGCCACCACCGCACCGGTCCGGTCCGGACACCCACAGCCACCACCGCCCCAGCCCGGGCCGGACACCCCGCGCCGCCTCCCGCCCCCGAGAGGTCGTTACGCTCGCTGCCATGCGCCCCATCGGCACCGCGACCCGCGGGACCACCAACCCGAACCGGCTCCGCCGCATGGACCGCTGGATCGCCGCCACCCACGGCCCGGCCCTGCGCCGCGCCGACTCCCCCGTCGCCGTCGACCTCGGATACGGCGCCGCCCCCTGGACCGCCGTCGAGTTGCTGCAGCGCCTGCGCACCGCCGAGCCGCGCACGGCTGCAGTCGGCATCGAGATCGCCCCGGAGCGAGTCGCGGCGGCGAAGCCGTACGAACGCGAGGGCCTCACCTTCCTGCACGGCGGCTTCGAGATCCCGCTCCCCGAACGCCCCGACCTCATCAGGGCGGCGAATGTGCTGCGCCAGTACGACGAGGGCCAGGTCGCCGCGGTCTGGCAACGGCTGTGCGCACGCCTCGCGCCGGGCGGGCTGCTGGTGGAGGGCACCTGCGACGAGATCGGGCGTCGGCACGTATGGGTGGCGCTCGGCCCCGAGGGCCCGCGCACGGTCACGTTCGCCGCCCGGCTCGCTTCCCTGGACCGCCCCTCCGACCTCGCGGAACGCCTCCCCAAAGCGCTGATCCACCGCAATGTGCCGGGCGAACCGGTCCACGCGTTCCTGCGGGACTTCGACCGGGCGTGGGCGACTGCCGCCCCGTATGCGTCACTGGGCGCCCGGCAGCGCTGGATCACGGCGGTGCGGTCGCTGTCGGGCGACTGGCCGCTGGCGGACGGGGTACGGCGGTGGCGCCAGGGCGAAGTCACGGTGAAATGGACCGCCCTCCAGCCCAACCGGTAGCCCAAAACTGCTGAACCGGCCTGCCGGACCCGCGTCCGGGGAGGCGGACGGGAACGCCGACGCGGCATCGTTCGTCCAGACGATGGGGAGTGATCCCGGGGACGTCGGTCGACCCGTGTGACCGTCAGGACAGCAGGCGTGTGCCTCTGTTGCTTTTCGGTACGGCATGGCACGATCTCGTCATCGGCGACAAGTTACTGACGGTGAATCAGATTCATTCCGAGGGGGATCTCGTGACCCGACGCCGCTGTGCCGCAGCCGCGATCACTCTGGTCTGCGCGCTGACCGTACTCACCGCGCCGGTCCAGGCTTTCGCCGCACCGAAACCCCCGTCCCCCTCCATGACGCAGCCCGACACCCGGTCCGGTTCCGGGTCCGATTCCGGGTCGAAGAAGCCGAAGAAGAGCCTCGAAGAGGTACGCAAGGAAATCGACGCCCTCTACCGCAAGGCCGGGGCGGCCACCGATGCGTACAACCTCGCCGAGGAGAGGGCCAAGAAGCAGTCCGCCGAGATCGTCAAGCTGGCCCGGGCCGTCGTCGAGGGCCAGTCGAAGATCGCCGAGCTCAAGGACCAGGCGGGCGCCCAGGCCCGCGAGCAGTACCGCACGGGCGGGCTGCCGCCCGGCGCCCAGCTGATGCTCAGCGACGACCCGCAGCTGTTCCTGGACGGGGTGAGCCGGGTCAGGGAGAGCCAGCAGGCCGCCCAGGGCGTCCTCGGCGAACTGACCAGGACCCAGCAGGACTTGGAGACGTACACCCAGGACGCGAGCACCAACTGGGACAAGCTCGAAGCCAACCGCCTCAAGCAGGCCGAGGCCAAGAAGAAGATCAACGCGCAGATCGCCGCGGCGAAGAAGCTGGAATCCCAGCTGGAGAAGAAGGAACGCGCCCGTCTGCTGAAACTGGAGCAGGAGGCCGAGTACGAGCTGCAGACGGCCTGGCTCAGCTCCGGCGCCCTGAAGGACATCAACCGCAAGGCGAGCGCGAGCGGCAAGAAGGCGGTGGCCTTCGCGACCGCGCAGATCGGCAAACCGTACGTCTGGGGGGCCGAGGGCCCCGGTTCGTACGACTGCTCCGGGCTGACGTCACAGGCCTGGGCGGCGGCGGGCCGGCCGATCCCGCGCACCTCGCAGGAGCAGTGGCGGCTGCTGCCGCACATCGCCATCAAGGACATGCGCCCCGGCGACCTGATCATCTACCACGGCGACGCCAGCCATGTGGGCATGTACATCGGCGACGGCGCCATCGTCCACGCCCCCCGCCCCGGCCGGGACGTCACGCTGGCGGGTGCGGGCTCGATGCAGATCCTCGGAGTGGTCCGCCCGGACAAGTAACGCCGCCCACGCGGCCGAAACAAGCCCGTCGAGAGGCTCCCCCATGCCCTTGAGGCCATGGGGGAGATCGAGGACAAAGCGCCCGCCGGGGGGCGCCGCACGGCACCCCCGCGCCACCCGCACCCCGGCAGAACGCCCCGCATTCCCACGGGAGTGACCCGCACCACCCGCCCCCCACCGCACCGCGTGACCTTTGTCATGCCCCGGCACCCGCCTCCAGCCCCGCGCATCTCGCCGGATCCGTGACCTGAAGCGGTTTATGGCGGTGCATATGACAGCGGCCGATCTCCGTACGCCATTCCGTTCCCCCACCGCGGACCGCTATGGTCCCCGTGTGGCGGGTCGTCGATCGCCGCGCCCTCGGGGGGAGGGAAGGAAACCCGAACCGATGCCCGTACCCGCACCGCAGCAGCGCGCCGCCCCAGCTGCGGAGACCTCCTATGACGCCGACCTCACCCTCCTGGTGATCGAGGACGACCCGGCGGGCACCTTCACCGTCCCCGAGCTTCCGGCGGCGGTCGGCACGCGGGTCCGTATCCGCACCGCCCGCAACCTGACCGAGGCGGGTCGGCTCCTCACAGACGACGTGGACTGCATCCTGCTGGACCTGGCCCTGCCCACAGGCAGCGAGACCCGCTCCACCCCGAACGAAGTCCGCTCCACCCCGGGCGCAGCCCGCTCCACCCCGGCCGAGAGCGCCGATGGGCTCGCCACCCTCAAGCACGTCCTGCGGATCGCCCCACGCCACGCCGTCCTCGCCCTCACGGTGGAGGACGACGCCGAGCTGGCCGCCGAGGCGGTACGGGTCGGCGCCCAGGACTACCTGTTCCGCGGCGAACTCGACGGACGGCTGCTCAGCCGCGCCATCCGTTACGCCGTCGAACGCAAGCGCGCCGACGTCGCCCAGCACCAGCTCACCGAGTCCCGGCTGCGCGCCCAGGAGAACGCCCGCCTCGAACGCGGCCTGCTCCCCATCCCGCTGCTCGAAGGCTCCGATCTGCGCTTCGCGGCCCGCTACCGCCCCGGCCGCAGCCGCGCGCTGCTCGGCGGGGACTTCTACGACACGGTCCGTACGCCCGACGGCACCGTCCACGCGATGATCGGCGACGTCTGCGGGCACGGCCCGGACGAGGCGGCACTCGGCGTCGAACTGCGCATAGCGTGGCGGACGTTGACCCTGGCCGGACTCTGCGGGGACGAACTGCTCTCCCTGCTCCAGCAGGTCCTTGAGCACGAGCGGGAGAGCGAGGAGATCTTCGCGACGCTCTGCACCGTCGACATCGCCCCCGACGGCCGCCACGCCGGCCTGTGCCTGGCGGGCCACCCCGCCCCGCTGATCGCCCGGCACGGACGGGCCGCGCACCTTCTCCCGCACGAGGACGGCGGCCCGGCCCTGGGCCTGCTGCCACGCAACGCCCTTCCCCAAGCTCTTCGAGCAGGGGGTATCCCATGGCCGCGCCGTCAGGTGGATCTCGGCGGCTCCTGGAGCCTGATGATGTACACGGACGGACTGATCGAGGGACGTGTGGGGCCGAACAGCACCCAGCGGCTCGGCCAGGACGGCATGGTCGCGATGATCAACCGCCAGCTGGCGGAGGGGCTCACCGGCGAGGATCTCCTGGAGGCCGCGGTCACCCGGGTGCGGGAGCTGAACGGCGGCGAGCTGACCGACGACGTCGCGGTCCTGCTGCTCGACCGCGACCAGGAACACACCCGCCGACGGGGCCCGAACGGCGACCGGGGCCGGAGCATCCCGCACCCCCGCCCCGAACCGGTATCACTCACGGCCCCCGGAAACGCCGCGAGCGCCGCAGGCGCCGCAAAACCCGCGAACGCTCAGCGCCCCCCGTTGTAGGGCCCGTACGGCCCGTCGCTGCTGGAGCCGCCTCGCCGACCGCCGCCACCCGAGACCGCCTTCAGCGCGGGCCGTACGTCCACCAGGAAGACGATGGACGCGACCGCGCCCGCAAGCTGCAGGAACAGCATCGGGACGAAGAGATTCACGGCAACGGTGACGCCGAGGATGATCAGCCAGAAGGACTTCTTCTGCTTGTCCGCGGCACGGTAGGCGTCCTCACGGGCCGTCGCGGCCATGAACAGTGCGACCACGGCCAGGACGAGCATGACCATGTAAAGCAGCCAGACGAGTGTGCTGAATCCTGTGAGCAACATGGTGTGCACCGCCTAAAGAGTGGATAAGCGCCTCGCGGCCAAGGTACCGGGACAACGCGCCGGGCACCCCCAAAAATGGTGCCCGCCCCACACCCCGGTACACGCATCGGCGCCACAGCGCCCTGATCGGGGCTGTGGCGCCGAGACCCTACTTCGCGGTCGGCGGAGTGGTCTTCTTCGCGGCGGGCTTGCGCGCGGGCGCCTTCTTGGCGGGCGCGGCCGAAGCCCTGCTCTCCGGCTTGACGGTCTTCGGAGCGGGCGCGGCCTTGGCGGGCCCCGGCTTGGCGGCAGGCTGCGTCTTCGCGGTGCCGGCCGGCTTGGACTCCTTGCGCGGCTCGACGACGACGGCGATCTCGACGATCTCGTCGGCCGTCTCGCCGCGCCAGTGCTTCACGGTCTGCTCGCCGCGCTCGGCGACCTTCTCGTACGTCTCCCGGGCCCGCACCGCGTACTCCGCGGCCACGCCCAGACTCCGCAGCGCCAGGTCCTGGGCGCTCTCGCCCAGCTTCCGCAGATCGCTGTCGAACGATCCGATCACCTCGGTGACCTTGGCGTGCACGGTGGCCTGCGCCTCCTTGGCCTGCGAGGTCACCTTCTCCTGCACGGCCCTGGGGTCGGTGTTGCGCACAGCCTCGATACGCTCCGGCGCCTCGGCACGCAGCTGCTCGATCAGCGCCGGGACCTTGCGCGCCTGCTCGACGGCGAGATCGGCCGTACCGGCGGCGAAGTAGAGGGGGGTCGGGTCGGTGAGGGTCTTACGCAGGTCATCGGTGATGGCCATGACTGTGGTCCTCCCGGATCATCAGACTCAGTGTGAGGGTTTTGAAGGCTTTGAAGCCGTGTCGGCATCGCCACCGTCGGCTGTGCGGGAGACGGCATCGCGGCCGTCGGCCGTGCGGGAGACGTCGGGGCCGGAGCGGCCGTCCGCACCGGCGCCCGCTCCGGACTCGCCGCCCGTCTCCGATCCGGACTCGCCGCCCGTCTCCGATCCGGATTCGGCGCCGGATTCCGGTCCGGGCTCGAACCCGTTCTCCTTACGGAAGGAGTCGTAGATCTGCAGCAGAACACTCTTCTGCCGCTCGTTTATGGACGGATCGGCCAGAATCACCGCCCGCGTCTCCAGCTCCTCCCGCTCCCGCTCATCCAGAATCCCGGCCCGTACGTAAAGGGTCTCGGCGGAGATCCGCAGCGCCTTGGCAACCTGCTGCAACACCTCGGCGCTCGGCTTGCGCAGCCCGCGCTCGATCTGGCTGAGGTAGGGATTGGACACCCCGGCGGCATCGGCGAGCTGCCGCAGCGACAGCTGCGCATTGCGCCGCTGCTCGCGCAGGTACTCACCAAGATTGCCGACGTTGAGTGATGCCATACCTCGATGGTGCGCCCCCTTGCTAACTTTTGCAAGCAGTCGCTTGCAAAAGTACGTCACACCACTCACATGGCCCCGTGAGCCGAAGCACGATAGTTGCCCCGTCTCACGCCGGTTGCTCCGATGCCGCTGAAGCTAGACGCCTCTGAGCCGCAATCTCACTGAATCCGCTCTGTGGCCTGCTCGGCCTCCCGGTCAGGCGCGTTCACGTTTCAGCGAACCTGCCTCGTTCGGGTGGATGTCTCAGCGAACCTGCCCCAGCGGCAGCGGCTTTCGGCGTCATCAGCCTGAGATCTTCGAGGATCAAGACCAGGGCTGACGAAAGTCACTGGCTTCCCGTTCCATCCAGAGGTGAGACTTCCAACGTGATGCTTCACGAGGATGAGATCCCGGTCGACGAGACGCTGGTCCGGTCACTGTTGAAGGCGCAGCGCCCAGAGTGGTCTGACTTATCGCTGTCGGCTGCGGGCGCCGGCACGGACAACACCATGTATCGGCTGGGCAATGACCTGCTCGTGCGACTTCCACGAACCGCCGACAAGGGACAGTCCGTGAGAAAGGAGCAGGAATGGCTTCCTCGTCTGGCGCCCCTCCTTTCCTGCCCGATTCCCGAGCCCATCCACGCCGGGACGCCCACCGACGCCTTCCCACTGGTCTGGTCGGTCTACCGCTGGATTTACGGTGACGAAGCCGGCCCGGACACCGTCCGGGACTGGGCTGCTTTCGGAGCCGATCTGGCGGCGGTCGTGAGGGAGCTCCACGGCATCGACCTCATGGGAGCGACCCGCACGGACGGGCTCAGCTGGTACCGCGGAGGCAGTCTGAAGCCGTGCGACCAGTGGATCACTGGGTGTCTCGACGACTGTCGAACCACGGCGGGTTCTGAGCTCGACGTTGACACTCTGGAACAGTTGTGGCGAGCCGCGCTCGCACTACCCGAGCCCTCGGGGCCTCAGGTGTGGCTCCACGGCGACCTCAAGCCGACCAACCTCTTGGTCCGGGACGGCAAGCTCCACGCAGTCATCGACTTCGGCGGACTCTCGGTCGGCTTTCCCGACGCCGAGCACTCCACAGTCTGGGACCTTCCACCACAAGCCCGACATGCCTACTGGGACACCCTGAACCTCAACGATCTGGCCTGGACCCGCGCCCGCGCCTGGGCGGTCGCGGTGGGCGTCAGCGGTATCTCCTACTACTGGGACACCTTCCCCACCTTCGTCGCCGAATGCCAGGCACGCCTTCAGGCAATCCTCGCCGACGCCGCTACGCGTTGAGTGGCCTCCCCGGCACAGGAGGAAGGGCAAAACGGCGCAGGTTCCATGGCACGCAGAGGAACGACCGTCGTCGATGTGACTTTTCCAGATAGATGACGCTTGATCGAGCTGCATGACACTGACCGCATCCCAACCGTCACTGCGGGACGCAAAGCACAGTTGCCCTGGCCCATGGTGCGCACTAGGGTCGGTCGGGTGACTGCCGGGTCGGCCAAGGGCCATACACGAGTCAGGCGCCCGGCCTCTGCGTGACAGGACAGGTGACGCCTGATCTTGGTGGTTGACACCACTCTGAGAAACGCCGAAGCCGTACCGAATTTCTGCTGTGCCTGTTCCCACGGCCCGCACAGCGCTAGCGTCGGGCCCATGATCGTGTGGCTCAACGGCACCCATGGCGCAGGCAAGACGACGACCAGTGCACTCGTGCAGCAGCTGATCCCGGATTCACGAGTGTTCGACGCCGAGAAGGTCGGCGAGACACTCATGGACATCACGCCGGGGCTGCCCTGGACGGGCAACTTCCAGCACTGGCCTCCGTGGCGGCCGCTCGTCGTCGAGACCGCCCGCCACGTACTCGACTACACCGGCGGCACTCTGGTGATCCCCATGACTGTTCTGGTCGAGCAGTACTGGCGCGAAATCAGCACGGGCCTCGCCCAACATGCCATCCCGGTACGACACTTCGTCCTCCACGCTGACCAGGAAACCCTCCGCGGGCGCATCGAGGGGGACACTCTTATGGGCCCCTCTCCATTCCGTCTCGAATACCTCGAGCCCTACGCCGAGGCGGCCCGCACCTGGCTGCACGACGCGGCCGAGGTCGTCGACACCACGCACCTCACGCCCGCCCAGGCCGCCCTACAGATCGCAGAGGCCGTCAAGAGCTGAGGTACACCCGCCACGATCGACGGCTCCGATCTCCTCGAAAAGGACCGGGAGAAGATCACTGTCAGAGCGCGGTTTCAGCCCGGCCTGGCGCACTCGTGTGAGGAGTTCTTCGACACGGGCGTCCCCGAAGGCGGGGACGTCGCCTTCGGACGGCAGTCCCCACCAGCGCAGGGTGTGCCACTTGTGCGATTCGGGGGGGGTGGTTGCGGTAACTCGTGCCGCAGCAGGCAGCGTTCGCTCTGTCGATGGCCTCGTGCAGACGCGGAAGCCCTTTGCGATATATTCGGCGCCGCCGTGCGCTGCTGCGAACTGAGGAGGTGAGACCGATCAACGCTGTGACAGGTCGGGGCTCCCTCCCTTGCATGACCTAGGGAGTGCCCGCAGAAGGTATCCCGAAAGGCTTGAAACGCTATGCGCTTCATCTCTGAGGCGTCGTCTGACGGCGTCTGCGAACAGCTCTTTACTCTCGGCGAGATTCCCGGTGCGTTGTGGACGCCGGAAGGTGCCGCCGGGACTCGTCCTCTGATCCTGATGGGACACGGCGGCGGCCAGCACAAGAAGGCTCCTGGCATCGCGGTCCGTGCGCGCCGCTTCGTGGCCGAGTGTGGTTTTGCGGTGGCGGCGGTCGATGTGCCGGGTCATGGCGACCGGCCGAAGGATGAGGAGTACGACCGGATCGCGACCGAGAACCGGGCTCGCGTGGACGCCGGAGAAGAGCTGGCTCCGCTGATCGCTGGTTTCCAAGCGCTCGTAGCTCGCCAGACTGTCCCGGAATGGCGGGCGGTCCTGGACGCGGTCCAGGAACTCGACCACGTCGGCACTGGTCCGGTGGGCTATTGGGGTGTGTCGTTGGGTTGCGGACTCGGCGTTCCGTTCGTTGCCGCCGAACCCCGGGTCCGCGCGGCGGTGCTGGGCTTGGGCGGAGCGCTGGCATCGGCCGAGGCCGCCGCTCAGATCACCGTCCCGGTGGAGTTCCTGGTGCAGTGGGACGACGAGCGGGTGCCGCGGACCCAGAGCTTGGCACTGTTCGACGCCCTGGCCTCAGCTGAGAAGACGCTGCATGCCAACCCCGGCAAGCACGGGGAGATCCCTGCATTCGAGCTGGACAGCACGCTCCGGTTCTTCGCCCGTCACCTCGGCTGATACCGCTTCCTGCAGTCCGCGACGCGCTGACCGGGATCGGATCTCGGTCAGCGCGTCGGGGGGGGCTCGCTGGCATCTCATGGCCCGTTTACCGCGACGGTGGACGGGCCATGAGATGCCAGCGAGATGTGATCAGGCCGGCGGTTCCGGCTCGGTGAGGCGGGCTTCGAGGTCGGCGACGCGTCGGTCCTGGAAGCGGAGGTTGGAGCGGGCGGCTTTGAGCCGCTCATCGAACGGGCTGCCAAGGCAGCGGCGATTCGGGCCCGGCCGCTCCTTCAGCTCAACCGCGACTGTCAGAGGTGCGCAGTACGGTCCCGTTATGGCAACCAGGATCAGTCTGACCCTCGACTGCAAGGACGCGAAACTCCTCGGCGGCTTCTGGAAAACGGCGCTGGGCTATGTCGACGAGCCGCCACCCGCTCCCTTCAAAACCCGCGAGGAGTGGCACGCGAGTTTCAACCTGCCGGCGGACGACTCAGTGGACGACGTGGCATGGCTCTGCGATCCCGACGGCATCGGGCCCCGGCTCTCCATCCTCAAGGTCCCTGAGCCGAAGACGGCAAAGAACCGGCTCCATATCGATGTCCGGGTGCCAGGACACGGCAGTCCCGAGGAGCGGTGGGCACGGATCAGGGCGAAGTCCGAGCTGCTGGTGAAGGCGGGCGGTATCGCCCTGGAGGAGTTCAACGGGCACCACATAATGATGGCCGACCCGGAGGGCAATGAGTTCTGCGTCGCCGCTGCCCGGCCTGAGGGCTGACAGGGTGCGAGGCTGCTCCCTGCGGAGCGCCGCGTTCACCGCAACCGTCTCTCGGCCCCCACCCTCATCCGCTCCTCGTCCGGTCGAGGGTTGGTTCGGGGGCATTGCGCCACGGCAGTCGGACGGTCCGTCTCAGAACACCGTGGCCGTGGCGGAGAATGAATGTGGTGATCCAGTCCGCCTTCCGCCATGCTGCCCCCATGACCTCCTCACCGATCAACTCGGCCTCGGACTCCTCTACTTCCGCCCCCGGTACCGGCACCTTCGAGCTGGGCGGCGCCGTCACCATCCCGCGGCTCGGCTTCGGCGCGATGCAGCTGCCGGGGCGGTGGAACGGGCCCGCCGGTGACACCGCGACCGCTGTGGCCGTGGCGCGGCGTGCCGTCGAACTCGGCGCGCGGCACATCGACACCGCCGCCTTCTACTTCTCCGACACCCATCGCGCCAACGACCTCCTGCGCGAGGCCTTGTACCCGTATCCCGCGGACGTCACCATCGCCACCAAGGTCGGCCCGCTGCGGGACGAGACCGGTGAGATGTATGCCGAGGCCCGTCCCGATCAGCTGCGCGGGGAGGTGGAGCGGAATTTGGAGGACCTCGGGGTCGATGTCCTGGACCTGGTTCATCTTCGGGTGGGGCGGCTGGGTTCGAATGTCGCCGAATCGCTCGGCGAGCGGTTCGGCGTGCTGGCCGCGCTGCGTGAGGAAGGGCTGATCCGGCAGCTCGGAGTCAGCAACGTGACGCGCGAGCAGCTCGCGGAGGCCCGGTCCATCGCGCCCGTCGCCGCCGTGCAGAACCGGTTCGGTGTGCTCGACCAGGCGGACGCCGCGCTCGTCGACGAGTGCGCGGACGCCGGTATCGCGTACATGCCGTTCTTCGCGCTCGGCGGCGGGCACACCGAGCTCGGCGGCGAGAAGCTCCGAAAGGTCGCGGAACGGCACGGTGCGACGGCGTTCCAGATCGCCATCGCATGGGGACTGGCCCGCTCGCCCTCGATCGTGCAGATCCCCGGCACCGCCTCGCTCGCACACCTCGAGGAAAACATGGCCGCCGGTCGACTGACCCTCGATGAGGAGGACATGGCGCTGCTCGGGCGTCGCGATTAGCCGAATCAGGAAGGGGCGCGCCCGGCCCGGCCCCGGCTACACCTGCTCCTGCTCCTGCTGCGGCTGCGGCTGCGGCTGCGGCTGCGGCGAACACCACGCGGGACTCCTGATGGGGGGCTCGACCATGCCTGAGCGACACCGCCGGGTCCGCCCGGCCGGTGCCGCGCTGGAAGCGGCGGGTGAGCGAGTGACCGGTCCGCACGGGAGACGTTCGCCCACACGACCCTCGAAAAGAGCGGATGGGCCTGAACGTCACCCGGCGGCCCCCGCCGATGCGCAGCGATTCGGTCTGGTTCATCAGCAGCGCCGAAGACTGCCGCCCGTCCGGGCAGAGCCGGAAACCGCTCTCTGCTACCGCTCCTCCCCGAGCCCCGACCGCAGCTGGACGAAGGCGAGTTCGGCCGCCTCGACCGCACTTCCGTACGCCTGGTCCGCGCTCTCCCCCGCGTCGATCCGCCGCCAGTTCTCCAGGGCCAGGATGCGCAGTACGGCGATGATCTGGCCCGCGGCCAGCCTGTCCCGCACCCGGTCGCCCAGCGCACGGGCGAGCGCCGCCTCCGAGCGTTGCTGGTAGGCGTACAGACGGGCCACCAGGGACGGCGTCCCGTACAGCAGCCGCAGGAACGCCAGCACCTCCGGCGCATCGCAGAGCCCGGTCACCGGGTCGTGCCTCTCCAGACCGGCCAGGAAATGGCGGCGCAGGGCGTCCAGAGGGGATTCGGTCTCCGCACGGGTGGAGACCACGCGGGCCGCCTCGTCCTCGTGGTCGGCGAACCGGTGCAGGGCCAAGTCCTCCTTGGCCGGGAAGTACCGGAACAGTGTCGGCTTGGAGATGTCCGCGGCGGCCGCCACCTCCGCCACCGAGACGTTGTCGAAGCCCCGCTCCAGGAACATCGCGATCGCGGCATCGGAGACCGCCTGGTACGTCAGCTGCTTCTTCCGCTCACGCAGGCTCATCGGCGTATGGCCCGCGTGCGCCGCATTCGCGGCATTCGCCGCATCCGCCGCCGTCCCGGGCCCGGGCTTCTCTCCGCTCATGACCACGAAGCGTACGCCTTGACCTCAACCGGACTTGGCGTCGGACGCGCGGAACGGGCCGGCGCCGTCAGCCGCGCGGAACGGACCGGCGACAGCCCCTAGAACACATCCGGGCACCAAGCCCGCCGCGCCGCCCGGAACATCCCCTCCGCCAGACTCACCGCACCCGGCGTGAGTTCCTCGATTCGCCCCAGGGCCGCCAGGCGGGTCGGCGATTCGTCACCCAAGTAGAGCGTCCCCAACTCCCTTACGTCCAGGGCGAGATCGGCGCTTGCTGTGGTCGGGTTGCAGGTCGCGCCGGACGGGGAGGCGTCCAGGTGGTAGCGGCCTCCGGTCAGGCCCGTGGCGTCGTGGATGTCCAGGGTCAGTGCGCCGGGTACCGCGTAGGTGCGGGCCTCCAGGGCGCGTGCGACGTCCAGGACGCGGACCCACAGCCAGTCCGCCTGGGTCACGATGCGGGCCGCACGCGGGTCCGGGAGGAGGAGGGGCAGCAGGTCGTCGGGGGCGCGGTGGCCGGTGCGGACCGTGGTGATCCAGTCGATCGAGCAGACGAAGTGCCACAGCGCGCGCTCCGCGGCCGGGGTGACCGCGATCTGATCCAGCACCGTGGCTCGGTTCAACGGCTGTTTGGCGTCGCTCCAGTTGTCGTCGGCGCGGTAGACGATCAGGCCGTCGGGCTCGCCGTCCGCGTCGTGATGCACCGCGTAGAAGGGTTCCGTCCAGGTGTCGGGGCCGGGCCGGTTCTCGCCGGTGCTCAGTTCCCACCAGCGGGCGTCGCGGTCGACCGCGCCGTGCTGCCGGGCGCGCAGCCGGTCGTGGAGGGCCGGGCCCAGTCTGCGCACCTCCGCCCCGGTCACCAGGTCGATCCGGCCGCCGTCCCGGGGGCCCGACCAGCGTGGGTCGAGGCCCGCCCTCGGTATGTCGATCTCCCATTCGGTGGTGCACGCCGCCGGGCCGAAACCGTACCGTCCGTAGATCGGGTACTCGGCGGCGATCAGCGTCGCGACCACGTCGCCGCGCCCCTTCGCCGCCGCCAGGTCCGTGGCCATCATCCGGCTGAGCAGTCCGCGACGGCGGTGCGTGGGCGACACCGTGACATTGGAGACCGCGTCGGCCCGGACCGTGGCGCCGCCGACGACCGTGAGCTCCTGCGCGAACGAACGGAACGTGGCCACGCACCGGCCGCCGTCGAACGCCCCCTGGGTACGGGCCAGGTCGACGCGCGGGAGGCGGATGGCGACCTCCTCGCCCGTCACCGTCGGCGGACGCAGGAAGCCGGTGTTCAGGGCCCGCAGCCAACTGGGGAACTCGGACTCGTTGATCGTACGGACATCAAGGCACATGCACCCCACGCTAAAGATCGGCTCACGGAATGTCGTCCGGTTTCCCGGGAGAGCGGGATGCCTGCACAAAATCCGGTCAGAACGCCGCCCGGATCTCGCCCACCTCACCACTGCCGCCCAGCAGGGGCGCGCGTCCGATCCGCGAGACCACCGGGGCGTCGATGCCGAGCAGACGCAGCGACTGCGCCAGCACCGGGCCGAGTGCCCGCGTCGCACCGTCGTCGATCTTGAAGGCCAGTGCCCGGCCGTCCGCCAGCGCCACCGCCTGCACCGCCTCCGCGCCCATCTTGGAGAGCGTTCCCGGTACTTCCCGCATCAGCCAGGTGTCGGGGCGGCGCGTCCCGGCGACGTACTCGGGGTGGGCCCGCATCGCGTCTCCGACCCGGCGCTCCGCCGTCCCCGGCTCCGCCAGCACGAACGAGCGGAAGGCCCGCGCCAGACCCACCAGGCTGATCGCCATCAGCGGCGCCCCGCACCCGTCCGTACCGACCGCCGCGACCGGCTCGCCGGCCACCTCCTCGACCACCTGGTGGACCAGCTGCTGGAGCGGGTGCGACGGGTCGAGGTAGGACGCCCGGTCCCAGCCGTTCACCGCGCACACCGCGAGCATCGCCGCGTGCTTGCCGGAGCAGTTCATGGTGATCCGCTCCCGGACGTGGCCCGCGGCGAGATACGTCTCCGCCTCCGCCGGGTCCAACGGAAGATCGGGCGGGGTCTGCAGATCGCCGGGCGTCAGTCCGTGCTCGGCGAGCATCGTGCGTACGAGTTCGAGGTGGAAGCCCTCGCCCGAGTGGCTTGCGGCGGCCAGCGCCAGCCGCTCACCGGACAGATCGAGCCCGGCCCGCAGCATGGCCGCGGCCTGCATCGGCTTGTTGGAGGAGCGGGGGAAGACCGGCGCCGTCGGATCGCCCAGGACCCGCTCCACACTGCCGTCGGCGGCCAGGACGACCAGCGAGCCCCGATGACGGCCCTCCACGAAGCCGGAACGTACGACCTCGGCCAGGACGGGGTGAGCGGGGGATATGGCGGAGGGAGCGTCGAGGGCGGCGCTGGAGGTCATGGGTGGCCTTCCGGGGACGGGCGGAACCCGCCCCCGGAAGGATCGCTTCAGGCGAGCAGGTCGTCTACTTGTGCTTCGCCGTCACGGTACCTTCGGGCAATCTCCGCACTGCAATCGTCAGTGGTGCGTTGCAGCTGGTGACGGCGCCGGGAGACCTGCTGTTCGTAGCGGACCAGGCGTCCCATCGCGGTGTGCAGCTCTTCGTCCGTACGGGCGTCGAGGTCGGAGAGTTCGACCTCGGCGAACGTCTCAGCCGCCAGCCGGCGGTACTCGTCGCTGCGCGGCGTGGTGAGCGTGACATGCCGGGCGGAGGAGCGGTGCCGGGACGGGGTGTCGGCGAGGATTTCCGAGAGCCGGTCCACCACCGGTGCCTCCGGATCCAGCCGCCGGGCCAGCTCGGCCCGCAGGATGTCGATCCGCCCCTGGACCAGCCGCCGCACGTAGCTGAGGTCGGCCTCGTCGCGCTGCGAGTCGCGGCGCAGCGTGCGCAGCTCCGGCAGTCGCAGACCGCCCAGCTCCGGCTGCGGTCCCGTGGGCAGACCGTCCACGGAACCGTGACCAGTTCGCTGCACGGGTGGGCGCATGGTGCTGGTGCTGGTACCGGTGCCGCCGGTACGCGTGACCGGCACGGCGCCGGGGGACTGCCCGGTTCCATAGGTACTCATGCTTGTGTCCATCCCCTCGACCGGTGCGTCGGGCACACCGCCTCCCGAGCATGGTGCCACTCCCGTGGGGCCAATGTGGATGCTCTGTACCCGTTCAGCCCAAGATAGGTTGGTCTGTATGCGTGCAGTGGTACAGAGAGTGGATGGTGCGAGCGTCACGGTGACCGACGGCGCGGGCGCCTCGGGCGGGCCCGAGGTGGTCGGCGAAATCGTCGGCGAAGGGCTGTGTGTGCTGGTGGGCGTGACCCACGAGGACACCGCGGAGAAGGCGGCGCAGCTCGCCCGCAAGCTCTGGTCGGTCCGCGTCCTGGAGGGCGAGAAGTCCTGCTCCGATGTAAATGCGCCGCTTCTGGTGATTTCGCAGTTCACTCTCTACGGGGACGCCCGGAAGGGCCGCAGGCCCACCTGGAACGCGGCTGCGCCCGGCGAGATCGCAGAACCGCTGGTGGACGAGGTGGTGGCGCAGCTGCGGGCGTTGGGGGCGCAGGTGGAGACGGGCCGGTTCGGAGCGGACATGCGGGTCTCGCTCACGAACCACGGCCCGTTCACCGTCATCGTCGAGGTCTGAGCCGGGTCCGAGTCAGCCCTGGGGCAGGTGGAGCGGACGATGCGGACAGCGCAGACGGTCGCGCGTAGAGAATCTGGGCCGAAGAGCTACGGCTCCACGACCGTCTCCTGGGCGGCGGCCGTGTCCCCCGCGAGCAGCTCCGCGTCCACCGCGACATTCCGCTTGACCAGGGCCAGTGCGATCGGCCCCAGCTCGTGGTGGCGGGCGGACGTGGTGATGAAGCCCAGCTGCCGGCCCTCGGCGCCGTCCGCGGCGAGCCGTACCGGCGTGCCATGTCCGGGCAGGACGACCTCGCTGCCGTCGAGGTGCAGGAAGACCAGCCGCCGCGGCGGCTTGCCCAGGTTCTGCACCCGGGCCACGGTCTCCTGGCCTCGGTAGCAGCCCTTCTGGAGGTGGACGGCCGTGCCGATCCAGCCCAGCTCGTGCGGGATGGTGCGGTGGTCGGTTTCGAAACCGACGCGCGGGCGGTGTGCCTCGACGCGCAGCGCCTCGTATGCCAGGACGCCGGCGACGGGGCCGTGCCCGGCCGCGTATCTCTCCAGGTCGGCGCGGGGCAGAAACAGGTCCCGGCCGTACGCCGTCTCCCGTACCGTCACACCGTCCGGGACCTCCGCGATGGAACCGGCCGGCAGATACACCACGGCGAAGTCCTCGGTGCGGTCGGCGACTTCGACCCGGTAGAAGAACTTCATGGACTCCAGGTAGGCGACGAGATCGCCCTGCGTTCCCGGTTCGGCATGCATCCACACGGTCTCGCCGTCGTCGACGAGATAGAGAGCGTGCTCGATGTGTCCGTTCGCGGTGAGGATCAGGGCCTCGGTCGCCTGTCCCGGGGCGAGTTCGCTGACATGTTGAGTGAGCAGCAGATGCAGCCAGGCCAGCCGGTCGCTGCCGGTGACGGTGACGACAGCGCGGTGCGAGAGGTCGACGAGACCGGAGCCGTCGGCGAGGGCGCGCTGCTCACGGAACAGGTCACCGTAGTGCGCAGCGACACCTTCGTCGCGGCCTTCGGCGGGGACAGCACCGGGCAGGGACAGCAGGGGGCTCTTCATGCGACCAGCGTACGACGCGATTTACGGCTTGGGATCGGCCGCGTCCGCCGTCCCTGCCGCACCTTCGGACGCCGCCTTCGCCGTACAGTCGGCGCAGCGGCCGAAGATCGCGAAGTGCTTCATGTCCGTCTCGAAACCGAAGGTGCCCTGCAGCTTCGCGGTGAAATCGGCGACGACATCGACATCGGCCTCGATGACGTTCGTGCAGTCGCGGCAGACCAGATGGATGTGGTGGTGGCGGTCGGCCAGGTGGTACGTCGGCGCCCCGTGCCCCAGATGGGCGTGGCTGACCAGCCCCAGCTCCTCCAGGAGCTCGAGCGTCCGGTAGACGGTGGAGATGTTCACGCCGGACGCGGTCCTGCGCACCTCGCAGAGGATGTCGTCGGGCGTCGCGTGTTCCAGCGTGTCGACGGCTTCCAGGACAAGCTGCCGTTGCGGCGTCAGCCGATAGCCGCGCTGTCGGAGATCGGTCTTCCAGTCGGTGCTCACCACAGGCCCAGTGTAGGTCCGGGCGAGCACCTGTCCGCAGTTTTGCGCGAGAGGACTCCGTGAACGGGCCGGCCTACCTGAAGAAGGCGATGCCGTCGTCCGGGAGGTTGCCGAGGCTCTTCGCCATGGCCTCGACCTCTTCCGGGGTGACGACCTTCTTCAGATGCGCCGACATGTACGGGCGCAGTTCCACCTCGGGGGTGGCCTTCTCGCCGACCCACATCAGGTCGCTCTTCACATAGCCGTAGAGACGCTTGCCACCGTTGTACGGGCCGGAGGCCGCGGTCCGGGCCACCGCGTCGGTGACCAGGTCGATCTGCGGCTTCTGGTCGGCCAGCTCGCCGTACCAGATCTCGATGACGCCCTGGTCGCGGACCATGACGACCTCGACCTTGCGGTCCTTGTCGATGCGCCAGTAGCCGGACTCGGACTCCAGCGGCTTGACCTTCTTGCCCTCGGAGTCGAGCACCCAGGTGTGCGAGACGTACTCCAGGAAGTCCCGGCCGTCATGGCTGAAGGAGACTTCCTGGCCGAAGTTGCACTGCTCGGCGCCGGGGAAGTCGGAGACACCCGCGCCCGCCCAGTTGCCGAGGAGGAAGGCCAGCGGGACGAGGTCCGGGTGGAGGTCGGACGGGATCTCGATCATGAGCGGCTCAGACGATCTGTGAGGTGGTGGGGGTGGCTTCGAACGTGACACATCGAGGCGTGAGTGTCACATTGCCGTGACGGGGGGTACCCGCGCGGACGGAGGCGAGGGGGCAGGGATCAGCGCTGACCCTGGTACAGCTTCTTCACGGTCACACCGGCGAAGGCGATGACGCCGACGCAGACCAGGACCAGCAGGGCGGAGAAGAATGCCTCAAGCACGGGAACTCCTTGGAACGATCGGTATGGCAGCAGTACGGCGCCGGGCCCCAGCCTAATGGGTTGGGGCCCGGTCCGTCGGTTCGGGGTTTGCCCGGGGGGCCGCCGAAGGAGCAGGTCAGCCCAGCAGCTGGTTCTGCAGGATCAGCGTCTGGTGGAACGGAACGCTCTCCGTGCCCTCCTTGCCCTTGCGGGACTGGACGACGAGGGCGAGCGTGTCGCCGGCGAGCAGGTACCCCTGGCGGACCTGCGCCGCGCCGTACGGCTTCCCCTCGCCGTACACGTACGACGCGGTGCCCGCCACCTTGCCGGCGCCGTTCCAGCCTTCGTCGAGGACCATCCCGGACGTCTCGGACGTCCCGACGAGCGGCACCCCGGAGAGGGTGCCGTCAACGATCGAGTCCCTGAAGTACTGGGCGAAGGCCGTCGAGTTGAACTGGACGAGATAGATCCGGGCCGATGTGCCGTCCGGCATGGTCCAGCCGCGGGCGGCGACGTGGCGCGGAGCGGAGTCCTTCAGTACCTGCGTGATGTCGGAGCGCTCCCCCTTCACATACTCGGAGAGGTACTGCTCCGTGCTCACCCAGCCGCCGTCGAGCTTCTCGTCCACGGTTGCGCCGGCCGGGGCGGGCAGCAGCAGACGCCGCAGATCGGCGTGGTGGATCTCGGCGACATTGCCGTCGCTGAACGGCCGGGGCGAACCGGCCGGGAGCGCGGGCAGGCTCAGCTCGGGATAGTCCCAGCGGCCGTCGCTCTCGGTGGCCAGACCGGGCACGTCGGTGCGCTCCATCGAGGTGATACCGAAGGCCGCACCGGCACCGAGACCCCCGAGGACCAGGGCGGCGACGGTCCACCGGGCGACGGCCCGCAGCACCCGCCGCGGCGGCCCGGGCGCCGACGGCGTGGACAGGGAAGGCTCGGGCACCTGCGGTGCGGACTCGGCTCCGGCGGGCGCGGTCTCGTCGGGCACGACTGCTTCGGACACGGTCTCGGTGGGCGCGGACGCCTCGGGCACGGTCTCCGCGGGCACGGTCTCCGCGGGCACGGTCTCGGTGGGTGCGGACTCCTCGGACACGGTCTCGGTGGGCGCGGACTCGTCCGGCGCGGCGGTCGATTCCGTCGTCTGCTCGGTCATACGTACTCCCCCGGAGACGTGATGTGGTTGAGCTGGTCCTTCAGCAGCTCGGCAACGGCCGCCCTGTCGAAGGGCGCGGTGCCGGACGCCGAGACGCTGATGCTCAGCTCGCCGTCGTACGCCATGCACTCCATGGACTCGATGGAGTCCTTGCTGTCCTTGCGCAGGAGGAAGCACTTGGCGTTCCTCGTGTGCCCCTGGATCTTCGGCCCCTGGCGGAAGAGGCCGAAGGCCTCGAAGAGATCCGACCTGACGTCATAGAGGTTCCGGACGGCCTTCTTGTCCTTCATCCGCATGATCTGGGTGTCGACCAGCAGATCGTTTCCGTCCGCCACATAGGAACGGACGGCGGTGCCCTCGATACGGAGCTTGTCGATCCGCTCTTCGTAGGCCCGGCGCTCCTTGCCCGCGAGACCGTGCGCTGTCTCCTTCACCGCTGCGGACGCCTTCTTGCCACTCTGCTCGCTGTCGTTGCCGCTCTCCCCGATGTCGGGGCCGAGCCGGTAGCCGCTCGGGACCGGCAGCAGCAGCTTGCTGAGCTCGGTGGAGGCCCTGCCCCGGGCCACATCACCGGCCGGATCATTGCCCGGCTTGTGCGCGGGCTTCTGCCAGAGGCCGGTCCTGGCGCTGCGGTCGGCGTTGTCCACCGTGGTTTTGGTGTACGCGGCTGCGCCGCCGACCGCGGCGATCACCAGCACGACGGGAAGCGCCGTGAGGATCACCCGGCGTGCCCGGCCGGGGGCGGTCGGGGGAAGGGGAGCGGCGGCGTTCTCGTCGGGCGTGGTCACCGGCGCGGTCACGTCGTTCACAGGCGCTCCAGCTGTCGCTCGGCCAGCGTTCGGAGGTCCTTCTTGCTGATCGGTACGGTGTCGTAGATGTGGATGTCGACCATGATGTCGCCGCGGTACACGATGGCCCTGGCCTGGTAGGACGGCAGATAGCCCGGCTTCCGGTCGGCCTCGTAGACGTAGTAGCGGCCGTTGCCGCTTCCCTTGAGCGGATCGCCTTCGTTGCCCGCGCCGATCTCGGTGCCGGGCATGTACGAAAGCTGGCCCTCGGCGAAGTCCACGGCCCCCTGGTCGACGCCCGAGCGGAACTGCACGAGATAGGTCTCGGCGGTGCGGTGCTGCCCGCGCTTCCAGACGGCGCCCGCAATCCGGCGCACGTCGATCTCCAGGAAGTACTCGTACATCGAGCCCTCTTCCTCGAAGGAGCGGGCGTACTCGTCCACTGCCAGCCAGCCGTCGCGGAAACCCAGCAACGACTTGTCGTCGCTCCAGCCCGCGGGTCTGTCGGCGAGCAGCTTGCGCAGGTCGCCGTCCGTCCTGACCCGACGGTCCTGGGACGCGGGCAGCGGGTCCGGGACCTTGCCCGCGGGCAGCGCCTTCGCCGGATACGCCAGATCGGGCTGCGACAGGGCGGGCAGCGGTGTCGGGGCGCGCCCGGCCTGCACGTCGTAGCCCACGGCGGTGCCGCCGGCGATACCGAGCACCGCGGCAGCGGCGATCAGCAGGGTCGTACGCCCACGCGGGCGCTTCGTGACGGGAGCGGCGACCGCAGGCACGGGCGCGGACTCCGGCTCGACCGCAGGCACGGGCGCGGTCACCGGCATGGGCGGCTCTGCGGCGCGGTCGGTGCCTCTTCCTCGGCGGGCGGCTCGACCTGCCCGTCAGGAATGGTGTCTTTCGGTTTCAAAAGGGGTCCCCCCACGAGACCTGAGGCGCAGATTCCGTTATCCGCGCACACAGCTGACACTCACCGAGGCCATGAGGTTGCCCACCCGACGATTACAGTTCGGCATATGCCGAAGAAGCTCGTGATCAAGGTAACTGCCGGTGCCGACTCAGCCGAGCGCTGCTCGCAGGCGTTCACGGTGGCCGCGGTCGCCGTCGCCAGCGGCGTGGAGGTCTCGCTCTGGCTGACCGGGGAATCCTCGTGGTTCGCGCTGCCGGGGCGCGCCGCCGAGTTCGAATTGCCGCATGCCGCGCCGCTGCCGGATCTGATCGAGTCGATCCAGGCGGGCGGGCAGATCACCCTCTGCACGCAGTGTGCCGCCCGTCGCGACATCACCGAGCAGGACGTCCTGGAGGGCGTACGCATCGCGGGCGCCCAGGTGTTCGTCAGCGAGACCATGGCCGACGGCGTCCAGGCCCTTGTCTACTGACGCGCCCGCGCCCGTACCCACTACTGCCGTTTCTTGCCGTCGAGCTCGTCCCACCACTCGTCGGACTGCGGGTCGCCGGACGGATCGTCCCACCAGCGGTCCTCCGGGCCCCGCCGGTTGGCGACCATGGCCGCGATGGGCGGGATGACCATGGCGACGAGGCACATCGCTATGGCAGCGGGCATCGACCACAGCCTGACAAAGGCCCAGGCCGATACGAAGAGGACGATGCAGCCGCCCATCATCAGGAAATAGACGCGACGGCGTCGGGCGTACATGATTCAAGCGTAGGCCCGTTCCCCGCCCACGCTAACGGCGCGAACGGGCCGTACCCCGCATCAGAAGGCGTCCCGCCCCGGGGTACGGCCCTTCGGCCGGCAAGGCGGCGCGAGGCCGCGTTCGGAACCGGCGCCCCTCCCGGCAAGCTTTGCCCCGTCGGGCAAACGTTGCCGGTCACGGCACTAGACGGCGATGGCGACCTCGAAGAGGCCGCCGGTCTGCGCCACGACCGTGCGGTCGGCGCTGCCGCCCGGGACGAGGGCGCGCAGCGTCCACGTCCCCTCGGCCGCGTAGAAGCGGAACTGTCCGGTCGCCGAGGTCGGGACCTCCGCGGTGAACTCGCCCGTCGAGTCCAGCAGGCGCACGTAACCGGTGACGGGCTCGCCGTCGCGGGTCACGCTGCCCTGGATGGTGGTCTCACCGGGCTTGATGGTCGAAGCGTCGGGGCCGCCGGCCTTTGCTCCACACATGGTGTTCTGTCCTTCTGGGTCGGGGGTCGGAGGTCGTCCTGGTCCGGGGCGTGCGGAGTTACTTGTTGGCGCCGAGCTCGATCGGCACGCCCACGAGGGAGCCGTACTCGGTCCACGAACCGTCGTAGTTCTTGACGTTCTCCTGGCCGAGCAGCTCGTGCAACACGAACCAGGTGAGCGCGGAGCGCTCGCCGATACGGCAGTACGCGATGGTGTCCTTCGCCAGGTCGACCTGCTCGTCCTCGTAGAGGGCCTTGAGCTCGTCGTCCGACTTGAAGGTGCCGTCGTCGTTGGCGTTCTTCGACCACGGGATGTTGCGGGCGGTCGGCACGTGGCCGGGGCGCTGGGACTGCTCCTGCGGCAGGTGCGCCGGGGCGAGCAGCTTGCCGCTGAACTCGTCGGGCGAACGCACGTCGACCAGGTTCTGGTTGCCGATCGCCTTCACGACGTCGTCGCGGTAGGCGCGGATCGACTCGTCCTGTGGCTGGGCCTTGTACTCAGTGGCCGGGCGGGATGCGATCTGGTCGCCGTCGACCAGGTCGCGGGAGTCGAGCTCCCACTTCTTGCGGCCGCCGTCGAGCAGGCGAACGTCCTGGTGGCCATAGAGCTTGAAGTACCAGAACGCGTAGGACGCGAACCAGTTGTTGTTGCCGCCGTACAGGACGACAGTGGTGTCGTTGCCGATGCCCTTCTCGGACAGCAGCTTCTCGAAGCCGGCCTGGTCGACGACGTCACGGCGGACCGGGTCCTGGAGGTCCCTGGTCCAGTCGATCCGGATCGCGTTCTTGATGTGGTTCTTCTCGTACGCCGAGGTGTCCTCGTCGACCTCGACGAGAGCGATCTCCGGGTCGTCGATGTGGGCCTCGACCCAGTCGGCGTCTACCAGGACGTCACTGCGGCTCATTCTGTTCTCCTCCGGGGCAGTATGCGGCGAGATGATGCGAGACGGTGCGTGATGCGGATGTACGGGCGGCGCAGGGCGCGGCACACGTGCACGAACGGGATGGGCCCTGACTTCGGCCGAAGGGCCGGGTGAATGCGGGGTGGGCCGAAGGCTCCCGCTCAGACAGTGCGACAGAGCATGGCGGCGACGCGGCACAGGTCCACTGCCCGCCGCTTCGTGAGATCCGCCCGTCCCCGCTGTGGGAGACCGCCAATAGAGCACTGCATGGGACCGATCGTAGGGAGGTACGGGCGGACGTGTCACCGCCGTGTCGCATCCTGAGAAGCTATCGTCCGCGATGCGAGACATGAGTGAGGTCGCGACACCCCTCGCGCCGCCCTCTCGCCGTCGGCGCCCCTCGGCCATCTACGGATCGGACGCAGCCGTCTCAATATGTGGCGCACAGGTCGTTGAACTGGATCGTTGAACAGGGTCGTTGAAGCCCTACCCGCCCGCGGCAGGGCTCATCCAGCAAGCAGTACGTCCGTACCGGCCACCGAGATCTCCAGGCCGTCGGCGGTCGGCTGGACCTTCTGCAGCTCCAGACCGCTGGGCAGGCCGCCGATCTCCCGTTCGAAGTCGGATTTCTGGCGCACCATGTCCTCCAGCCCGGGGATGCCCTCACCCGGCACCTCGTCCGCGCGCACCTTGATTGTGTGGCCGTCGACCAGGGTGACGGTGGAGAGCACAGTGCGCGAGAGCGGGTTGCCGAGGACGTCGACCGTGCCGGTCACCTTCACCTTGCCGTTGCCGCCGTACTCGACGACGACGCCGTCGCTGGCGACCTTGGTCAGGTCCTCGTAGGAGATGACCGCGGAGCCGGTGGCGCGGGCGGCGGTGGCACTGGAGTAGCCGTCGGCCAGCTTCACCTCGTGCAGTGCGGCGTTCATCCGGCTGATCCGGATCCTGCGGCCGTCGGCGTCGGTCTCTATGCCGGTGATCTTGACGTCCACCTCGTCGAGCTGCGATCCGGCAACCTGCGTCAGGAACGGAAATCCCTTGATGGAGACGTCCGTCGAGCCGGTCGTGGCGCCGGTGACCTGGACCCGCCCCTCGACCTCCGACTCGGCGAAGTACACCGCCGCCCGGTCGACGGCGATGAAGATCCCGCCCAGAACCACCACTATGACCAGTAGCACTCGCAGTGCACGCATGCCCGCTCTTCCCCCACCCTGCATCCGGCCGGACCCCTGGCGCCTGTGCGTCCACTGTGCATGCACAGCGCGCCCAGGATGATCGACGAACGGGCACCCCCCTTCGGTTCCCGGGGAGCGGTACCGGTCCGCGCTACGAGATCGCGCGGCCGATCAGATAGACGGCGGGGGTCGCGGCGGTGAGCGGCAGTGCCACCCCCGCCGTCATGTGGACGAATCGTGACGGATAGTCGTAGCTCGCCACCCGCAGCCCGATCAGTGCGCAACCGCCCGCCGCGACGCCGAGCAGCGCACCCTTCATACCGAAATCGGTGAATGCCCCCGCCACGGCACCGGCGCCCGCGGCGGCGAGCAGCGCCACCACGACCGACGCCGGTCCCAGCAACGGCAGCGCGCGGACGAGCACGGCAACCGCGACGGCCACCCCGCCCACCGTCACCGCGTCCGGGACCGCCGCGAGCTGCCCGGCGGCCAGGACCGAGAGGGCGGCCGACGCGACGGTGGCCATCAGCCCCTGCATCCGCTCGTCGGCGCCCGCGTGGCTGCGCAGTTGGAGGACCACGGTGAGCAGCACCCAGATGCCGAGGGTGCCGAGGATGGCGGCCGGTGCGTTCTCCCGGCCGGCGGCGAGCAGCGCGATGTCGGCGACGAGGCCGCCGGCGAACGCCAGCGCGATGCCCTGCCGGGCCGGCCACATACCGTTGAGCCGGAACCAGCCGGCCGCGGTCACGGCCTGGAGCAGCACCAGCGGTACGAGCAGGGCGTACGGCCCGATCGCGGCGCCGAGGGCGAGCAGCAGCCCGATTCCCGCGGTGATCCCGGCGGGCTGCATACCCGGCGCGATGATCGGCGAGCGGCCCTCGGCCCGGGCGCGCTGGGTGTCGGTGATGCGGCTGTTGCCCAGGGTGGTGGGTGCGCTGTATCCGGCGGCGTCGTGCGCGGACGGAGCGGCGGCAGAGGGAGCGTCGGCGCGTACGGCAGCCCGGACCGGCTCGGCGGCGACGGGTCCGGCGGGGGTCTCGGGAGGCAGCGGGTAGGAGCCGGAGGCGCCCCGCGGCTGCGGATGGGGCGGCTGATATGCGGTCTCGGCGGCGGCCGGAACTGACTGCACGGGCTGCTGCACGGGCTGAGCGGGCTGAGCGGGCTGCACGGGCTGGGCGGCCTGGATGGTCGGCTGGTACTGGGTGTCCCAGGTCTGGCCCTCCCAGGTCTGCGTGACACCGGGGTCCTGCGGGTCATGGGCCGCGAGTGAGGGCTCCTGCATGTGCCCGGTCGGCCACACGGGCCCGGGGTTCACCTGTGACGCCTGGTTCGGGTCGTACGGGCCGTGTGCCTGCTGCGGGGCTCCGTACGGGACCTGCTGACCGTACGACTGCGTGCCGTAGGAGGCGTCCCCGTAGGAGGCGTCCCCGTACGCCTGCCGCCCGTAGGACTGGTCGCCGGACACCTGGCCGTCGTAGGACTGGCCACCGGACGCCCGGACGCCGTAGGACTGGTCCGCGTACGGCTGCGCGCCGTAGGACTGGTCGCCATGGGACTGCGCGCCGTAGGACTGGTCGCCGTAGGACTGCGCGCCGTAGGACTGGTCGCCATAGGACTGGTCGCCATAGGACTGCTGCCCGTACGACGGCGAGGGCTGCTGCTGTCCGTACGGCTGGGCGGGCTGCGGCTCCTGGCCGTTCAGCGGGTCGTACCCGGGCCCGTACCCGTAGCCCTGGCCCTGGTCCTGTCCGTACGGATGCTGCTGATCGTTGCTGCTCATGTTCTGCGGTTCACCCTCCTGCGAACGGCGGGAGCACCTCGACCGTGCCGCCCTCGGCAAGGCGTACGGTCTCATGACTGCGGGTCCCCACGGGGTCGCCGTCGATGAGGAACGAGCACCTTTGCAGCACACGGGTGAGCTCACCGGGGTGCCGCTCACGCACCGCGTCGAGCGCCTCGGCGAGGGTCGCAGCTGTGTACGGCTCCTCCGCGGTCCCGGCGGCGGCCTTGGCGGCGGCCCAGTAGCGGATCGTTCCCGCAGGCATGGCGGCACTCCTCTTGTCTCGCATCAGCTGTCCATCATGAATCACGACGCCGCCGCCCAGGCGCCGATGCGGGTGAGCAAGCTCTCGTCGGCGGCGTTCTGCGCGCCGCATCGCGGGCCGGTCCACCGAGCCGATGAAACCGTGCGCGACCACGACCGCAGTACCGTCGAAGGATGTTTCCGCACCGGACCCGGAATCTGCCGTACACGGCTTGTACACCGCCTCGATACGGACCCCGTCATCGGTCCGCAATGTGCTGCGCAGAGGACCGGGCGTGATCAAGGGAACAGAGGAACTCCGAAATTGCCCCTCGGACACAGAACTCATGTGGGCTATTCTGCTGGGAAGAGGATCCGGGCAAAGCAGCCCCCGGATCCTTTTGTGCTTTCCAAACGTTGTTACGACGACGTTTCCACAAGCTCAGCGGTCCCGGGCCCCGGGACCGCACCAGTGCGAAAGCCAGCACGAAACGTACGAAGCAGTGCCGCATACTCCCCCGGGCCCAAGCCCGGGAGTGCCCCTCTCGCAGGGAACGAGGAGGACCGACGTAATGGGCGAGCGAACCGTGCACGATCACCGACCGAGGACACAGGCAGGTGGGCGGCGATGAGTTCACTGCTGCTCCTGACGAATGCCCTTCAACCGTCGACGGAGGTGCTCCCCGCACTCGGTCTCCTGCTGCACAGCGTGCGGGTGGCACCGGCCGAGGGCCCCGCTCTCATCGACACCCCCGGTGCCGATGTCATCCTGATCGACGGCCGCCGCGATCTGCCGCAGGTGCGGTCGCTGTGCCAACTGCTGCGGTCCACCGGACCGGGCTGTCCGCTGATCCTCGTCGTGACGGAGGGCGGTCTCGCGGCCGTCACCGCCGACTGGGGCATCGACGACGTACTGCTGGACACGGCGGGACCGGCCGAGGTCGAGGCCCGGCTGCGGCTGGCCACCGGCCGACAGCAGATCAGCTCCGCCGGCTCCCCGATGGAGATCCGTAACGGCGATCTGTCGGTCGACGAGGCGACGTACAGCGCGAAGCTGAAGGGCCGGGTCCTGGACCTGACCTTCAAGGAATTCGAACTGCTCAAATATCTGGCGCAGCACCCGGGCCGGGTCTTCACCCGCGCCCAGCTGCTCCAGGAGGTCTGGGGCTACGACTACTTCGGCGGTACGCGAACGGTCGACGTCCATGTGCGGCGGCTGCGCGCCAAGCTCGGCCCCGAGCACGAGTCGCTGATCGGCACGGTCCGCAATGTCGGCTACCGCTTCGTCGTACCGGAGAAGGTCGAGCGAGCCGCCGAGGAGGCCAAGGCGCAGGCCGTGGCGAAGGCAGCGGCGAAGGCAGCCGCCGAACCCGTAACCCGTTCGGCGCAACCGACGGCGGCCGAGGTCGTGAAAGAAGCCCCGGTCCGAGCTGCCAACAGGTAGATCCATCCGCGTAGACTGCCGCGCGTGGCCAAGGTGACGCGGGACGATGTGGCGAGACTGGCGGGTACGTCGACCGCAGTCGTCAGCTACGTCATCAACAACGGACCCAGGCCGGTCGCCCCGGCCACGCGCGAGCGGGTACTCGCCGCGATCAAGGAGCTGGGGTACCGGCCCGACCGGGTTGCCCAGGCGATGGCCTCACGGCGGACCGACCTCATAGGGATGATCGTGCCGGACGCCCGGCAGCCGTTCTTCGCGGAGATGGCGCACGCGGTCGAACAGGCCGCCGCCGAGCGCGGAAAAATGGTGCTCGTCGGCAACTCCGACTACCGGGACGAGCGCGAGGTCCACTATCTGCGGGCCTTCCTCGGCATGCGGGTCTCCGGGCTGATCCTGGTCAGCCAGGGCCCCAGCGAGCGGGCGGCGGCCGAGATAGAGGCATGGGACGCGCGGGTCGTGCTGCTGCACGAACGGCCCGAGGCGATCGACGATGTCGCGGTCGTCACGGACGACATCGGCGGCGCCCAGCTCGCCACCCGGCATCTCCTCGAACACGGCAACGAGTACGTGGCGTGCCTCGGCGGCATGGAGTCCACCCCGTCGGTCGGTGACCCGGTCGCCGACCACGTCGAGGGCTGGCGCCGTGCGATGCACGAGTCGGGGCGCTCGACGGAGGGCCGGCTCTTCCAGGCCCCGTACAACCGTTACGACGCCTATCAGGTGGCGCTGGAACTGCTCGCGGGACCGGACAGGCCGCCGGCGATCTTCTGCGCGACGGACGACCAGGCCATCGGTGTGCTGCGGGCCGCCCGCGAGCTTCGGATCGATGTGCCCGGGGATCTCGCGGTGGCGGGCTTCGACGACGTGAAGGAAGCCGGTCTGACCGATCCGCCACTGACGACGGTCTTCTCGGACCGCCCGGCGATGGCACGGGCGGCCGTGGACCTGGTGCTCGACGACTCGTTGCGGGTGTCGGGGTCGCGGCGGGAGCGGCTGAAGCAGTTCCCGTCGGCGCTCGTGGTGCGGCGGTCGTGCGGGTGCGGGGAGCCCACGGTCGGGGCGCGATAGGCCCGGTCGGGCCGTTTCCCCGTATTCTCTGTCGGGTCGGGGCCGCATTCTCTGTCGGGTCGGGGCCGCACCTCCGCCGTACTCCCTATATATCGCCGCACTCCCTTATATCGGGCATACGAGGTTCTACCGGGCTTCTCAGCGGGCGCTCAGGTTTCTCTCATCTTCGCCGGACACGCTCTTAGACATGACAAAGAGCCAGCGCCCGAGCGGCGAGTACCCTATGTACCCCTCGTACGGCAACGGTGATGCGTCCTACCCGCAGCCGCCGTCCTACGAGCCCACGCAGCCGATCGCGACGGGCCCCGGAACCACCGTGTGGCCCGGCCAGGGCGGCGCCGGCGGGCACCACGACGGCGGGAACGGGGACAACGGCGAGGACGGCGGTTACGCCTCCGACCTCCCGCAGTCCGCCCCCGAGTCGGCCGCGCCCCGGCGGGCCGGACGGCCGGTCGCCCTCCTGGCGACCGTGGCGATCGTGGCGGCGGTCGTCGGCGGCGGCACCGCCACCGTCATCAACCAGTTCACCGGCAACGGCGCGAACGGCACGGACGGCGGCGTCATCCCGGGCACCACCGTCTCGCAGAGCAGCAAGGGCAGCGTCGCCGGTGTCGCCGAGGCCGTCACGCCGATGATCGTCGAGGTCAACGCGACCTCGCCTACGGGCACATCCACCGGCTCCGGCGTGGTCATCACGTCCGACGGCGAGGTCGTCACCAACAACCACGTCATCTCCGGCGCCTCCTCGATCGAGGTGACGCTCAGCACGGGCAAGACGTACACCGCGGATGTCGTCGGCACCGACCCCGACAAGGACCTCGCCCTCATCAAGCTCCGGGATGCGAGCGGGCTGAAGACGGCCACACTGGGCGACTCCTCGGAGGTCTCGGTCGGCGACCAGGTCGTCGCGATCGGCTCTCCGGAGGGTCTCACCGGCACCGTCACCAGTGGCATCGTCTCCGCGCTCGACCGCGATGTCACGGTCGCCAAGGACGACAGCAGCGGCCAGGGACAGGGCTGGTGGGGCGGCGAGGAGTGGCCGTTCGAGTTCGGCGGCCAGCAGTTCAACGGCGACACCGGCAACTCCACGACCACGTACAAGGCCATCCAGACCGACGCCTCGCTCAACCCCGGTAACTCCGGTGGCGCGCTCATCAATATGGACGGCGAAGTCATCGGCATCAACTCCGCGATGTACTCGGCGAGTTCGCCAGACGGATCCAGCAGCGCCGACGCGGGCAGCGTGGGTCTCGGCTTCGCCATCCCGGTGAACACACTCAAGGCCGACCTCGACACCCTGCGGGCCGGCAACAGCTCCTGAGGAGACAGCCATGCAGCACCCCACCGACACCCCCACCGGCCCGGCCGACCTGGCCCTGCCCCTCGCGCTCGTCGCGGAACTGACCCCGGAACCGGCCGCGCGCGAGACTGCCGGGACGTCCCGCACCCCGGAGGTCCGTACCGGGAGCCGCAAGCGCCGGGCCGCGCGGCGACGTGCCGCGGCCGCGCGAGGCTGAGAGCACGGAAGGCCCCGTGGCCCTGAGGCCTGCGGCCCCGGAGACCCGCGCCCCTGAGGCCCACACCCCGGAGGCCCGTACCGCGGCCCGCAGGCGCCGGGCCGCGCGACGACGTACCGCGGCCGTGCGAGGCTGAGAGCACGGCGGGCCCGCGGCCCGCCCCCGCAGCCCGGCACGAGAAAAGGACAACGAGCGATGAGCCCCGCCGAAGACGATCCGCAGCGCATCCTGATCGTCGACGACGAGCCCGCCGTGCGTGAGGCCCTGCAACGCAGTCTCGCGTTCGAGGGGTACGGCACCGAGGTCGCCGTCGACGGTCTCGACGCCCTCACCAGGGCCGAGTCGTACGACCCCGACCTCATCGTCCTCGACATCCAGATGCCGCGGATGGACGGCCTGACGGCGGCCCGCCGGCTCCGCTCCGCCGGCACCACCACCCCCATCCTGATGCTCACCGCGCGCGACACCGTCGGCGACCGGGTCACCGGTCTCGACGCGGGCGCCGACGACTACCTGGTCAAGCCCTTCGAGCTGGACGAGCTCTTCGCCCGCATCCGGGCCCTGCTGCGCCGCAGCTCGTACACGGCCGCGGCGGGCGACGCCATCCCCGACGACAATGTGCTGGCCTTCGCCGATCTGCGGATGAACCTGGCCACCCGCGAGGTCACCCGGGGCATGCGCCGGGTCGAGCTGACCCGTACCGAATTCACCCTGCTGGAGATGTTCCTGGCACACCCGCGGCAGGTGCTGACCCGCGAGCAGATCCTCAAGGCGGTGTGGGGCTTCGACTTCGAACCGAGCTCCAACTCCCTGGACGTGTACGTGATGTACCTGCGCCGCAAGACGGAGGCGGGCGGCGAACCCCGGCTCGTGCACACGGTGCGTGGGGTCGGTTACGCGCTCCGCTCCGGCGGCGGTGACGGATGACCAAGACCCTGCACCGGCTCCGCGCCCTGCCGCTGCGGACCCGGCTCGCGCTGCTGGTGGCGACGGCGGTGGCGGTCGCGGTGGCGGCGGTCGCGGCGTCCTGCTGGTTCGTGACGAAGGCGCAGCTGAACCAGCAGATGGACAACTCGCTGCGCAGCTCCAAGGTCGACAGAACCTACCTGGCAGACCTGTACTCCTACTGCCGGGGCACCACCCCGGTGCCGCCCCCGCCGTTCACCAGCGGATACACCGTTCAGCTCGTCGACTCCCAGGGCACGGTGTGCACCGCCCGCAAGAAATCGGCGCTCCCCGTGAGCCCGGCCGACATCGCAGTGGCCGAAGGGCAGCAGAACTACGCCCTGCACTCGGCCAAGGCCGAGAACGGGAAGGAGATGCGGGTCTACACCTACCCGCTGGCCCCCGGGGTGACGTCGGGCAGCATCGCCGTGTCCATCGCCCGCCCGATGAGCGAGGTCGACAAGCCGCTCTCCGCCCTCGCCTGGGTGCTCCTCGTCGTCTCCGGCATCGGCGTGATCGGCGCCGGCGCGGCCGGCCTCTGGGTCGCCCGTACCGGCCTGCGCCCCGTCGACGAGCTCACCGAGGCGGTCGAGCATGTCGCCCGCACCGAGGACCTCACCGTCCGCATCCCGGTCGAGGGCGAGGACGAGATCGCCCGGCTGTCCCGCTCCTTCAACTCGATGACCGCTTCACTCGCCAGCTCCCGCGACCGTCAGGCCCAGCTGATCACGGATGCCGGCCACGAACTGCGGACACCGCTGACGTCCCTCCGTACCAACATCGAACTCCTCGCCCGCAGCGACGACACCGGCCGGGCCATCCCACCGGACGACCGCAAGGCCCTGATGAAGTCGGTCAAGGCGCAGATGACCGAGCTGGCCTCGCTCATCGGCGACCTCCAGGAACTGGCCCGCCCCGACGCGACGAACCCCGGCCCGCTCCAGGTCGTCGGCCTGCACGACATCGCGAACACGGCCCTGGAACGCGCCCGCCTGCGCGGCCCCGAGCTGACGATCCGGGCGGACCTGACGCCCTGGTACGTACGGGCCGAGTCGGCCGCCCTGGAGCGGGCGGTGGTCAACGTCCTGGACAACGCGGTCAAGTTCAGTCCGCCCCGCGGCACGATCGAGGTCGTACTGCGCGACGGCGTACTGACGGTACGGGACCACGGCCCCGGCATCCCCGCCGAGGACCTCCCCCACGTCTTCGAACGCTTCTGGCGTTCCCCGTCCGCCCGCCAGCTCCCCGGTTCGGGCCTGGGCCTGTCGATCGTCGCCCGCACGGTCCAGCAGTCGGGCGGCGAGGTCACCCTGCGCCCGGCGGACGGCGACGGCACGGTGGCGTCGATCAAACTGCCGGGGGCACCGCAGCCGCCGCCGGGGCTCTGAGCCCGGCCCGGAGCCGGGCGCGGAGCCGGCGACGGAACTCCGCAACGTACGGCGGCGCTCCCCCGCAGCAGATCAGGACACCCTTCACGTCCGTAGACCGCTGCCGATGGCACGCGCGGGTTCCTGGGTCAGCCCGACCGGCGCAGTCGAACGCACAGGGCCTTGTCCACGTCGACCTCCATGCGATGCTCGGCTTCGTCGCTCGGCACCGTGGTCACCGTGATGTCGGCGGCCACGGCCGGTACCACGCCGCGTCGACCGCCCTGCCGACGGCGGAGGGAACGCAACCTGTGCGATGCGTGCTCAGGCACGAAGGAACTCCTTCTGGTTCCTGCGTTCGGCGACCTCCGTGGGAACAATCAGGTCCGGTTGACGGCCCTCGTATAGGACAGCCGACGGAAGTAGATACTGGCCCTCAACGCAGGCACGGATGAGGAGCACAACCAGTGACCAGCGACAACCGCATAGGACCGCCCAGTTTTCAATACTTTCGCAGGGGACCGGTGCCATCATCAGCCGGATGAGAACCTGCATCTTCTGCCAGATCGTTTCCGGCCGACTGCCCTCCCACCGTGTCCTGGAGGACGATCACACCGTGGCGTTCCTCGACATCGCGCCGGCCTCTCCGGGCCACACCCTGGTCGTCCCGCGCGAGCACGCCCGGGACGTCTGGGAGATCTCCGAGGCCACGCACGGGCATGTCGCCCGCATGGTGCACCGAGTCGCTGCTCTGCTGAACACGGCCCTCGCTCCCGACGGCGTGAACATCGTCCACTCCACCGGTGAGGCCGCCTCGCAGGAGGTCTTCCACTTCCACACCCATGTGGTGCCGCGCCGGCACGGCGACGACCTGCACCCGATGTGGAATTCCCGGCCGGCCCCGGGCCAGGAGCTCGAACAGGTCCTGAAGCGGGTCACCGGGGTTCGGTGAGGGCACTCGCAGGCGGGCATGGACACGCAGTGGGGCGGTGGGCCCGCCGGCCCACCGCCCCGCTCACCCGCGTACAGGAGTTACCGGATGACTGTGATCCGGTCCGCCGCCGGCGGGGCCAGCGGCGCGGCGGCCGTCGAGTGGGCCGCCAGGTAGGCGTTGAACAGGTCCAGGTCGGACGCGCCGACCAGCTTGTTGGTGCCCTGGCCGAGCGCCGCGAAGCCGTCGCCGCCGCCTGCCAGGAACTCGTTCATCGCGACGCGGTAGGTCTTCGTCGGGTCGATCGCCTCACCGTTCAGCTCGATGGTGTCGGTGACCACGCGGGCCGCGCCCGTCTTCGTCATGTCGAGGGTGTACGTGAGGCCCTTGGACACCTGAAGGATCTTCGGGCTGGCCTCGTTGGAGCCGCTGACCTGCTGCTGGAGCGCGGTGATCAGCTGGGCGCCGGTCAGGTCGACGACGTTCATCATGTTGGTGAAGGGCTGCACGGTGAATGCCTCCCCGTACGTCACCACCCCGTCGGACTTGCCGTCGGCCGACGCGTACACCAGGTCCGCCCGAATGCCGCCCGGGTTCATGAGGGCGACGACCGCCCCGCCCTTGTCCGCCGGGGCCAGGCCCTCCAGCTGGGCGTCCGCGATCAGGTTGCCGAGCGGCTTCTCAGGGGCCGTGGAGCCGCGGCCGTTGATGTCCGCGGTGATGTAGCCCTGCGGCTTGTTCGCGATGGGCGCCGCGAGGGTGTTCCAGCGGGAGATCAGGGCCGTCATGTCGGTGGCCCTGGGCTGGTCCCGGCTGACGATATGGTTCGCCGACTTCGGGTTCGAGGCGCCGGCCGACTTCACCGACGTGCGGACGATGTCCTTGGTGCGGCGGTCGTACGTGAGGGTCGTGTCGGTGTAGAGCTTGCCGAACGACGACGCCGAGGTGACCATGCGCGGGTTGCCCGCCGGGTCCGGGATCGTGCAGACGTACGCCTGGTGGGTGTGGCCCGTGACCAGTGCGTCGACCTTGGGCGTGATGCCCTTGGCGATCTCGGTGATCGGCCCGGAGATGCCGTCACCGGCGCCGGAGCTGTCACAGTCGTAGTTGTACGAGGTGGAGGCCGGGGCCCCGCCCTCGTGGATCAGCGTGACGATGGATTTGACGCCCTGGCGGTCCAGCTCCTTGGCGTACTTGTTGACCGTCTCGATCTCGTCGTGGAACTTCAGGCCCTTGACGCCGTTGGCCGTGACGATGTTCGGCGTGCCCTCCAGGGTCACCCCGATGAAGCCGATCTTGACGCCCTTCTTCTTCCAGACGGTGTACGGCTTGAGAATCGGCCTGCCGGTCTTCTCGTTCTTCACATTGGCGGCGAGGTAGGGGAAGTCGGCGCCCTCGAACTCCTTGTCCTTCTCGTAGCACCCCTCGACCGGGTGGCAGCCGCCGTTCTGGAGGCGGGCCAGCTCGGTGGCGCCCTCGTCGAACTCGTGGTTGCCGACGGTCGTCACATCGAGGTCGATCTTGTTGAGCGCCTCGATGGTCGGCTCGTCGTGGAAGAGACCGGACAGCAGCGGGCTCGCGCCCACCATGTCGCCACCGGCCGCAGTGATCGAGTACGGGTGGCCCTTGCGCGCGGTACGCAGCGAGGACGCGAGGTACTCGACGCCACCGGCCGGAATCGCCTTGGTCGTGCCGTCGGCCTGCGTCTCGGTGACCGTGCCCGCCGAGCCGGCCGGCGGCTCCAGGTTCCCGTGCAGGTCGTTGAAGGACAGCAGCTGTACGTCGACGGTACGGGCCGGCTTGTGGTGGCCGTGCCCGTGCCCGTGGCCGTGGCCGTGGCCGTGGCCGTGGCTGCGGTCCTGGGCGCCGGCCGGCATCGCGGCGACGAGCGCGCCGACGGTGGCGAGCCCGGCCGCGGCGGTGAGCACCCGCCGGGACGCGCGGTTCTTCTGCGGTGTCGCTGACATCGGTCCCCTTGTGAGTTCAGCGGGAGGTCTGAGGGTGGTGGTGAGTCTGGAGACTTCGTGCCGCAGCCTAGGGTCAACGCGCGTAGCGCGACAGGTGTTCGGGGGTTACGAACTGGTTGCCATGCGGTCGGAATCGGGGCCGATTTCCGCATGTCACCCGTATGGCGTACATAGGCGGGCAGGAACGTCACGGCCCGCATCGCGGACGACGTGCTGCACACCCCGTCCGAAGCCGAGTGACCCGCCCGAATACTGCGTTCGGCGCCCGTTCGACAGCCTCCGCCCCCGCAACACTCCCACCCCCACCCCACCCCCCGTACGCTCGTACACATGACGACTGACGTACCTCTCCCCGCCCCCGGACGCGAGATCCAGACACTCGACGCGCTCTCCCCCGAACAGGCCGAAGCCGTATCCGGTCTGCTCGCCGAGGCGGCCCGGTCCGATGGCAGGCAGGCCGTGTCCGAGCAGGGGCGGCTGCAGCTGCGGGGCGGGCAGCGTGAGGGGGTGCGGCATCTACTGCTCACCAGCGGGTCGGTCCTGGTCGGTTACGCGCAGCTGGAGGACACCGACCCCGTCGAGGCACCGGCCGCCGAGCTGGTCGTGCATCCGGCGTACCGCGGACAGGGGCACGGGCGCGCGCTGGGCGCGGCGCTGCTCGCCGTCACGGGCAAGCGGCTGCGGGTGTGGGCGCACGGCGGGAAGTCCGCGGCCCGGCATCTCGCGCAGGTCCTCGGCCTCTCCCTCTTCCGCGAACTGCGCCAGCTGCGCCGCCCGTTGAGCCCGCTGGACATCGCGGATCCGGTACTGCCGCCCGGCGTCACCGTCCGCACCTTCGTGCCCGGCGAGGACGACGCCGCCTGGCTCTCCGTGAACCGTGCCGCCTTCGCTCACCACCCCGAACAGGGTTCGCTGACCCAGCGCGACCTGGACGACCGCAAGGCGGAGCCCTGGTTCGACCCGAAGGGGTTCTTCCTGGCCGAGCGCGACGGCGAGCTGATCGGCTTCCACTGGACGAAGGTGCACGCCGACGAGCACCTCGGCGAGGTGTACGTCGTCGGCATCCGGCCCAACGCACAGGGCGGCGGCCTCGGCAAGGCGCTCACCGCGATCGGGCTGCGCCACCTGGCCGCCGAGGGGCTGCCGACCGCGATGCTCTACGTCGACGCGGACAACAAGGCGGCCCTGTCCGTCTACGAGCGGATGGGCTTCGCGACGCACGAGGTGGACCTGATGTACCGCACGGAGTCCTGAACCGGCACAACAGCGGGCACAACGCACACAGGGGGCGGTGTCACTTGACGCCGCCCCCCTCTTCTGACGCCGCCCCTCTTTGCGGCACGCACACTTCCGGGCGCTGCGCCGCCACCACGGCTGAGACCCTGCCCACGCACCGTGTCCGGGCCCTCGACGGGCCCGGACACTGCTTATATGACCGATCCACCCACCGCGCACCGCTTCCTGCATGTCATGTCCCCGTTACCGGCCATTCAGAAGGGCTTGGGACCCTCTCAGGATGCAGCCAGCTGTGCCGACCCCCCGCAACGGGAGAAACCCCGGCGGAAACCGCGCGAACCACACGGAATGTGAGTTTCCCGCGATCTCTGCCCTCTCCGGCGCGCCCCCGGAGCCGCCGACGCGGAAGAATAGGGCCATGAGCCAGCAGCCCAGCTCCGAGGTCCCGGTCCAGCCCGCCGCGCAGCCGTCGGTCGGCTCGCTCGCCGCGCACCGGCCGCACGCCATCGCCTCGTCGGCATCCAACAGCGCCGTGCTGTCCACCCGGGCCGAACTCGATCCCGACCTCGACGCCGACGTCGACGTCTACGAGCCCGATGCCGACGGCGACAAACTCCCGCACGACCGATTCCTGGACCGGGAACGCAGTTGGCTCGCGTTCAACGAACGGGTTCTCGAGCTGGCCGAGGACCCGGCGACCCCCCTCCTCGAACGAGCTAATTTCCTCGCCATCTTCGCCTCCAACCTGGACGAGTTCTTCATGGTCCGGGTGGCCGGACTGAAGCGCCGCATCGCCACGGGTGTCGCTTCCCGCTCCGCCTCCGGACTCCAGCCCCGCGAAGTCCTCGACCTGATCTGGACCCGCTCGCGCGAACTCATGGCCCGGCACGCCGCCTGCTACCAGCAGGACATCGCCCCCGCCCTGTCCGACGAGGGCATCCAGCTGATCCGCTGGCCCGAGCTGACCGAGAAGGAACAGGCCCGCCTGTTCACCTTCTTCCGGCAGCGCGTCTTCCCCGTGCTGACCCCCCTCGCCGTCGACCCGGCCCACCCCTTCCCGTACATCTCGGGTCTCTCGCTCAACCTCGCCGTCGTCGTACGCAACCCGGTCAGCGGCCACCGCCACTTCGCCCGGGTCAAGGTGCCGCCGCTGCTGACCCGCTTCCTGGAGGCGTCGCCGCAGCGGTACGTGCCCATAGAGGACGTCATCGCCGCCCACCTCGAAGAGCTCTTCCCGGGCATGGAGGTCCTCGCCCACCACATGTTCCGGGTCACCAGGAACGAGGACCTGGAGGTCGAGGAGGACGACGCCGAGAATCTCCTCAAGGCCCTGGAGAAGGAGCTCATGCGGCGCCGCTTCGGCCCGCCGGTCCGCCTGGAGGTCGAGGAGTCCATCGACCCGTACGTGCTGGACCTGCTGGTGCGCGAGCTGAAGGTGTCCGACGCCGAGGTCTACCCGCTGCCCGGACCGCTCGACCTCACCGGGCTCTTCGGCATAGCTTCCCTGGACCGGACGGAGCTGAAGTTCCCCAAGTTCATCGCGGGCACCCACCGTGATCTCGCCGAGGTCGAATCAGCCTCCGCGCCCGACATCTTCGCCGCCCTGCGCGAACGCGACGTACTCCTGCACCACCCGTACGACTCGTTCTCCACCTCCGTCCAGGCGTTCCTGGAACAGGCGGCGAGCGACCCCGACGTCCTGGCCATCAAGCAGACCCTCTACCGGACTTCGGGCGAATCGCCGATCGTGGAAGCACTCATCGACGCCGCCGAATCCGGCAAGCAGGTCCTCGTACTCGTCGAGATCAAGGCCCGCTTCGACGAGCAGGCCAACATCAAGTGGGCACGCAAGCTGGAGGAGTCCGGCTGCCATGTCGTCTACGGACTGGTCGGCCTCAAGACCCACTGCAAGCTCTCCCTCGTCGTCCGCCAGGAGGGCGACACACTGCGCCGCTACGCCCACGTCGGCACCGGCAACTATCACCCCAAGACAGCCAGGCTGTACGAGGACCTCGGCCTGCTGACCGCCGACCCGCAGGTCGGCGCGGACCTCTCCGACCTCTTCAACCGGCTCTCCGGCTACTCCCGCCGCGAGACCTACCGCCGCCTCCTGGTCGCCCCGAGATCCCTGCGCGAGGGGCTGATCTCCCGCATCAACAAGGAGATCACGCACCAGCGGGCCGGGCGGAGCGCCTACGTCCGCATCAAGGTCAACTCGATGGTCGACGAGGCGATCATCGACGCCTGCTACCGGGCCGCGATGGCGGGCGTACCGGTGGACGTCTGGGTACGCGGCATCTGCGCGATCCGCCCCGGCGTCCCCGGCCTCTCCGAGAACATCCGGGTCCGCTCAATACTGGGCCGCTTCCTCGAACACTCCCGGGTCTTCTCGTTCGGCAACGGCGGCGATCCCGAAGTGTGGTTCGGCAGCGCCGACATGATGCACCGCAACCTCGACCGCCGGATCGAAGCACTGGTCCGGGTCACCGACCCCGCCCACCGCGCCGCGCTCAGCCGGCTCCTGGAGACCGGCATGGCCGACACCACCTCCTCCTGGCACCTCGGTTCCGACGGGAACTGGACCCGGCACGCCACGGACACGGACGGCCAACCGCTGCGGCACGTACAGGAAATGCTCATTGACGCCCGGAGGCGCCGGCGTGCGACGCCATGACCACCAGACGATGCAGGCAGACGTTACGGCAGGGGCGGTGCTCGCGCCCTACCTGCAGGAACAGGCCGCAGAATTTCTGCGCAGCCTGCGCCTGCACCGCGAGAAAAGCGCCCCCACGGACGCCGGAACCCACGCCGCCGAGGAGGCCGCCGGTGCGCTGCGCCGTTCGTCGCGCCGGATCAGCGGCACGCTGCACACCTTCCGGGCGGCGCTGGACGCGGCCTGGGCCGAGCAGCTCCGTACGGAACTGGCCTGGCTCTCGGGCACCCTGGCCCGGGAGCACGCCTACGCGACCCGGCTGAACCGGCTCCTCGAAGCGCTGCACGCCCTGTCCGGCACCGCGCCGCCCACCGCCCGTACGGGGTCCGGGGCCGGCGCCGACGACAAGGAGCGCGCCGCCCTCGGCGTCGGCGCGGCCCGGGCCGGGGCGCTCCTCGAACGGCAGCTGACCCTCGCCCGGACCCGCGCCCACTCCGCGGCGCTCCAGGCGCTCGGCTCCTCCCGCTTCCACGCGGTCGCCGACGCCGTCGCGCTGCTCGCCTCCGATGTCCCGCTCGCCGCGGCGGCCGCGGCTCCGGCCGAGGAGATGCTGCACGGGCCCGCCGACCGGGCCGAACAGCAGCTGCTCGGCGCGGTGGCCACGCTCTCCTCGGACGAGGCGGTCAAGCCGTACAACGAGGCGCAGGACGCGCCCTGGCACCGGACCCGGCTGCTGCTGCGGCTGCACCGGTACGCCCGCGAGGTGGTACGGGGCGCCCCCGACCCGGTCCTGGCCGCGCCCGGGCACGCGCTCGATCTGCACCGGGACGCGGCGGAGGCGGCCGCGGCGGCGGCATCGGCGGCCCGCACGCCCCGGATCGCGCCCACGACCGCGTACGCCCTGGGGGTGCTCCACGCCGACCAGCGGCACGAGGTGGAGGCGGCACGCAGCGTGTTCCGGGAGAACTGGCCGTACGCCACGGCGGTGATCGCACCATGAGCGGCCTCGTGCTCGCCGCCGGGTGCGTGCTGTGGCGTCGGTCGGAGCGCTCCGGCGAGCTGGAGATCTGTCTGGTCCACCGGCCTCGTTACGACGACTGGTCGCATCCCAAGGGCAAGCTGAAGCACGGCGAGTCGGCACTGGACGGCGCCCGGCGCGAGGTCCTGGAGGAGACCGGCCACCACTGCTCACCGGGCGCCGCGCTCCCCACGGTCCGGTACGTCGTGAACGGGCACCCCAAGGAGGTCTCCTACTGGGCGGCCGAGGCGACCGGTGGCTCCTTCATACCGACCGCGGAGGTCGACCGGCTGAGCTGGCTCCCCCCGGCCACGGCCAGGGCCCGCCTCACCCAGCCCCACGACCGGGATCTGCTGGACGCCCTGCTCGCCGGCCTGCCGAGCACCTGACCGGGGCCCGGAAACCGCGCCGCCCGACACGGTTCACCTTCCGTTCACCCGCCCCCGTAGGCCACTTCACCTGTTCTGCCTAACTTCGGCAGTACACGGTGTGCGGCGCAACGCCGCAGCACCCACCACATCGCGCGCCGTCGTAGAACGAAATAGACCTCGGCGGCTCCTGGAAGGAACACCCGAAAGTGAAGCTTCAGCGCAAGAACCGGCTTCGTGCCACCGCGCTCGGTGCCCTCGCCGTCTCCGGCGCCCTGGTCCTCACGGCGTGCGGTTCGGACAACAACAGCGGCGACGGGGCCACGGGCGGGAACGGCGGCAAGACGAACGCCGCGTCGAACATCAAGTGCGACGACGCCGAGGGCCAGCTGCTCGCCTCCGGCTCCAGCGCGCAGAAGAACGCCATGGACCTGTGGATCAAGGACTACATGGCCGCCTGTTCGGGCGTCGAGGTCAACTACAAGTCGTCCTCCTCCGGTGAAGGCATCGTCGCCTTCAACCAGGGCACGGTCGGCTTCGCCGGTTCCGACTCGGCGCTGAAGCCGGAGGAGGTCGCCGAATCGAAGAAGGTCTGCAAGGGCGGCCAGGGCATCAACCTCCCGATGGTCGGCGGCCCGGTCGCCATCGGTTACAACCTGGAAGGCGTCGACGACCTCACGCTGGACGCCCCCACCCTCGCCAAGATCTTCGACGGCAAGATCAAGAAGTGGAACGACCCGGCGATCGTCAAGCTCAACCCCGACGCGAAGCTCCCGGACAAGGACATCCAGGCCTTCCACCGTTCCGAGGACTCCGGCACCACCCAGAACCTCGGCAAGTACCTCGGCGCAGCCGCACCGAACGACTGGAAGTACGAGGCCGAGAAGAAGTGGCCGGCCCCCGGTGGCCAGGCCGCGTCCGGCTCCTCCGGTGTCGCCTCCCAGGTGAAGCAGGTGGACGGCGCGATCGGCTACTTCGAGCTCAGCTACGCCACCTCGCAGTCGATCTCCACCGTCGACATCGACACCGGTGGCGCCGCCCCGGTCGAGGCCACCCCGGAGAACGCCTCCAAGGCCATCGCCGCCGCCAAGATCAAGGGCACCGGCAAGGACCTGGCGCTCGACCTCGACTACACCACCCAGGCCGAGGGCGCCTACCCGATCGTCCTGGTGACGTACGAGGTCGTCTGCGACAAGGGCAACAAGCCCGAGACGCTGCCCACGGTCAAGTCCTTCCTGAACTACACCGCCAGTGACGAGGGCCAGAAGCTCCTCACCGACGCCGGCTACGCGCCGATCCCGGACGAGATCAACGCCAAGGTCCGCGAGACCATCGACTCCCTCTCGTAACCGGGACACGCGGCCGAGGCACGCACGCCGACGCACGCAAGCACCACCAGTAACACCGCAAGCAACACCAGCGACACCCGGCAGGCCGGTCCGGTGCACCCCTCCGGACCGGCCCGCCACCACCCATCCGGTGCACCGCCGCCAGGGGGGCCACGCCGCTCCCCCACACAGACCGGAAAGACCATGGCTTCCACCACACCGATAGACACGCCGCCGGCACCTCCGGCGGTGGACAAGCGCGCCAAGCCGAAGACCGGGCGCGCGGGCGACAAGATCTTCCTGGGCCTCTCGATGGGCTCAGGCATTCTGCTGCTCGTGATCATGGCGTCGATCGCCGTGTTCCTCACCTACCGCGCCGCGCTCGCCGTCTCCGAGAACGAAGGCAACTTCTTCACCACCCTCGACTGGAACCCGGCCGGCGACCCGCCGGTCTTCGGCGTCGCGGTCCTCCTCTACGGCACAGTCGTCAGCTCGATCATCGCGATGGTCATCGCCGTCCCGGTCGCTGTCGGTATCGCCCTGTTCATCTCGCACTACGCGCCGCGCAAGCTGGCCGCACCCCTCGCGTACGTCGTCGATCTGCTCGCCGCAGTGCCCAGCATCGTGTACGGCCTCTGGGGCGCCCTCTTCCTCGTCCCGTACCTGGAGGGCCTGAACCTCTGGCTCGACCAGTTCTTCGGCTGGACGTACATCTTCGACAAGACCGAGGTCGGCGTCGCCCGCTCGCTCTTCACCGTCGGCATCCTGCTCGCGATCATGATCCTGCCGATCGTGACCAGCGTCAGCCGCGAGGTCTTCCTCCAGGTCCCGAAGATGAACGAGGAAGCCGCCCTCGCCCTCGGCGCCACCCGCTGGGAGGTCATCCGCCTCTCGGTGCTGCCCTTCGGCCGCTCCGGCGTGATCTCCGCCTCGATGCTTGGCCTGGGCCGTGCGCTCGGCGAGACGATGGCCGTCGCCACGGTCCTGTCGCCGAGCTTCGTCATCTCCGGGCATCTGCTCAATCCGGGTGGCGGAACGTTCGCCCAGAACATCGCCGCGAAGTTCGACGAGGCCGACCAGCTCGGGCGGGACGCCCTGATCGCCTCCGGTCTCGTCCTCTTCGTCCTCACCCTTCTGGTCAACGGCGCGGCCCGGCTCATCATCGCCCGCCGCAAGGAATACTCGGGGGCCAACGCATGAGCCAGGCAACCAACACCGGCATACAGGAACGGCCCACCCCGATGGCGCCCGCGCCCAAGACCAACCTCAGCAGCCGGGCGCTCCCCCGCTGGGCCCCCCTCGCCTTCGCGGCCGTCGCGATCGCGCTGGGCGTGGGCATCGGCGCGGCGGCGGGCTGGCGCAGCCACACCCAGTGGGGACTGTTCTCCGCCCTGCTCTTCGTCGTCATCTCGTACATCACGACGACGGTCGTCGAGAACCAGCGCCAGGCCAAGGACCGGCTCGCCACCAGCATCGTCTGGGTGTGCTTCATCCTTGCCGTCGTCCCGCTGTTCTCGCTGATCTGGACGACGGTCAGCCGCGGCGCCAAGGTCCTCGACGGATACTTCCTGACCCACTCCATGGCCGGTGTCCCCGGTATCGAGCCGGGCGGCGGCGTCTACCACGCGCTGATCGGCACCCTGGAGCAGGTCGGCCTCGCCACCCTGTTCTCCGTCCCGATCGGCCTGCTGACCGCCGTCTACCTGGTGGAGTACGGCAAGGGCGCGCTCGCCAAGGCCGTCACGTTCTTCGTCGATGTGATGACGGGCATCCCGTCCATCGTCGCCGGTCTCTTCATCCTGTCGATCATGCTGATGGCGGAACTTCAGCCGTCCGGCCTAATGGGTTCGCTGGCCCTGTCGATCCTGATGATCCCGGTCGTGGTCCGCTCCACCGAGGAGATGCTCAAGCTCGTCCCGAACGAGCTCCGCGAGGCATCGCTCGCCCTCGGCATCCCGAAGTGGCGCACCATCCTGAAGGTGGTCCTCCCCACCGCGATAGGCGGCATCACCACCGGTGTGATGCTCGCGATCGCCCGGATCGCCGGCGAGACCGCGCCGATCATGCTGCTGGTTTTCGGCAGTCAGCTGATCAACTCCAACCCCTTCCAAGGTGCACAGTCCTCGCTTCCCTTCTACATCTGGGAGCAGTACAAGATCGGCAGCGAGGCGTCGTACGACCGTGCCTGGGCCGCCGCTCTGGTCCTGATCGCCTTCGTCATGATCCTCAATCTGGTGGCCCGCGGCATCGCCCGCTGGAAGGCCCCGAAGACCGGCCGCTGACCGCGGCACGAAAGAAGCAGTGATTCAGATGGCCAAGCGCATCGACGTCAGCGGTCTGTCCGCCTACTACGGCTCCCACCTCGCCATCGAAGACATCTCGATGACCGTGGAGCCCCGCTCCGTGACCGCCTTCATCGGTCCGTCCGGCTGCGGCAAGTCCACCTTCCTGCGCACCCTGAACCGTATGCACGAGGTCACCCCGGGTGGCCGCGTCGAGGGCAAGGTGCTGCTGGACGACGAGAATCTGTACGGGGCGAACGTCGACCCGGTCACCGTGCGCCGGACGGTCGGCATGGTCTTCCAGCGTCCGAACCCGTTCCCGACCATGTCGATCTTCGACAATGTCGCGGCGGGCCTCAAGCTGAACGGCTCGCACAAGAAGAACGAGCTGTCGGACATCGTCGAGAAGTCCCTGCGCGGCGCCAACCTCTGGAACGAGGTCAAGGACCGGCTGAACAAGCCCGGCTCGGGTCTCTCCGGCGGCCAGCAGCAGCGCCTGTGCATCGCCCGAGCGATCGCGGTCGAGCCGGACGTGCTGCTGATGGACGAGCCGTGCTCCGCCCTGGACCCGATCTCCACCCTCGCCATCGAGGACCTGATCGGCGACCTGAAGGAGCGCTTCACGATCGTCATCGTGACGCACAACATGCAGCAGGCGGCCCGTGTCTCGGACCGCACGGCGTTCTTCAACCTCGCGGCGGTCGGCAAGCCCGGCAAGCTCGTGGAGATCGACGATACGGAACGCATCTTCTCCAACCCGTCCGTCCAGGCGACCGAGGACTACATCTCGGGCCGATTCGGATAGCCCCAGGATGGCCTTGAGGTGCTGCATGGCGGTGCCACCACAAGGCGAAGGGGCCGCCCCCGCTCCCTCGAAGGGAGTGGGGGCGGCCCCATTTCCGTACATCGGAACAAGCCCGTACAAACGAATCAAGCCCGTCCAGGGGTCCCCATGACCTGGAGGCCATGGGGAGATCGTGGACGATGCGGCCACCGGGCACGCCCGGTGAGTACCGCCCCGTCACCCGAACAGCAGCGCCACAACCCCATAACTGGCGGCAGCGACCAGCCCCGCGGCCGGCATCGTGATGAACCACCCCAGGATGATGTTCTTGGCAACACCCCATCGCACCGCGTTCACCCGCTTCGTGGCGCCCGCGCCCATGATCGCGGAGGTGATCACATGCGTCGTGGAGATCGGTGCGTGAAACATGAACGCCGAGCCGAACATGATCGCCGCGCCCGTCGTCTCCGCGGCGAACCCCTGCGGCGGGTCCAGCTCGATGATCTTCCGGCCGAGCGTCCGCATGATGCGCCAACCACCCGCGTACGTCCCCAGCGAGAGCATCAGCGCGCAGACGAGCTTCACCCAGACCGGAATCGGGTCGTTCGGGCTCTCGATATCGGCGATGACCAGGGCCATCACCACGACACCCATCGTCTTCTGCGCGTCCTGCAGACCATGACCGAGCGCCATGCCCGCGGCCGAGACCGTCTGGGCAATCCGGAAGCCGCGCTTGGCCTTGTGCGGGTTGGCATTCCGGAAAATCCACATGATCGCGACCATCACCAGATAGCCGACGACCAGACCTATGATCGGCGAGACGAACATCGGGATGACGACCTTGTCGAGCACCCCGTCCCAGTGCACCAGCGTCCCGCCGGCGAGCGCCGCACCGACCATGCCGCCGAACAGCGCGTGCGAGGACGAGGACGGCAGCCCGAAGTACCAGGTGATGAGGTTCCAGATGATCGCGCCGACGAGCGCGGCGAAGAGGATTCCCATCCCCTTGTTGCCCTCGGGGGTCGCGATCAGACCCTCACTGACGGTCTTGGCGACACCGCTGCCGAGGAACGCACCGGCCAGGTTCATCACCGCGGCCATCGCCAACGCCGCACGTGGAGTGAGTGCACGGGTGGAGACGGACGTGGCGATGGCATTCGCCGAGTCGTGGAAACCGTTCGTATAAGTGAAGCCGAGCGCGACACCGATGGTCACGATCAGCGCAAAGGTGTCCACGTGGTTCAGGACTCCTTGACCGCGATGGTCTCCACCGTATTGGCGACATGCTCGAACGCGTCGGCTGCCTCTTCCAGTACGTCCACGATCTGCTTGAGCTTCAGCACCTCTATGGCGTCGTACTTGCCATTGAAGAGATGTGCGAGCAGCTTGCGGTGGATCTGGTCGGCTTGATTCTCCAGCCGGTTCACTTCGATCCAGTACTCGGTGAGGTTGTCCATCGTCCGCAGACCCGGCATCGCCTCGGCGGTCAGTTCGGCCGCCCGGGCCAGTACCTCGATCTGCTGCGCGACGCCCCTGGGGAGTTCCTCGACCTGGTACAGCACGACCAGGTCGACGGCCTCCTCCATGAAGTCCATGATGTCGTCGAGCGACGATGCGAGGTTGTATATGTCCTCGCGGTCGAACGGCGTGATGAAAGAGGAGTTCAGCTGGTGGAAGATCGCGTGGGTGGCATCGTCCCCCGCGTGCTCCGCTGCCCGCATGCGCTCCGCGATCTCGACTCGGGAGGCAGAGTCCGCCCCGAGCAGTTCCATCAGGAGTTTCGAGCCCGTGACGATGTTGTCCGCGGATGCGGAGAACATGTCGTAGAAGCTCGTCTCCCTGGGGGTCAGACGAAAGCGCACGTGGGGTCCTCGGGATGCTTTGGGTTCGGTCGGGCTGATGCTAGGCGCATCATCCGGCCACGGCTAACCGGCATTTCTTCAGTGTCGCGCATCGGGCACAGCGATCAGCACGGGCCCCAGGTCACGGTTCGGCAGAATTAGTTAGGATATACCCACCAGGGGTATATATAAACGCCAGGGCAAAGGGAAAACGGGAGGCAGCAATGACCACCGAGGCCGCCGGAACCGCCGCCGGAACCGTCGCCGCCACTGCGGCGCCGGAACCGGTCGTCACCGACCACGACCGGGGTGTACACGGCTACCACCACCAGAAGGCCGAGCACCTCAAGCGGCTGCGCCGGATCGAGGGCCAGATCCGCGGTCTGCAGCGCATGGTCGACGAGGACGTCTACTGCATCGACATACTCACCCAGGTCTCGGCGTCCACGAAGGCGCTCCAGTCCTTCGCGCTCCAACTTCTGGAGGAGCACCTGCGGCACTGCGTCGCCGACGCGGCGGTCAAGGGCGGCGAGGAGGTCGACGCGAAGGTCGAGGAGGCGACGAAGGCCATCGCCCGTCTGCTCCGTACCTGATACCAGGGTTATCCGATGCGGGGCCTATCCGATCCGGGGGATGCCTGATGCGGGGGATGCCTGACCCGGGAGATGCCTGACGTGGGGCGAAGGCCCGCGCTCACCCCCGGCGGTCGGCCTGCCGGGGGACGGTGTTCCGTTCGGCGATCACCCGGACGTTCAGTACCTCGTCGATACGGTCCGCGCTGAGCCGTTCCCCGATCGCGGCCGACGCGGCGATCATCAGCTCACCGCAGAGCTCGATCTCGGCGAGGGCCACATGGTCAGATACGGTCCGCGTGCCGAGCGTCACCACGTCACTCACCTCTCACTGCCGTCGCCGACTTCCTAGCGTAGGGAGCGGGCCACACGCCGCGCATGGCACGGACGGACCATTTCGCGTCCACCGGCATGCCTACGTCCCTTCGCCCCCGCCCGTATACCGCCCGGCCGTCTCTGTCTGTCCCTGCTGGATCCTGCCGGTGTAGATGTCACGGTCGTCCGGCAGCCGCACGGAGACCGGCACCCCGAATCCGAACAGCAGCAGCGTCGACACCACCTCCACCGCCGACCCCTCGTTGGCGAAGCTGAACCGGTGGCGCACCTTGCGCAGCCGCCCCTGCTCGTCCAGATACGCGTCGAACGGCACCGTGTCCGTGCGGAACCCCTTTGCCGCCGCGGCCAGTGCCCCACGCGATTCCGGCGAGGCCTCGCGCGCCGCCCGCCCGATGTCCGAGGTCCCCCGGTAGTGCCGCACGGCCACCCCCGCGAGCACGATCTTTCCCACGTACGTCACCTGCTGCGCACCACGCAGCAGTTCGGCGGCGGCCATCGGATCGGTCACCCCGCCGGTGACCAGATTGCCGTCCTCCAGGGTCGTCGTGTCGACCCTGACCCACTTGTCCGCGGGCACTCCGGCGCCGCGGTTCATCATGTAGAGCGCGCCGGGGGCCAGCAGTTCGGTGATGGGACGGTGCTCGTCCTCACCGGCGGCGTCCTTGGGCAACACGACCGTGAGGCGGCCCATCCGGTGGCGGAAGTCATACGTCCCCCGGCCCCTGATCGTCACCCGCGTCCCGCCCGCCGCGGTCTCCATCGATGTACGCACCTCGGCGCTTCCGGCGACGGACCGGGATCCGGCAGCGGGGGTGGCGGCTCCCGTCACCGTCCCCGTTCCGGTCCCGGCCACCGTCCCCGCGAGTACCGCCGCCGCGCGGCGGACCGCGTCGAGGGAGCCGGCCCCGCTCCGTTCATCGGCCCCGCCCCGTTCATCGGCCATGGCACGGTCGCCGCCGCCACCACCGCCGCCCGAGCATCCGGCGGTCGCCACCATCACGCCCACCACGGCAAGGGCGCAGACAGCTCGCGTCCCGCCTCCGGACCTGCGCTGCTGCACCACCATCGCCTGCCAACCCCCAACGACGTACCGCTCTTGCCCGAGCCCCCCATCCGTTCCGCATAACGACGGCCCGTGTCCCCCGTCACGCCGCTCCCGTACGCCACACCGCCGGGTGGCCCTGCCAGTACGGTGGACGGGTGTATGTCCAACGCACCGATGAGGTCCTGTCGGCTCCCCCCACCTCCACGTCCCCCGGGCACGAACCCACGACGGTGGAACGCGGCTCGTTCTGCACCGCCCGCTGCAGCTGCGGCTGGTCCGGTCCGGCCCGCCGCTCCCGGGACCGGGCCCGCACGGACGCCGCGGAACACCACTCGGCGCCCTGACCCCTCCCAGCCGTCCGAAGAAGCAGTACGACCCCGGGCGCCTCTTCGTTTTCCCGCAGGCCTTCTGACGCACGGTCAGGACTGTTGCGTATGGTCACGGCGCCGCACACGACCACGGACCCCGGCGCCGGCCCCGGACCCGGCCACCGCTGGTCCCGCCCGCCTTCTACGCCGCCAGGTCCTTCTCTCCGCCCCCGCCGCCCGTCCCCGGCCGCGGCTCGGGAATCCCGAACGCCCCGGCCCGCTCGCCGGACATGGCCGGCGGCACCGGCCGACGCGACCGTACGAGCCACCCGAGCCGGTCCGAACGGGAGACACACGCCACCAACGGGGTCAGCAGCATCATCGCCAGCGGGGCGAGCAGCAGAGCGACTGCCGTGCCGAGCGCGAATCCACCGATGACGTCGGTCGGATAATGGACGCCCATGTAGATCCGGCAGAAGCCTTCCAGCAGGGCGAGAGCGATCGCGGCGAAGCCGAACTTCCGGTTGACCACGAAGAGCCCGACGCCCAGAGCCATCGCCATCGTGGCGTGGTCGCTCACGAAGGAGAAGTCGTTCTTCCCGTCCACCAGGACATCCAGCCCCTCGTGGTCCCGGAACGGGCGCGGCCGCTCCACGAATCCGCGGATCGGGATGTTGATCAGCAACGCGATTCCGGCGGCGAGCGGTGCCCAGACGATCCCGGCCACCGCCGTCACCGAATCCTCGACCGTGCCGCGCCGGCGCACGCTCCACCAGCACCACAGGACCACCAGGACCATGCCGAGCATGATCCCGTACTCACCGACGAACTCCATGACCCGGTCGAACCAGGTGGGAGCGGACTTCGCCAGCCCATTGATGTCGTAGAGCAGGCTGACATCGGGGTTCGACCCATCCAGTGCGAGTCCAGCCATCTGCTGCGGCCCCTTGCCTTGTCTGCTGCCGCGGGGCACACCCATGTGCCCCGCTTTGACGAACCCCCGTGTCGGTTCGATCACTGCGCGGATCACTGCCGCGTGAATCGGTACTGCGTGGCTGCTCTGCCCGTGCGGGCCGCCCACCCAGAGAACGACGTGCCCCGGGCGTGCGTTCCACTCTCCACCGAATGATCACCATGACGTTATCGAAGAGTGACTCATCGTCGCAGCTCAGGGCCCAGGCTTCACGGAGAGTTCCGGCCACCACCGCCCTCGCGTCATGACGACGGCTGGGTGGTCGGAAGGGCTGCGGCCCCGTCCTTGGTCACGCGCGTCGCACCGAAGTAGTCGGGCGTATCAATCTTGTCGAACCTGATCACGGCCCCTGTGTACGGCGCGTTGATCATGTACCCGCCCCCGACGTACAGCCCCACATGACGGATCGCCCGCGAGTTGGTGAGATCGTCCGAAAAGAACACCAGGTCGCCGGGGAGCAACTCGTCCCGCGAGGGGTGCGGTCCGGCGTTGTACTGATCGTTCGCCACCCTGGGCAGTTCGATGTCCACGGTGCGGTACGCGGCCTGGGTCAGTCCTGAACAGTCGAACCGCCCGCCCTGCTCGGGCGTGCCGTTGCCGCCCCACAGGTACTTCGTACCGAGCTTCTTCTGCGCGAAGTAGATCGCCCCGGCCGCCTGCTGCGAGGGCTGCACCCGTCCGACGGGGCGGGCGAAGCTCTTCTCCAGGGACCGGATGATGGTGACGTAGTTCTGCGTCTCCGCGATGTCCGGGACCCCACCGGACCGAATCACCCGGTACGCGCCGGCGTTGTACGCGGCCAGCATGTTGTCCGTCTGATCTCCCGGCACCTTCTTCACGTACCCGGCCAGTTCACAGTCGTACGAGGCGGCGGACGGAATCGCATCGGCCGGATCCCATACGTCCCGGTCACCGTCCTTGTCGCCGTCGATCCCGTGTCCGGCCCAGGTGCTCGGGATGAACTGGGCGATGCCCTGAGCGGCGGCGGAACTCACGGCCCGGGGGTTCCACCCGCTCTCCTGGTACAGCTGAGCGGCCAGGAGAGCGGGATTGATCGCGGGGCAGAGGTTGCCCCACTTCTGCACCAGGGGCTGGAACTTCGCGGGCACGGCCCCCTTCGCCAGCGCGACGGCTCCGCTGCTGCCGGAACCGACGAGTCCGGCAGCGGCGGAGTACGTACCGACGACGAGCAACGCCACGAAGCACATGGCCACGCCGACAGCGATGCCACCAACCATCCAGAATTTACGCACCCCTCAACCATCCCCCATCGGGGCCGGTTTCATGAGCGGTTTCGCGGGTGTGTACGAATCATCCGGATCGTCAGGGTCATTGATCGGCCATTCCGGCGCACTGACCGCCCATCAGGAGGCCCCGGTGGACCAGTAGTCGGAATGCACGTTCGGGCGCGGGAGGGGGTAGACCCCTTCGTAGGACGGCCCGTTCGGCTTGGAGGCGGGGTCGGCGACCTTCGACTCCTTCACGCAGGGGCTGTCCGCTTCGAAGAACGCCTGCCCCTTGCCGCGGAAACTCACACTGATGCCGAAGCCGGCCTTCGTCTGTGCGTAGACCGCCGGGAACTCCTTGTCCTTGTTCTTCGCCTTGATGCGGTAATCGCTCTTGAGCCAGAACTTCTCGACCTGGTCCAGGAAGCTCTGCCGACGCTCCGCCGACACGATGGTCATCACGGCACGCCTGCGCGTCACATCGCAACTGCCCGTCGTTGTCGGGCCGTGCGCCCACTGCACCTCGGGATCGATCTCCTTCAGCACGGCGTCGAGCATGCCGTCGGACGTTTCGGCGGCCTCCTGCATGTTCATGCCGCCATCCTTGGTGCTCTCGGCGCTCTTGGTGGTGCCGACGCTCTCGCTGCCGCTCGATCGTGCGTCTTCGTTGCCGCAGCCGGAGAGGGTGAAGCCGACAGCCAGGGCCACCGCAACGATCTGGAACCTTCGCTTCATCGCTGTTCCTCCATCTTGAGCCTGTCGGAGTGGCCCGACACGATCAGAGCGATGCTGTCCGCCGACATAGCGTCTCGTACCGGATCGAAGTAGTTGGAGTGCGCATCGAAGCTCACCCCGTCGGTGCTGATCAGGGGCTGGCCCGGGGCGACCGGGAACCGCGTGGCCCCGAAGGCCTTGCTGGCCGGGTCCTTGCCGAACCAGAGGTCGTCGTCGCCCGGGTCGGCCAGGTCTCCGGCGAAGTATGCACCGGCGGGCCCTCCCAGAATCATCCCGATCGTACCCACGGCGGCCTGAGTCTTGGACGGGAGCTGAGTCACCGGATCGTTGGCCGCGGCACCGACGAAGACATGACCGCTGCCGACGCCGAGGTCCACGGCGCGGTCCACGCCCACCCCCGGACTGCCGACCAGGATGATGTCGTCCACCCCCGGAATGCCGCCGTCTCGCTGCGTCGCGGCGCCCACGGTGCGTGAACCGTAGGAGTGCCCGATGGCCGTGATGTGCGGGTCCTTGTTCTGGTTGGTGGCCGCGATGCCGCCCATGAAGTCGCTGTACGCCGCACCGCCCTTCTTCGCCCGGCCGGTGCCCGCGACCGCCAGGCTGTGCAGCCCGTCCGGCGTCTGCGGTGCGTCGTATCCGAGCCAGACGATCGACGCGGTGGACTGGTCGTAACCCTGGGCGCCGATCGCCGTGTCACGGGCACGCTTGAGATCGTTCTTCGCGAATTCCTCGTCGAGGGAGGTGTTCAGCCCCGGCACATAGGCCGACACGTTCTCCGAGGTGTCGGGGTTCCCGTAGGAGACGATGGCCCGCCCGTTCCCCTCGTCGCTGATGCCGATCAGGTACATCGGCGGCTGGCTCCCCTCCTGCAGCTGCCGGTCGATCTCCTTCAACGCCGCCAGCTGATCCTTCGACTTGGAGTCGGTCTTCCCCTCCAGCTTCGAAATCAGGTCCGGGAGGTTCTTCCGGTTGGCCGCGTCCCTGTCCGCCACCGGGATGCCGTCCAGATTGCCGATCTTGTCCGGGGACAGCTCCAGGTACTGATCGCGTTGTTGCTGCGTCAGCCCGTTCCACCAGTCCCTGCGTTGGGCCGCAGTCGCATGGTCCGGAATTCGGTCGTTGAGGTAGTCGCGCTGCGCGTCCCGTACCGCCCCCTCGACGCGGCTACCGGAGCCCGGCAGCCCGGCCACCGCGCCGCCGCCCCCGCCGGATGCCTTGGTCATGTCCCAGGCGGCGGCAACGTAGTCGCCCTTGTTCCACTTGTCGCTCGCGCCCCGGGCGGCCTGGGCGATCTGGTCGGCAATGTCCTTGGCGCTGTCGACGGGGTGAAGGACCGTATCGACTACGCCGCTGACGTCGCCCCACAGGCCGTCGTCGCCGACGACTCCGGTGAGGAAGTTGCCGTCCGAGGGACGGGAGGAGTTGTCGTCCGGGCTTCGTCTACCCGCGTCGACCTGCGTAGAGGAATCGTCGCCGGAAGAGTTGTCGGTGCCGCCGGTGTCGGTGCCGCCGGTGTCGGTGCCGCCGGTGTCGGTGCCGCCGGTGTCGGTGCCGCCTGAGCCGCCGGATGCGGCGGAGCCACCGGAATCCGAGCCGCCGGACGCAGCGGAGCCGCCTGAGTCGGACCCGCCGGACGCAGCGGAGCTGCCCGAGTCGGACCCGCCGGATGCGTCAGATCCTCCGGACGCGGTGGACCCGCCGGATGTGTCCGAGCCGCCGGATCCCGTGCCCCCGGTCACGGTCGAGCCCTCGGAGCCCGCACCGCCGGCGGAATCGGATCCGCCCCCGGTCGATGTGCCGCCGCTACCCGCATCCGTGCCCTCGCCGGCGACCACGTCGACATCGGGTGCGGGGCAGGCGCTTCCAGTCAGTTGGCAGATCGCGTTCCGGATCTCCCCGGTCAGCTGCCCACCGATCCCCGTCGCCACGAGCCCACCGATGAGGGCCACGACCACGAGGATCATGCCCAGGTATTCCATCGCGGTCTGACCGGCGTCCCTACGCCACTTGATCATCCGCGCGATGCTGAACGGACGGTGCTCGGCGCGCTGTTCAGGACTGAGCCCGAACCATTCGCGCGAGCCGGACCGGAGCAGCAGGACGACGACGACCACCGGCATCACCAGTTGCGCCACGCCCTGCCCGCCGGTGTCCTCACCCAGCACCGCCAGGGCGCCGAGGGTGAGCCAGGCGTGTACGGCGAGGAGCCCGCGCCAGATCCAGACGCCACCGGTCCGCATGTACAGCGACAGCACGAATCCGGTGACGCCGGGCAGTGCCGCGTACAGCAGCATGCCCAACAGGCGGCCGTCTACCGCGTCGACGGACGAGGCCACGACCAGCGCGTCGATCACACCCACGACGGTGACGACGAAGAGCAGCCGGACGAGAATCAGCACCGCCTGCAGAGGGCGCGACAACGACTGTCTGCCCGAAGGGACTTCGGCAGCACTCATATCGGCGCCACCCGGAACCGCTAATTCTCGTATGCCAGACACGACGAGTCTCCCAGCTTGGTGAGTGGGCGCAGCGACAGTTCAACCGGTCTCTTCATGCGACCACACCCACACCGGGCGCGGCATGGGCCCCAGGGCCCAATGCAGGACTCAAAGTCCCAGGTGGACAGCCTGTCCCCTACCCCCACCGACTGGCCTGATATGGGTCATTGGGGACGATGACGCGACGTCAGGGAGCTCCGGCGGACCAGAAGTCGGAACGGACGTTGGGGCGGGGAAGGGGGTAGACGCCTTCGTAGGCGGGGCCGTTCGGTGGGGTGGTGGATTCGGCGACTTCCGACTCCTTCACGCAGGGGCTGTCGACTTCGAAGAAGGCTTGGCCTTTGCCGCCGATACTGAGGCTGACACCGAAACCGTCCTTCGTTTGCGCGTAGATCGCCGGGACATCCACATCTTTGTTCACGGCCTTGATCCTGTATCCGCTCTTGCGCCAGAAGCGATCCACCACACCGAGGAAGCTACCCCTGCGCTCTTCAGAAACAACGGTCATCACTACTCGCATGCGAGACACATCACAACTTCCAGTACTAGTCGGCCCGTGCGCCCACTGGACTTCTGGCTTGATCTCCTTCAGCACTGCATCAAGAATCCGGTCAGCACGCTCTGCCGCACCTTGCATATCCATGTCGATTCGCTCCCCCCGATCCGATGAAGTAAAGCTATTTGCGCAACCAGATAGTGGCGCACAGAACACCATCGCTAATACCAGCACGCGAAACTGATGCCTCAACGAGGCTCCTCCATTTTGATCTCACGAGATCTCCCTGTGGCAATCAACGCGATGCTGTCTGCCGATACAGCGTCTCTCTCCGGGTCAAAGTAATGAGAGTGGGCATCGAGAGAGAAGCTGTCACCACTGACCAGCGGCGGCCCTTCATTCACATGGAACCGTCTCGCACCAAATGCTTGACTCGCCGGGTCCTTGCCGAACCAAAGGTCGTCGTCTCCCTGATCGGCAAAATCTCCCGCTGCACGAGCGACCTTCGACCCACCGGCAATCAGCCCCACCGCACCCACAGCGCTCTGCTGCTTGGACGGAAGTTTGGTCACCACGTCATTTTCGGCGGCACCGACAAAGACGTGCTCCTTGCCGACGCCAAGGTCCTCGGCCCGATCCACCCCTACCCCCGGACTGCCAACTAGAATGATGTCGTCAACCCCAGGGATCCCACCGTCATACTGCGTTGCAGCCCCCACTGTGCGCGAACCATACGAGTGCCCGATTGCCGTCAGGTGCGGGTCTCCTGTCTCGTTGGTTGCTGAGAGACCAGCCATGAATCCGTTGAAGGCGTTCCCACCCTTCTCAGCCCTTTCGTTGCCCATAACAGATAGGCTAGCCAGTCCATCCGGCGTCTGTGGCGCGTCATATCCGAGCCAGACGATCGCCGCACTTGAGTGAGAGTACTTGGATGAACCCTTCGCCGTATCCCAGGCACGCTTGAGATCATTTTTTGCAAAGTCTTCATCCAGGGAAGTATTCAACCCCGGCACATAAGCCGAAACATTCCTAGCCATATCCGGATTCCCGAACGAGACGATCGCCCGCCCATTCCCCTCATCCCCAATGCCGAGCAGAAACATCGGAGGCTGCCGCCCCTCCCGCAACTGCCGGTCGATCTCCCGCAGCCCCGCCAATTGCGTCTCCGCCTTCGCGTCGCCCCGCCCCTCCAGCTTTCCCATCAACAGCTGCAGGTTGTCCCGGTTCGCCGCGTCCCTCACCACAGCCGGAATGCCGTCCAAGTTGCCGATCTGGTCCGGGTACACCGCCAGGTACTCCTCGCGCTGTTCGTCCGTCAGCCCGGCCCACCAGGCCTTCCGCTCGGCCGGCGAGGCATCGCGGGGGATGTCGTCTTTCAGGTAGCCGCGTGCCGCGTCCCGTACCGCGGTCGCGTCGCCCGCCGCGTCGGTCCACGTGGTGTCGGGGACCTTCAAGCCCTCCTGGGCCCTCAGCCTGCGCAGAATGCGGGCGTACCGCCAGTCGATCTCGGCCGCCGTCCGTACGGCCTTCGCCACACGGTCCGCGATGTCCTGCGCCTTCGCCACGTTCGGGTTGGGCGCGACCAGTCCCGAGGGCGGCAGGAGGCCCGGCATCGCGCCCACCGACGCCGTCCCGCCAGGCAGCGGCTTTCCGTCGATCAGGCCCTCGCCCGCCGCCGGATACGTCACCGAACCGTCCGTGTGCACGGTGAACTTCAGGGCCTCCGCATCGTCCAGCGCCTCCCGCAACGCTCGTTGCTGGATGCGCAGCTCATGGGCCAGGCTGTTCAGCGTCGTACGGAGCAGGCCGCACTCCGTGTAGACGTAACTCAGGTTCCGGCTCAGCTGTTTGAGACGCACGACGGCCGCGTCCGCCGCCGCGCCCCGCTGCGTACCGCGCAAACCGTTCAGGAGTTGCGCCTCGATCCGGTCCCGGCCCGCGTCGGCGCGGTTGCTCGCCTTCCCCCACCCGTCGGCCGCGCCTTCCAGTTCGCCGCACTTCAGGTCCCGTAACTGCGCCCAGGTGAGGGTCATCGCACCCCGTCCCGACCCGTCGACGCCACCGGCGCGAACGACGCCCTCACGGTCTCGTCCGTCTCGCTCTGGGCCCGGGCGACGGCCCGCAGTTTCCCGGCCAGGGCCCCGCACTCCCTCCGCGCGGCATCGAACCGTCGCTCCCACGACTCCCGTACGGTCCCCAACTCCGCCAGCGCGGTCAGACCGGCAGTCCCCGCGAGCAGGTCCTGATGCGCGGTCTCCAGTTCCGACTTCACCGGGCCGAGGTGCGTGACCATTCCTTCCGCACCCCGGGCGGCCCGCGTCCAGACCCCGTTGCTGTGCTTCAGTACGTCCCCGTCGCCGCCCGCCAGATCGCTCAGCCGCTGACGGCCGCCCGGCTGTCCCACCACTGCCATTACGGTCACCCCGCTCCGTCCTTGCTCGTGGAGCGGCACTGTGCCAAATCGCTTGCTGGCGACACGCCGTGCCCACACCCGCCTCAAGGCGCGACACCCCCACAGGCCCGGAACATCAGGTCGTGCAGTTCACTCGAACGGGCTACCGCCCAGCCGCACTGGGACCGGCAGCGGTGTCTCGCCGGCCATGGACAACATCCTCACCGTCATGCCCGCGAAGTGGGGGCGGTGGCCTGCACCCTGGTCGCCGGACACCCCGTCGCCGTCACCTGCGCCCACGACAACACCGTACGGATCTGGGATCTGATGCGTCCCACCGCGGCACCCACGGCGACGCCCACCGCGGCACCCACCGCGGCGCCCACGGCGATCCGGCTGGCGAATCGTTGCCGCACACTCGCCGTTTCCGACGGCCATCTCGTGGCCGCCTTCGACAACGACGTGGCGTTCTTCACCCAGGAGCGTGCCTCAGGAGCTGATTCCTGGGCCTGTGCAGTGATCGTCGCCGCATGCTCTCGCGCGGTGGTCAGGCCACGACGTCGGCCGGTTCCGGGTCGGCGGCCAGGCGGGCGTGCAGGTGCTCGTCGTGGTACGCGCCGTCGCCGTAGCGGTGGGAGTCGCGCAGTGTGCCCTCGGGAAGGTAGCCGCAGCGGTGGGCCACCCGGCAGGAGGCCTCGTTGCCGGTGGCGTGGGCGATCTCGATCCGGCGGGCATCAGCCGTCTCGAAGGCCCAACTGGTCACCGCTCCGGTCGCTCTGGTGGCCACGCTCCGTCCACGAGCGGCCGGGAGTGTCCAGTAGCCGATCATTGCGAGGCCGTCCGCGCGGTCGACCCAGCTCAGACTGACGGCGCCCAGCAGGGCGCCGTCGGCCGCGCCCAGTACGGCAAAGGTGGCGGCGGCACCGCGGTCCCAGCCGCCCTCGCGCATCTCCAGCCACGCCATGGCCTCGGTGCGATCAGCTGCCGGAAAGGGGTTCCAGCGGGAGATCAGCGGGTCCGCGGCGGCGGCTATCAGGCCGTCGAGCATCGCATCCAGCTCGTCGGCCTCCCGTGACCACGGGCGCAACAGCACGTCCCCCAGGTCGAGCGTGGCGCGGACGAAGGTTCGCCGGTCGACGGGGTTTTGGGCAGCGACCGAGGGTACAGGCGTGGAGGTACTCATGGCAGCTTCCTACGCGATCACGCGACGCACCGCCATGCAATTTCCGTCGGTCAAGGGCGTGATGGCGCACCCGCTCAGCAGACTGCACCCGGCCCCGCCGCCGCCGTGGCCGTCGCCCGGAGCAGATCCCGCACCAGTTCGTAGTCGATCGCCTCCGTCTTACGAAAGCGCAGGCAGCCCTTCCCCATGTCCTGCCCCGCCAGCCGCTCCGCGAAGGCCTCACGCACGTCGCTGCGCATCAGGTAGAAGGAGATGTACTGCTTCTGCGAGGCGAACGCGATCTCCGCGGTGCCGTTGCGCTCGTACGCGGGCATCCCGTACGCCATGACCTCGTCGAACCCGGCCAGCTCCGCCCGGCACAACTCCCGCAGCCTCGTCAGGGCGTCCCTGCGCTCCTCGGGCACCTCGGCCAGATACCCGGCCACGTCCTTCGCCTCGCTCCGCACCATGCAACGAGGCTATGCCGGTCCCGTACATCTGTCGCCCGGCCCGCACTCCCCCTCGCCCTCCCCCTTCGCCGCACACTCCACCCAGAGCAGCTTCCCGCCCTGCCCCGGCAGTCCGCCGCGCATGGGGTAAGCGCCCCAGCTCTCCGCGTAGAGGGTGACGAGGTACAGCCCCCGCCCCCGTTCGGCGAGCTCCTCCGGGGCTTCGGCACTCCATTGGAAGGGGGCGGGAATGTGCGGGTTGGTGTCCCAGACGCTCAGCCGGATACGACTGCGGCCGGCGTCGCGCAGGCGCAGGGAGTACGCCCCCGAGGAGTGCAGATAGGCGTTGGTGACCAGCTCGCTCGCCAACAGTTCAGCGGTCTCGGTGAGTTCGCGCATGCCGTGGACGCGCAGGATGGTGCGGAGGGTGGCGCGGGCGACGCCGGGGGCGCGGGGATCCTGCGGGAGTTGGAGGGTGTACGTCCAGGGCGGGGATACCGTGGCACTGACCATGGAAGTCTCCGTTCACGGAGGGAAGTTGAATCGTGGGCTTTCGGATACCCGGTGACGAGGCCGCTCCGTCGAGCGGGGTACTTCCGGGCGGGTGGCCTGACATCCAAGGTAGCGACCCACAGCTAACGTGTTAACCGATTCTTGGTGAATCAATAATCTGACACCCTTGTGGGTGACCAGCCGCTCAAGGAGGCGAATAAACCCGTGAGAAGCCATCCAACGGGTCGTCAACTTCGGTTCGGAAGTGAGCTGCGCAAACTCCGCGAGCGCGCAGGACTCACTGCGACCCAGGCCGGTCAACTCCTGGGCGTGAAGCAGAACCAGATCAGCAACATGGAGGCCGGACGAATCGGCGTGAGCCTGGCACGCCTACGCGCTCTGGCCAGCCAATACGACTGCGCCGACAAGGACGTGGTTGCCGCGCTGGGGCACATGACCTCCGAACGCACACGCGGCTGGTGGGAGGAGTACCGAGAGATTCTGCCCACGCCGCTCCTCGACCTGGCGGAGATCGAGCACCACGCCCGCCGGCTGCGAACGGCCGTCACCGTTCACATCCCCGGCCTCCTCCAGACTGCGGAATACGCACGCGAAGTCTTCCGCCAGGACGTGCCGGAACTGTCGCCTCCCGACATCGAGCACCGCATCTCGTTCCGTATCAAACGACAAGCCGTGCTCTTCAAAGAATCACCCACGCCGCACCAGGCCGTTGTCCATGAGGCCGCGCTGCGCATGCAGTTCGGCGGTCCGGCGGTGACCCGCAAACAGCTTCAGCATCTTCTCGACATGAGCGAACGCGAGCACATCACTCTCCAGGTGATCCCATTCTCCGCGGGAACCTTTGCCGGGTCAGGTCAGTCGATCTACTACTTCCTCGGACCGGTTCCGCAGCTCGACACCGTCAACCTGGATCAGTCCCACGGCCCCGTTTTCCTCGACGCCGAGGCCCAGTTGGAGAAGTACCGGGTGCTGCTCAGCCGCATGGAAGCCACCGCGCTGGACCGCGACAAATCCAGGAACTTCATCCGCAACATCGCCCGCGACCTGTGAAGGAACCCACCATGCCTGCTCCCGCCTGGCAGAAGGCCTCGTACTGCGCCCAGGGCAACTCCTGCGTACACATAGCCGCCCCCGCCCCCGGCACGGTCTGCCTCACCGAGTCCGGCGACCCCACCGGCGCGATACTCCGCACCACACCCGCCGCCTGGGCCGCCCTCGTACGCACCCTCAAGGAGAGCCACCCCCATGGCTGACGTCCCCACCAACCTGACCTGGATCCGCGCCGCTCCCGAGGGCGAGGAAGGCCCCGGCCCCTGGATCGAGATCGCCTTTGGCCCGGACGAACTCGTATACCTCCGCGAGACCGGCGACCCCACCAACATCGTCACGACTACCCAGACGAAATGGGACGCCTTCACCAAGGGCGTCATGGCTGGCGAGTTCGACCACTTCGCAGAACTAGACGGCGACCAAGGCACGGCGGCATCGGCCTGAACCGCCCGAACATCGCCTCTCCCGGTCCGGCCCCAAGCTCCAAGTTCGCGACGAGCGTCAGCACATCGGGCCGGTGCGCGGCCAAGGCAGGGGCAGTCGCCCGCACGCCACCGTCGATCGCCCGCCCGCCGTCATCAGTCGCCCATCCGCCATCATCGGCATATTCGGCCACGTGTCCGACCGGCCCGCCCCGGGCATGGTCAACGGCATGAACGACAAGCCGGGCCGGATACTCCACTGGAACTTCTTCATCGGCGGCCACCTGAGCGCCTCGGTGCCCGTACGCCTCGTCGAGCGCACCGACGCGGGCCAGCTGGTGTGGATGGAGACTGGCACGCCGATGTGGCGTACGAAACTTCCGCGCGGGGCGCACCTGCGGGACATCGCCCCGCACGAGCGCCCGGCCGACGGCTTTCCGGTGGTCGCCGACCGGTGGCCGATGGGCAGCGCGCTCTTCTACCAGCCGGCCGGTGCCGCGCACTCGGTGCTCTGGCTCTTCGGCCGAAGACAGAAGTTCCGTGGCTGGTACGTAAATCTGGAGCACCGGGTCCACCACGGCGACGACATCGACATCACCGACCACGAACTCGACATCAATGTGGCACCGGACCGGACCTGGCAGTGGAAGGACGAGCAATCCTTCGCCGAGAAGACCGGGCACCCGGCCTACTGGACGGCCGACGAAGCGTCAGCCATCCGGAACGAGGGCGCCTCGGTCGCACGGCTCGCCGAGGCCGGAACGTTTCCCTTCGACGGCACCTGGTGCGATTTCAGGCCGCCGCCGACCTGGACGACACCTCCACGGCCACCCGCCCCACGCCACCCCTTGCTCTGACCTGGCCCTGCGCTGACCAGACCCTGCGCGAGAGTCTCGGCCAGGGTGGCGGGATGACAGTCATTGCCCGGGGTCACCCCCCGTGATACACAGAGTAACCATACGTATTCGGTCATACACCGATTCGATCCGCAGGTCAGGGCGGTCGGACCGGTCAAACGTGCGAGATCCGAGTAAAGAGGGCCGTCAAGCCGTCGCACGAAAGCAGTTTCATCAGCGAAGATAGAGAGCGACCCATGTCGTGTGGCAGGGGCAATGAACTACCCAACAGGGGCGGTGACTTACATGATCCTGGCAGCTGAAAAGGGCGACATCACCACCATCATCGGCGGAATCGCCCCAAACTGGGGCCCGTTCGGGACCTTGGGCAACGAGGCCCGCGTAATGATCGAGGTGGTGATGGCCATCGCCATCCTGCTCTGCCTCGGCATCGCGGTCTGGGGTGCGGCAAAGCAGCGTATCGGCGCCACGGCACTGCGCGACACGTTCAGCGCGGAGCAGGGCAAGGGGCTGATCGTCGCCGGTCTAACCGGTGTGTTCATCATTGGATCGCTGGGAACTCTGTTCACCATCGTCTACGGGATGGCCGTCTGACCGGCCGTCATCCCACGCCAGGGGCAGTCCCGCCCACCCCCACACCATCCGCCCGTCGCGCCCACCGGCAGAGGTTGCGTCTCCCTGATGTCGAGTCACCACACCGCGCCCACGCGGAAACCCGCACGGCTACCGTCGTACTGCCCGGTTCAGAAAACGGTTGAGGGAGCGTACGCGGCATGAGTCTCGGCGACGAGAACGGCTACGGCAGCGGTTCAGGTCATACGGACGATGGATACAGCACCATCGGCGGTACGCGCCAGACCCGTACCCGCCTTCCCGACGGCGAGGGCGAGAGCTACGGCACCCCGCGCCGCCCCGCCCGCAGCTCCCGCTCCCTCGTCACGGTGGTCGGCGTGGTCGTCCTCCTGATCGCGGCTATCGCGTTCGCGAACATGGGCGGAGGAGGCGGAGAGACGGGCGGCGGCCCGGAGAACGGGGCGAGCAAGGCGGGGCCGGCGCCTACGGCGGCTACGGGGACGAAGCCTGTTGACGTCAAGAACGGCACCATCGCGTCGGGCTTCGCCCACGACGACCAGGGTGCGCAGAGCGCTGCGGCGAACTACTCCGTAGCGCTCGTTTCTGCGGATATCCTCAAGCCGACCAGGCGCGCCGAGATCGTACGCCAGATCTTCATCCCCGCCAGAGTCGACGAGCTCGAAGCCAAGTTCAATCAGGCGTACAACAAGGACTTCCTCGGCAAGATCGGCCTTGACGAGAACGGCAACGCAGCTGCTGGCATGACCTATGTCTCGCGGACTGCTCCGGTCGGAACCAAAGTGACTGAGTCCTCGGGCGCCTCTACCACCGTGGAAGTCTGGTGCACAGGGGTCTTCGGCACGGCCGGTGTCAGCTCCACCAACCCGGTGAGTAGCGACTGGTTCACCATGACGCTGAAACTCCAGTGGGAGGGCAACGACTGGAAGGTCGACAGCTTCTCCCAGAAGGAGGGACCAGCACCGGTCAACACCGACCGTACGGCCTCCAACGCCGACGAGATCGCCGAGGCAGTCGAGGAGTACGGAGGGTTCACCTATGCCCGCTAGTTCACGTCTCGTACTCAAGGTCGGTGCGGTCCTGGCAAGTGTCCAGGCAACCACCGTAATCCTGGCGACTCGTGCTGCAGCAGCACCGACGCCCACCCCCTCGGCCACACCGTCCGACAAGGACAAGTGCGACCTCATCGTCGGCCCCGCCAAGGACTACTGCGAGAACGGCGACGCAGGCGCCCCCAAAACCGGCCCCTCCCCCACCCTCGACAGCTCCCTGGACCCCCTCTCCTCCCTCGCCCGCGGCTGCGCCGACGCCGCCGCATGGATCGTCGGCAAGCTCAGCGAGGCCGTGCAGAGCACCGCCAACGTCGACTTCACGAACACCAAGTTCCTCCAGCAGTACGCGATCGTCTTCGCCGCCTCCACCATCCTGACGCTCGTCCTGTGGCTGCTCGCCGTGGCCAAGCGCGCGATCCGTGGCGTGCCGCTGACCACCGCGATCTCCGAGGCCATCGGGTTCCTGTGGCTGACGGTCCTCGCCTCGGCGTTCACCCCGCTCATCCTCTACACGGTCGTCTCCGCGACCGACAGCGTCACCGAAGTCATCGCCACATCCTCGGGCGGGCAGACGGACGTCTTCTTCGGGTCGTTCGCCGAAGCGCTCAAGAAGGGCTCCGACATCGGCGGCGGACCGATCATGCTGATCGTCGTCTCGCTCGTGTCGATCCTCGCCGCGGGCATCCTCTGGCTGGAGCTCGTCATCCGGGCCGCCCTGCTCTACGTCGGCGCCCTCCTCGGCACCGTCGTCTACGCGGGGCTCGTCGACAAGAACATGTGGGGCCACGTCCGCCGCTGGGCAGGCATCATGATCGCGGTGATCATGGTGAAGCCGGTCATCGTCGTCGTGCTCGCGCTGGCCGGCGCGCTCTCCGAGGACGACGGGCCGGACGCGTTCTCCGCCGTCGTGTCCGGTCTCGCCATCATCCTGCTCGCGATCTTCGCCTCCGCGATGATCTACCGGTTCGTCCCCGGCTTCGGCGACGAGATCCAGGGCGCCCGCACCAACCGCAAACAGGCCACCGACGGCTCCCAGGCCGCCGCGATGATCAGCTCCCCTGCCGCTCTCGTCTCCCAGGGCATCAAGACCCACAGCGGCCGCAGCGGCCAGAACGGCGGCGACAGCGGCAGCGGCGGGGGGCGGCCCGCCAACCCGATCAGCGGCGGTGTCGCCGCGCACAGCTCCCGCAACTCCGGCGGCGGAAGCGGAGCCGGCGGCGGATCCGTCCCCGCCGCACCCTCGCCCCGCAGCGGATCGGCGCCGACCTCCGGCACCCCCCACGGCAGCCGCTCCCCCCGAGGTGGCGGATCAGGCAGTTCAGGTAACAACAGCACGGGAGGTGGAGGGCGTTGACGACTCAGTCCCACACGATCGCGCCCCGCCGTACGTATCTCATCGGCCGGGCCCGGCCGAACGCGATCGTCGGCAAGAACCGCGAGACCGGCGAGATCGCGCTGATCATCGCCGGTGCGTTCCTCGGCATGATGAGCGGGCTGCTCGTCCCCTACCTGGCCCCGCGGATCGTGCTGCTCGCGGGCTTCCCCCTCCTCGCCCTCGCGATCGTGTACCTCCCGTACAAGCACCGCACCCTCTACAAATGGTTCGAGATCAACCGCAGCTACAAGCGCACCCTGCGCCGCGGCACGACCTACCGCTCCGCCGCCATGGAAGCGGGCGTCGGCGCCGACGGGCGCGAGGTCGAGATCGGGCCGCCCCCCGGCATCGGCCGGATCAACTGGCTCGCGGCCCCCTTCGGTCCGGACGAGATCGCCGTACTCCTGCACGCCGACCGCCGCACCGTCACCGCCGCGATCGAGATCGAGGGCCCCGGCGTCGGGCTGCGCGACAGCGAGGACCAGGAAGCCCTCGTCGACCGGTTCGGCACGCTGCTGAAGCATGTCGCCAACGGCGACGGCTTCGTGACCCGCATTCAGATGCTGGCCCGCACCCTCCCCGCCGACCCCGACGCCCACGCCAAGGACGTCGCCCAGCGCGGCGACAAGACGTCCCCGGGCTGGCTGCAGGAGTCCTACGACCAGCTCCAGTCCATGGTCTCCACCTCCAGCGAGCAGCACCGCGCCTACCTCGTCGCCTGCATGCACTACACCCGCGAGCTGGCCGCCGAGGCCAACGCCATGGCCCGCGCGGCCCGCCCCGCGACCGGACGCAAGCTCGACCGGGACGCGGGCCTCGCCGTCGTCATGGCACGCGAACTCACCGACATCTGCGCCCGCCTCGCCGAGGCGGACATCCGGGTCCGTCAGCCGCTCGGCCAGAGCCGCCTCGCCTCGCTCGTGCACTCGATGTACGACCCTGACCACCCCATCGACCACATCCAGGCCATGACCAAGCGCAACGCCTGGCCGGCCGAACTGGACGCGGTCGAACCGACGTTCCTCCAGGCCAAGACCCGCGAGTCGGCGACCCGCGCGCCCTGGTGCCACTCCACGGCCTGGGTGAAGGAGTGGCCGATGACGCCCGTCGGCGTCAACTTCCTGGCCCCGCTCCTCGTCCACACACCCGATGTGATCCGTACGGTCGCGGTCTGCATGGACCTCGAACCCACCGAGGTCGCCATCGAGCGGATGCTCACCGAGAAGACCAACGACGAGGCGGAAGCCAGCCGTCAGGCCAAGATGAACCGCACCGTCGACCCGCGCGACCTCGCCGCGCACGGCCGGCTCGACCAGCGGGGTGAAGATCTCGCGAGCGGCGCGGCCGGAGTGAACCTGGTGGGGTACATCACCGTGTCGTCGCGATCGCCGGAATCCCTCGCCCGCGACAAACGGACGATCCGGGCCTCGGCCGGAAAGTCGTATCTCAAGCTGGAGTGGTGCGACCGCGAGCACCACCGCGCCTTCGTGAACACCCTGCCGTTCGCCACCGGCATCCGTCGCTAGCCCGCACATATCCGAGAGAAACGAGAGGGAGGTCGGTCACGCCATGCGAGATCCGCTGTCCGCGCTGTCGGACGCCTTCACCGCCTTCCTCTTCGGGAAGGTGGAGACGACGAGGCTGCCGGTCCGTACGTCGACCGGACAGGCCCAGGCCGTCTACCTGCCCACCGCGGCCCCCGGCCTCGGCGACTCCGGCGTGATCATCGGCCGCGAGGTGTACTCCGGCAAGGGCTACATCTACGACCCGTTCCAGCTGTACGGACAGCAGCTCCCCGCCCCGCACTGGCTGGTGCTCGGCGAGTCCGGCAACGGCAAGTCCGCACTGGAGAAGACGTACGTGCTCCGCCAGCTCCGCTTCCGCGACCGCCAGGTCGTCGTCCTGGACGCCCAGGGCGAGGACGGCGTCGGCGAATGGAACCTCATCGCCCAGGAGCTCGGCCTCACCCCGATCCGCCTCGACCCGACCTCCGCGCTCAACGGCGGCATCCGGCTCAACCCGCTCGACCCCGCGATCACCACGACCGGCCAGCTCGCCCTGCTCCGTACGATCATCGAGGTCGCGATGGGGCACGGTCTGGACGAACGGTCCGGCTTCGCGCTGAAGGTCGCCCACGCGTACGTGAACGAGACCATCACCGACCGCCAGCCGGTCCTGACCGACATCGTCGACCAGCTGCGCCACCCGGAACCCGAGTCCGCCGAGGCGATGAACGTCGACATAGATGACGTACGGGCCTGGGGCCTGGACGTCGCCCTCGTCCTGGACCGACTGGTCGACGGTGACCTGCGCGGCATGTTCGACGGACCGACGAGCTTCGGCATCGACCTCGACGCCCCACTGATCGTCTTCGACCTCTCGCACATCGACCGGAACTCGATCGCGATGCCGATCCTGATGGCGATCGTCGGCGTCTGGCTGGAGCACACCTGGATCAGGCCCGACCGGAAGAAACGCATCTTCCTGGTCGAAGAGGCCTGGCACATCATCAACTCACCCTTCGTGGCCCAGCTCTTCCAGCGCCTGCTGAAGTTCGGCCGACGGCTGGGCCTGTCGTTCGTGGCCGTCGTCCACCACCTCAGCGACGTCGTCGACGGGGCGGCGGCCCGCGAGGCCGCGGCGATCCTCAAGATGGCGTCCACTCGCACGATCTACGCCCAGAAGGCCGACGAGGCCAGAGCGACGGGACGTGTGCTCGGCCTGCCCCGATGGGCGGTCGAGATCATCCCGACCCTCACCCCCGGCATCGCCGTCTGGGACGTCAACGGCAACGTCCAGGTGGTCAAACACCTGATCACCGAAGCGGAACGCCCCCTGGTCTTCACCGACCGCGCGATGACCGAGTCCTCCGCGGTCGAACTCCTCCCGGAGGACGTACGCGCCGCCGACCTGGAGGCGGAACAGCGCGCGGCACGGATCGAGCACCAACAACGACTGAACGAGTCGTCCGAGTCAACGGTGGCCTGACATGACGGGGCGCGGCGAGGAACGTACCGGCGGCAGCGGAGGCATCCCGGACGGCCTGCTGATCGGCCTGCTGGCCTTCCTGCTCGGGCTGACACTCCTGGCGTGGACGGCCACCGGCCTGGCCGGGCTGTTCGCGCACGGCGCCTGGCCCGAGGGGGTCACCCTCACCGAGACCCCCCTGGCCATACGTCAACTCACCACCACACCGCACGACCTCCCGGCCGCCTGGCCGAACACCCCGGCGGGCGAACTCTCCGGGTACGGGCTGTTCTGGGGCCTGTTCATCGGCGAACTGATGGTGGTGCTGGTGCTGACGGTGTTCGTGCTGGGAGTGGTGGCCCGCTGGCGGGCAGTACGGGCCCGGCAGCGCAGCGGACGGTACGCGGACGTGGGCGTGGACGGGCCCGTACGGTCTCAGCAGCAAGCCCGGCCCGAGACCCAGAACCCACCGCAACGCCGGCCCGAGACCCAGAACCCACCGCAGCCACAGCCGGAGCCGCACTCACACCCGCAACCACAACCGACGCCCCAGCACGCGGCAGCCACGCCCTCCCGACCGACACCCCCAGCCCCGGAACCTGCCCCCACCCCTCTTCCCACGGAGCACACACCGGCAGAGACCGTTCTCCTCCCCTCCACCCGCGCCCCCCGCGTCGTCTACGGGTCGGCCGCCACCCGCCGCCCCACCGTCGTCCAGGCGATCCAGGAGGCCGACGGGCCCGCGCTCGTCGTCACTTCCGACCCGACCGTCTGGGCCGAAACGAAGGACGCCCGCGCCAAGCTCGGCCCGGTCCTCGTCTACGACCCGGGCCACCTCTGCGACACCCCGGCCCGCCTCCACTGGTCCCCCACGGCCGGCTGCGAGCAGCCCGACACGGCCTCCGCCCGCTCCACCGCGCTCCTGGCCCCGGTCCGGCCGCAGGCCCGCATCGACGCGACGACGGCCGACACCGCGGAAACGCTCCTGCAGTGCTGGCTGCACGCCGCCGCCATCGACGGCAGGCCCTTCCGCCAGGTCCACCGCTGGGCCCTCGGCGGCAACGCCCACGAGCCGGTGCGCCTGCTCCGTACGCACCCCAAAGCGGCCTCCGGACTCGCAGGCCTGCTGGAGTCCGCTCTCACCGCGCACGTCGAACGCCGTGAGATGGCACAGGAATTGACGGTACGGGCCTTCGCCGCGCTCTCCTCGGTCCACATCCGCGAGGCCTGCACACCGAACCGGGCCGATACGCTCGCGCTGGCATCTTTCGCGGGCGAAGGGGGCACCCTTTATGTGGTGGGTGAACCGATCGAGGATCCCCGCTCCGCCCCAGGAGCAATGCCCCTGCTCACGGCACTCGCCTCACACGTGGTCGAGCACGGCCGTCGCATGGCCGCACGGTCAACCGACGGTCGGCTCGACCCACCAATGACGCTCGTACTCGACGACATCGCCGCGGTGGCGCCCCTCCCCCGGCTCCCGGAACTGCTGTCGGCCGGCCCGGCGGCGGGCCTTCCGACCCTGGCCCTCCTCCGCTCCCAGGAACAGGCCCGCGCCCGCTGGCCCCAAGACCTCACAAGCCCGACACATTAGAGCCCGTCCGGCGACCTAGGACAGAACACACCGGACGCGGACGACCCCGGTCCTCCTACGGCCGCTTCACCGCGTACTCGAGCTCCCGAGCAGACGGGTCACCCGGCACAGGCACCGACTGCCCGGTAGCCACAAACCCGACCCGCCGATAAAACGCCGCAGCCCGCGGATTGTCCTCGTGCACATACAGCCGCACCCGCTCGATCCGCGGCTCCCCCAGCGACCACGCCCAGTCCGTCCCGGCCCGGAACAACTCCTCGGCCAGGCCCTCGCCCCGCGCCTCGGGCCGTACGAACACACCGACCACATGCGCCTGATAGACGTCGGCTGCCTCCCCGAACCGCGCCTCCGCGTCCGGCCGCTCGATCAGCACGGTGACGGTGCCGTCCCACCGCCCGTCGGGCGCGATTGCGACGAACTGCCGCACTTCACCGCTCCCGGCCTCGGACCCCCCGAGCGCCCGGTCCTGCCAGAAAGCGTCGGGCTGGACCACGCCCTGCGCATACGTCTCCAGAAAGGCCACCGGCGCAGCCGGGTCCTGCAGCGCCGCCAGCCGCAACTCCTTGACCAGGGACCATTCATCGGCGCGCACGGCTCGAATCACATGTTCCATCCGCCGATCCTGCCTCTCCCTCCTGACCTGCGCAAACAAAATTCACGGCCCCGGGCATCCCGAACACCCGCGCGTCGCACCCCGGTTACACGCCCCGCCACCTCCCGCCCCGGTCCGACGCCCGCCACGGGCCCGCTCCGTAGCGTCGACCGCATGCCGCTCCTGGACAAGATCGCCTACGACACCCACCTGGTCGCCCCGCCTGAGAACAAAGAGGGGTAAACGCAGAAAAGCCCCGTGCCACAAGGGCACGGGGCTTTCCCGTAAAAGGAGTTCGGCGGCGTCCTACTCTCCCACAGGGTCCCCCCTGCAGTAC
>NZ_JBVHDS010000026.1:0-78815 GCF_055563255.1 Streptomyces sp. NPDC002958 | reverse complement strand
GACTTTCTTCGCCGATCGTTGATCTATCAGGTGGTCCCGTTGCGCTGTTCAGCAGGGCTTGACGTACAGCTCAGGGGCCAAACGCAACGGTGTTGCACATAAGGTGTGCCAGTGATCTTCAAGAGGAAGCAGAAGGCCTCGGACCTCGGCGCCGTCATATCCGAGCTGGAGCAGGCTGCTGACGCTCGCGACGGTGCCCGCACCGAACATGCCTTCACCGCCGCGCTGAAGGCTCTGCAGCAGGCGACAAACACCGAACGCGTCCTGGCGGGGCCCCGGCTGGCCGCGCTGCTCCCCCGCCTTCCCACCCACCGGCCCGCGCCCGCTCCTGGCATCGGCGGCCGGCTTTTGCGTCGAGAGCGGCGCAGACCCGGCGGCCTGCGCGGAGCCGATCCTCGGCGGCGTCCACCGAGACCTGCTCGACGCCCTGGAGTTCGCCCGCCGCTGGACCGCCGCCGGCGGAGCCGCCGACGAACTACCGGAGCCCGACGAGAAGATCATCGATAATGCGCTGCTGGCCCGCCTGGGCGGCGACGCGTACGAGACCACGCGGTTGGCGCTGGCCTGGTGCTCGGTCGAGGAATGGCAGCCGCCCGCGCTGGCCGTACTGTGCCGCAGCACAGAGGTGCGCCGTCGGCACGCATCCACGCTCCTCCCCGCCTGCCGCGACCTGGCAGCCCTGGAGCGGCATGACCTCAAGTGCCTGGCCTACGCGCTGGCGGTCCTGGACGACGAGCCCCTGGTCGTGCTGCACCGGCCCACCGGGAGCGGGTTCGAGGTACGCATCGGCGGCATCGGGGACAACTTCCAGTTGCACACGCTGCTCGCCCACGTACTCGTCGGCGGCGGCCACGTGCCCGGTACCGCCCCTTCGGCTGAGAGCGTCCGCCTGGCCACGGACCCCGAGCCCGCCCGAGAACGCGCCGAGGCCGTCGCGACCGGGGCCTTCGAACTCCTCGCCCCGGACGGCGAACGGATCTGGAACGAGGGGCTGCCCGACGACATCCCCGTGGTGGAGGGATACCGTCTGCTCGTGCTGGACGAACCGCTGTACCAACGCAGCTGGAACGCCGACCGGTTCTTCCCCTATCTCCCGGGTACGGCCGAGCTGACCCGCGTCCTGTCCGACGACGAGGCGCGAACCTGGTTCGCCCGCACCTCGTCCGGCAACGGGACCTCTCAGGCTTCCTGACTCAATGAACCGGCCGCCACCGCGAGGTGGCCAGAAGTCGGAGCTCGGACCCGGTACCCCTGTCGAACACGGAGTGCGCCGGCGTGCTGTCGAAACTGCTGAACATCTGCTGTCGGTTCTCGGGTTCTGGCACAACTTCCGTGATGCCAGGCCTTACCCGCCCATCTCCGCGCCGGACCATTTCTCTGACCTGCGGGTTTCCCGACTGCGCCGACCGGACCCACTGACCGCCGGCCCATCACCACAGAAGTTGAGCCAGAACCGGTTCTCGGGTTCTGGCTCAGAGTCCGGGCCATTCGCCACGGGGGAGGGGCATTCATGCTGGTGAAGCGTGCGATTCAGGCAATGGCGATCGCCACCGTGCTGGGACTGTCCCTTGCGGCCTGCGGGACGCGTACCGGCTATGCCACTGATGCCGACATACCGGAGTCGCTGGGCGCGGACGGGACGAGCATCGTGGTCGGCGATGAGGGCGCGGGTACCACCGTCCGGCTCTTGAAGAGCTCCCCGATGGCACATCGGTACGGCTGGGCGTATTTCTGAGCAACCAGAAGACGCGCCGAGACCGGCTCACCGAGGACCAGCTCAGCACGCTCTCCAACCTCGGGCTGGAGTGGGCTGCCTGACGGAACAATGGCGATGCCCGCACGGAACATGTCCAGCGCAGGCATCGCCATACCCGTCTCGGACCATCCGGCGCAGCTCGGCTGGGCGCCTACCGGTCAACGACGCGGGCGCGGAGCCGGGCAAGGATGCCGTTACGGCCCGCCGGGGTGGGGGCGGGCCGCAGTGGTCAAGGGTGGTGCGGGTCAGGCGGCGATGCTGAACGCGTGGCCGGCGGCGATCAGCGAGATGCTGCTCAAACCGCTGACCGGGGTGGTGACGTTGCTGCGGTTGGTGGTGGTGGCGTCGCCGAGTTGGCCGGAGTTGTTCGCGCCGACGCTCTTGACCGTCCTTCGCGGGTGAGGGCGAGGCTGTGGTGGGAGCCGGCGGAGATGGAGCGCACGTGGGCCACGTTGTCCATGGTGACGGGGGTGGGGCGGTCGGTGGTGGTGCCGTCGCCGAGCTGGCCGGAGCCGTTGCCGCCCCAGCCCTTGTGTGGGCGCGTCACCACACCACCACCAGGTGCACCCAGCGGGGCGCACCCCTTCGACTGCAGCCGCGGTGAGGACGTAGCGATGCGGGGGTCATGGAGCGCGAAGAGTCATCGCGAAGAGCCGGGCTAGAACGTGCACTTGATAGTGGCCTGGCCCGACGGGCATGAGCAAGCCGGCATCAATCAGCCCTTCTAGCAGAACCTCTGCTTGGACAAGGCTTCGATCGAGCAGACCTACCGATTCGGGCAGCGATATGAACACGTTGGTTGATGAACTCAACAGCTGGAAGGCACGCGCTCGCTCAGCGTCCAGGCAGGCGTAGCTCCGCTCGATGACAGGTTGCACTGCCAGATTGCCGGCCTGCAGCTCAGCCAGGCGGCTGGTCTCATCCGCAAGCCGTGCTGCCAGCGTCGCGATTGACCAGGTGCGGCGGGCCGCCAGGCGGGAAGCGGCAATGCGGATCGCCAGCGGCAGGAAGCCGCAAGCGGCAATCACATATCTGGCGTCATTGCGCTCAGCGTTGATGCGCTCCTCGCCCACGATCCTGGTGAAGAGCTGGAGCGCCTCCTCGGGCGACATCACGTCCAGGTCGACCAGGTGGGCACCGGCCAGGTCGACCATGCGGACGCGGCTGGTGACTAGGGCCGCGCAGCCCGCGGTGCCGGGGAGGAGGGGGCGGATCTGGGCCGCGTCATGCGCGTTGTCGAGGAGGACCAGGATGCGGCGGCCGTCGAGTGTGGAGCGGTAGAGCGCGGCGCGTTCGTCCAGCGAGTCGGGGATCGCCGAGTCCGCCGTGCCCAGGGCGCGCAGGAACGCGCCAAGGACCGTCTCCGGCTCAGCGGCGCGGGCGCCCGCGCCCTGGAGGTCGACGTACAGCTGGCCGTCCGGGAAGTGCCGGCGGGCCTGGTGGGCAACGTGCACGGCGAGCGTCGTCTTGCCGACACCGCCGATGCCGGCCAGCGCCGAAACGGCCATGACCGAGCCCTCCGCTGTGGCGAGGTGCTCGCCCAGTTCGCGGATGAAGAAGGCGCGGCCCGTGAAGTCCGGCACCGTGGCGGGGAGTTGCGCCGGGCGGACCGGCGCGGCCGCCGGGGCGGGTTCGTCGGCCGGGCGGGCCAGTTCCTCGTCGGCCTGCAGGATGCGCTGCTGGAGCTGGGAGAGTTCGGGGCGCGGGTCGACGCCCAGTTCGTCGGCGAGCAGCCGACGGGTGTCGGCGTACACCGCGAGCGCCTCGGCCTGGCGGCCGCTGCGGTACAGGGCGACCATGAGGAGTTCGCGCAGCCGTTCGCGCAGCGGGTGCGCGGCGGTGAGCGCGGTCAGCTCGGAGACCGCCTCCGCGTGGCAGCCGACCTCCAGGTCCAGGTCCAGGCGGGTTTCGGTGAGCTGGAGCCGCCATTCCTCCAGACGGGTGCGCTGATTCTCGGCGTACGGGCCGGGCACGGAGGCCAGGGCCTCGCCGTCCCACAGGCCGAGCGCCTTGTTGAACAGGGAGCGGGCCTGGGTGCGGTCGCCGCCGGCCCGGGCCTTCTCCGCCTCGGCCGCCAGCTCCTGGGCCACGGTGAGATCGAGGGCGTCGCGCCTGGTCCGGATCGCGTACCCGCCGGCGTCGCTGACCAGCGTCTGCGGGTCGAGGACCTTCCGGAGCCGGGAGGCGTACGTGCGTACCGCAGCCAGCGCCTGCGAGGGCGGTTCCTCACCCCAGATGGCATCAATGAGTTCGGAGGCCGTGGCCGTGCGGCCGCCACGCAGGAGCAGCGCGGTCAGCAGGGCGCGCTGCTGGGGTGAACCGGACGGCAGCGCCTCGCCGCCCCGCCATGCCCGTACCGGACCGAGCACGGAGAATTGGAGCCCTGGCGCTCGCATTGCACACTTTGGTGCCACCTCGACAGGTTCGTCACTCCTGCGCCCCTCAGGTCTCGCCGTCACCGCCACCAGTTCCACACCTGCCGGTCTTGTTGGCGGTGGGGGTAGCGAGGGGGGTGTTTCTTGCCCGAGCACGCGCCGCCAGGCCTCGATCCACAACGGATGCTCGGCTGGTCCAACCGAGCATGCTCTCAGAAACCCCGTCAGCTGATGAACATCGCGTGGCACGGTCCGGCTCCGCACGATGCGGTGTGCTGTGCTGTGCGGAAGACAGCCCGTACCAGCTTGCCTCTCCATCTCACGCATCGACGGACAGCCGGCCAACTCATACAAAGTGCGCAGCCCGGCTTGAAACGTGCCGATGCCATCGATGGTCAGCGGGTTGGGCGAACTTCGCGCGGTGCTGCGGAAGCTGCGGATGCGGGCCTGCTGCCACAGTTCCATCGCCTTGTTCTCCGACGCACCACAAGCCCGCGCATACATGCGTACGCTCTGCGCGCTGGGGATCGACCGACCTGATGCCGCCCGTTGAAGGGTCGTGGCATGGCATGCGGCACGGGTAGCCAGATCTGCATACGAAAATCCGCGGGCCGATCTTTGGTCGCGCAGCCATTGTGCCAACGCGACCAGTGCCTTGTTCGACGAGGCAATCGGCCTCTCCTTGCGCCCCACCAACGATTCTCAGGCCGTGGCGACTGCGTGCACGGCTCGGGCCAACCTGTGACCCAGCCTCCCACTTCCTCCTTGCACGGCCATCAGTGTGCCTGCTGCCACCGCTCCAGCGCCGCTCAGCACTGCCAGGACCGACGACAGGTCCAGACCCTTCATAGATAGCCCACACGCCAGCACGGCGATCACCACGATGACCACGGCGTCGGTTGTGGAGGGCCGGTTACGGCAGGGCTCGCCGTGCACCACGCAGCGGGCCGGAACAGGCAGATGTGACATGGTCATGCCTCCTGAGATCAAGAGGCCCTCACGCGTCGCAGCGCGCGAGAGCGATTTGCGGGCTCCAAGTCCTTGCATCCAATCGGCGTTTGCCGACACCGATCGGATCTGCATCGTGTCACCAGGCTCGCTATCTCGGGGATACCCTCCAACTCGATTGATGCGCGCGTGTCCACGCTCCTGCTCGCCGGTTCCGCACCAACGCTGACAGCTATCCCAGCCTTGAGCAGCAGGTTCGCACCCAGGTGCAGACTTATCGCCCGTTAGAAAGTTTTTAGATGCAGGGATTATCCCAATCGCCCGCAAGGGAGTTCATCAATCATTCAAGGCCAAGCGGCACTCTTTCCAGCGTAGATGCACCCCTCCTGAGAGTTGCGGGCTCCACCGAGGCAATCAGGAACCCCAGGCGCGATCACGTTGCCGCGTGAGACCCGTCTCCGGTCGGTGCCCTCCCGAGGGCGCCGACCGGAATAGCCATGGCCCCGGGTGCGCATCGTCACCACAGCCAGGCGGATGCCGCACCCGGGGCAGAACGCGGGCATCGCCGCGTGCGGCCGCGTTACCGATCCGGTTCTGCCGGGAGTGTGGCCAGTGCGACTGCCCGGCGAAAAAGGCGAAGAAGCGGCGCCGCCCGGCGCCTTGGAGCTGGCGCCGTTGCTTGCGCAGCTCCTCCTTCTTCTCACGGTCGTTCTTCGGCTTCCGTGGCCGCTTCCAGAGCGGGGGCTCATCGAGCACTGCGGTCAGCTCTTTGAAGAGCCTTGTCCCGCCGGTTCTGGAGAAGGATGTCGAGCACGTCGCCGTCGGCGTCGACGGCCCGCCACAGGTACTTCAGCTCGCCGTTGATCTCGATGAAGACCTCGTCCAGGTGCCATTTATCCCCGTTCTGGGGCAGCTTCCGGCGCAAGCCGTTGGCGCAGGCCTGCCCGAACTTCGCGCACCAGCGCCGGACGGTCTCGCGGGAGACGATCACGCCGCGCTCGAGCATCAGCTCCTCGACCTCGCGGAAGCTGAGCGGGAAGCGGAAGTACAGCCACACGCAATGGGAGATGACCCCCACCCGGTACCGGTGCCCCTTGTACGACGGCGACGCGGACGACACGAGCGGACTCCTCCCCGGCACGATCAACTCCAAGATCATCCCAGACCGGTCAGCCAACGTAACAACGCCCGCGGGGCGCGTTGTTCGCCACCGCCACATCTCATTGCTCTACGCCCGCTTCGGACCGAGCATCTACTGTGGTCTGAATCCAGGTTTCGAGGGGGGCGCATGCAAGGCGAAGACAGGGCCGGAGCCGGTAGTGGCTCCGGCGGACCGTGGGCGGGCAGCACGCCTCAGCCGGCGGGCTCCGGGGCGGCTCAGCAATGGCCCACGGCACCGTTTCACGGAGCCTCGTCCACGCCTGACCACCCGCATGCGGTGATCGAGGGCCGCTACGAGCTGGTGGAACCGATCGGCAGCGGCGGCATGGGCGAGGTGTGGAAGGCCCACGACCGGCGGCTGCGCCGGTTCGTCGCCATAAAGGGTCTGCTCGACCGGAACGCCGTGGCCGCTGGTTCCCAAGCCGCGGCGATGCAGCGGGCACGCCGGGAGGCGGAGGCCATAGCCAAGATCGAGCACCCGAACGTGGTGACGGTCCACGACCAGGTCGAGACCGACAACCAGGTCTGGATCGTGATGAAGCTGCTCGACGCCGGGTCGTTGGCGGATCTGCTGCACGAGCAGAGGGTGCTCGCCGTGCCAAGGGCGGCGGACATCGGCCACCAGGTCCTCCAGGGTTTACGGGCGGTGCACGCGGCGTCAGTCCTCCACCGCGACGTGAAGCCGGGCAATGTGCTGGTCCGGGACGACGGGCACGTGGTCCTGGTGGACTTTGGGATCGCGACGTTCGAGGGAGCCACCCCGCTGACCCGGTCCGGCAACGTCATCGGCACGCCCCCGTACCAGGCGCCCGAACTCTTCTTCAGCGGCCCCACCCCCGCCTCGGACCTGTGGGCACTGGGGGTCACGCTGTACGAGATGGTCGAGGGCAGCCTTCCCTTCGGCGGCAGGGAGTCCTGGGAGGTCCAGGCGAACATCGAGCAGTCGCCGCACCCGGTCCTGCGGTACGCGGGTCCCCTCGCCCCGGTGATCCAGGGGCTGCTGCGCACGAATCCCGACGAGCGCCTGGACACGTCCACGGCGGACAGCATGCTGCGCGAGGTGCTGGGCGCTCCGTCGAACGCCGCCCCCGCCGGGGCCGCGATGCAGCCGCCGGAGCACGAATCGGAGCCCGTGCCCGCACCCGAGCCCACACCGGAGCCCGCGTTCGCCCCGGCTCCCCCGAGTGCCTCCGCTCTCCCGGCCGCCCCAAAGAAGGACCCGCGGTCAGGCTCCCGGAAGGGCGCGAAGAGGGCGGTGGCGGTGACTCTCGCCGTGGCGTTGCTGACCACCGCCGGCTGGCTCGTGGCGAACGGAGCCGGCTCGGGCGGGAAGGACAAGGACAAGGACAAGGCCAGCGGTGCCGCCAGCCCGGACGGCCGGGGTGGCGACGCCGAGACACAGGCATGGAAGGAGTGGAAGAAGGCCCATCCCCAGTTGAAGATCGGCGTCAAGGCCGATCAGCGAGGGCTGAGCCTGAGGAAGGGAAAGGTCAGCGAAGGGAAGTACGCGGGCTTCGACATCGACATGGCCTACAAGGTCGCCCGGGACCTGAGATACGAGGACAAGGACGTCAAGTTCGTCGAGGTCACGTCCGGGAACCGGGACAGTCACCTGAAGAGGAAGGCGGTGGATCTCGTCATCGCCTCGTACACCATGAGGGAAAGCGCCGAGATCGAGTTCGTCGGCCCGTACTACGAGGCGGGCCGGGGGTTCCTGGTGCGCAAGAACTCGGTGAAGCACGGGGAGATCAAGGACTCCAGCTATCTGATGACCAAGAAGGTGGAGGTGTGCACCGCCGACGGCTCGACCTACGAGACGGACCTTCCCCTGCTCGGCTTCACCCTAATGAAGCCGCTGCCGGCCACCTACCAGTACTGCCTGAAGCAGCTGCTGAGCGATAAGACGAACGTCTACGCAGTGGCCTCGGACGACGCCGTTCTCGCGGGCTACGCCCAGTCGGACACGGTCGAGATGCTGGACCCCATCGACGGCACGGAGAAATACGGTGTGGCCATGCGTTCCGGGACGCCGGCCCTGAAAAAGAAGGTGTGCTCGGCGGTGACGGCGATCCTTGAGGACACGCCGGGGTGGAATTCCATGTACCAGAAGAATCTGGCCTCCCTGCTCAAGAAGCCCACGCCGGGCGTCCCCGATCTGGACCCGAAGGTGTGCCCGGAGAGCTGAGCAGACCCGGCGGGGCCGCGGCCGGTCTGATGGTCGTCGGCATCGGCCTGATGCTGCACTTCCAGATCACACCCTCAACTGCTCCCGCAGCCGAGCGGGGTACGGACCGCACTCGCCGATCGGCAGGTACGGCTCGACGTATTTCCATTACTTCCACGGCTGCTACTCGGTCGGCGACGACACCCTCTGGGGTCAACCGGCGCCGCAAGGGCATCGGTCCCTCGTGGGCGGCACTCAAGAGCATCCGGGCGGCCCGTCCGGACGGCGCCCCGATCTACGTGATCCTGGACAACCTGTCCGCCCACAAGAACTGGCGCATCCTGCGCTGGGCGGCCCGGAACAAGGTCGAGCTGTGCTTCACCCCGACGAACGCGTCCTGGGCGAACCCGATCGAGGCGCACTTCGGGCCGCTGCGGCAGTTCACCCTGGCCAACTCAAACCACCCCAACCACACCGTGCAAACACGGGAGTTGCACCGCTGCCTGTGCTGGCGCAGCCAGAACGCACGCCACCCCGAGGTCCTGGCCGCCCAACGACGCGAACGCGCCCGCGTCCGCAGCGAGAGGGGCATCCGGTGGGTTGGCCGACCACTGGCAGCAGCGGACTGAGGATCCCCACCACGGCGGTCTACTCGGCCATCTCCTCGGGAGAACGACGGGTGATCTTCTTACCCGCTTCCGTCTCCACCAAGGTCACTGCACCGATCCAGCTGCCATCCGGGTACTCCCAGTTGGACGCGTCCTCCAGGACCGCCGGAAGCTGATCACGAGGCACCAGCTCCCCGGGCTGGAAGCCCTCCTCGCCTGACGGGGACGTCCACGGCGCGACTCGACGAACCTCGATCCATCCACGATCGATGAGGGTGAGCAAGATCCCTGCCAGCTCCTTCACGGGCCGGGACTGATCGGCATCGTCGAGATCTCCCCAGACACCGGCCAGGATGTCGATCTCATACGAATTGACCATGAACGCTTCCTCGGACTTGGTCAACGCCTGCCACTCATGCTCGCTCATTCACCGATCATCGCAGGCCAACCCGGTGATCGTTTCCGGTCACAGCACTAGTAGGGCTTTGTTAGGTGCCCCAAGTGATCCTTATCGGATAGGTTGTGATCTTCTTTCAGGTGTGACACCTGAGGAGATGGAAGAGGTCCGGCCGCGTCTGGAGGCCTTCGCCGCCGAGATGCTTGGCCCGCTGGCCCGCTGGCCCGGCGGGATCAGCGGGCGAAGGGCGAGCTGTACCTGCGCGGGCTGATGTTGGACGGCAAGCGCAAGTCGATGCAGCCGATGGCCGAGCGTCTGGGCGTGGACCACCAGCAGCTGCAGCAGTTCGTCTCCTCCTCGACCTGGGATTATTCCAAGGTCCGGGAACGGCTGGCCCGTTGGGCTGCGGCGCATATCTCTCCCGAGGCGTATGCCATCGATGACGTGGGCTTTCCCAAGGACGGCTACAACTCGCCGGGGGTGGCGCGGATGTACTGCGGCGCGCTGGGCAAACGCGGCCACGCTCTGCCCGTCTATCCCCATACGGGCTCAACCCCTGATGTGGCATCATTTCCTGGCCGGTCACGAGCAAATGACAGGCAACGCGTGCCAGAATGACCAGGCCGTAGAGCCCGCGCGAGCGGGAGTGACCCGCTGGCGGAGGCGACCATGTCCGTCGGGTCCTCGTAGCACCCGCGCGAGCGGGAGTGACTCGCTGTTCATGTCTGCCTGCTGACGGTTGTGGCGGTAAAGCTCGCGGGAGCGGGAGTGACCCGGTCCGCTCGACGGCACCCTTGGCGGTGGGTGAGTAGAGTCCGCGAGCGACCCGTCCCACGCTGCCTACGCCGCCTTGGGCCGGCTGCAGAGCCCGCGCGAGCGGGAGTGACCCGCCTTCGACACCGGCGCGCCGAGTTCTGGGCAACCGTAGAGCCCACGCGAGCGGGAGCAACTCGCGGACGAGCGGCACCTGCTGGACCGCGCCTGGAGAAAGCCTGCGAGAGGAGTGAACCAACCGCCCTGACCAAACGGCCCCGCATCTTCCTGCAGAGCCCGCGCGAGCGGGAGTGACTCGTCGGTGGGGGCACACCCGCCCAGGAGGAGCAGGTAAAGCCCGCGCGAGCGGGAATGACTCTCGGCCGACAACATGGCGCAGCAGGCCCGCCGAGTAGGGAGTGACTCAGCGGGCGACGCTGAATTCCCTCTCCCGAAACCGTAGAGCCCGCGCGAGCGGGAGTGATCCGTATCTGCGCTGGATCTGCGAGCGAGGCAGTGTATAGAGCCCGCGCGGGCGGGAGTGACCCAACCGTCCTGGCCGAACGGCCCCGCACTTTCTTGAAGAGCCCGTGCGAGCGGGAGTGACTCGCCACCCCGAGCAGATGGAGGGTGTCGACCACGGTAGGGCCCGCGCAAGCGGGAGTGACTCGCACTCCAGCGCGCACGCGGCGGCCGTGATCGTGTAGCGCCCGCGCGAGTGGGAGTGACCCGCCCATCACCAAGCAGCTCGGCCAGGGCAAGATGTAGAGCCCGCGCGAGCGGGAGTGACCCGTAGCCGAAGCCGTCACGCCGGGCGAACTCGGGGTAGAGCCCGCTAGGTGTTCTGTCCACGGAGGTTGGTGACAGGGTTCACGGCTGATTGATCTTGAAATGGGTGAGGGCCTTCTGGCCTGGTGTGGATTGCGACATCTGCACCGGCGACCAGAAAGGCCCTCGTGCCTCACCGTAATGCACCCCTGACCGAGACCGGGCGCCTGCGCCTGGCCCGCTGCGTCGTCGAGGACGGCTGGACCCTGCGCCGGGCCGCCGAACGCTTCCAGGTCTCACCCACAACGGCTCAGCGATGGGCCGGCCGCTACCGCGAGCTGGGCGAGGCAGGCATGAGTGACCGCTCCAGCCGCCCGCACCGCAGCCCGCGCCGGACCCCGACCCGCACCGAACGCAGGATCATCAAGGTCCGCACCACCAGGGCGCGTACATCGTTCCCCTGGAGGGGAAACGGGCAAGTGAGCAGCGTGGGCGTAGTCGCTCCATGCAGCAGCCGTGCATAGATCTCGTGCGGAACATGGCAGACGCCACGTCGGGCGGGACAGCGCCCACCACGGCTCGCCGGGCCGCCACCCCTCGCCCCGCGGGTGCTCGCGCAGCTTCCCCAGGCCGCCCTTCACCGTCGCCTTGATCGCGGACACCACGATCGCCAGCTCCGGGTCTCGCTGCCGGTAGCTGTCCATTGCCGCCAGGAAGTCGGCCGGTGACAGGTCCGCGTCGACGCCGAGGTCGGCCATCGTGGCGAGGTAGGCGTCGCGCAGCCGTCCAGGTAGCGGCCGTTGTCGTACCGGCGCCGCGGGACGTACGCCTCGATCGGCGCGACGTCGTAGCCGAGCTCCAGCGCGTAGGCGACGGTGGGCGTCGCGTACCAGGCCGGCCCCTCCGGGCGCTCGCCCTTCGGCGTGAACGGGCTCGGCAGCAGGCTGGCGTCCAGCTCCGCCCACCTCTCCTTGCCAACCTTCACCCGGGACAGGTCGACGTGCGACAGGTCCATCAGCCAGCTTCCCGGGAGCTTCGGGTCGAACACCGGCTGCTTGACGTGCGTCGGCGCGCCGAGGCCGACGATCAGCCCGTTCGCCCCGGCGGCGAACGCCATGTTCACGTCCAGGCCCACCAGGTTGCGGCGCAGGCATTCGGCGTCGGTGAGCGGGCGTGCCCAGTCGTACGCCTCCTCGAACAGCTTCTCCCCGAGGCTGCGGAGGTCAGTCCGCGGCCGTTCACTTATCCGGCGAGGTTGAGGTTGTGGAGGTGGGCGATGCCGAGCATGGCGTGGTGGACGCCGTCGCCCTTGAGACGGCAGTCGCGGAGGATCTTCCAGGTCTTCACGCGGGCGAAGACGTGCTCGACGCGGGCGCGGGACGAGCCAGCGCCAGCAAAGTCACCGGTATTGCTACTAGGGCCTGTCCGCCCCTGATCCGCCGGACAGGCCCTGGCCCGCACCGCCCGGGGCGGCTTCAGGAATGGGGGATCGGGAAGGTGTTCAACCGGTCCTCGGGCAGGGCTGTTGCGCGCCATCCCAGGTCCACCGCGACATCCTGCACGCGTCGTCCGCCGAGCGCGGGGTACGCGGCCGGTGCCGTGCCGACCGTGCCCGGGACGATGACCCGTACGACCTTCATCCCCGCCGCCTCGGCCTCGAGGGTCGTCAGGTCCACGTACAGCACCTCGTGTCCGGCCGCCTCGATGCTCGCCCGCAAGGTACTGGGCGAGGGCGGGGCGTACAGCAGTGCGGGGATGTCGTCCCAGTTGCCGTCCGGCCCGGTGGCGGCCCAGGCGAGGGAGCGCTGTGCAGCGCGTTGGTCGAGATAGAGCTGCTGGTGGCACAGGAGTTCCACGGCGTCCCGGCCGTCCGCGCGGTAGGCGTCCAGGTAGGAGGAGTCGGGACGCCACGGCTTCAGCGGGCTGTCCCTGTCGCGGTAGCCGTCGGAGAGGCGTGCCAGGGCTTCGGGGGAGTTCAGGGTCCGGCAGGTGAGCTGGAGGGAGAACGCCTCCGCCAGGGCCTTGGACGCCGCGTCCTGCGCGCTTCCCGCCCGTGTGGCGAAGCCCATCGTGAGCCAGCCTTCGGTCTTGCCGCGGACGTGCGCGCCGATCGTGGGCAGGCCGAAGCGGTTCTCCAGGTACGTCAGCTCGACCTCGAAGTCGTCCAGTGCCGGACCGATGAGCCGGCGGAGGGACTCGGTGACGGGGAGGCGGGGCGGCGGTACGGCATTCGCCCACCAAATGGCCACCGTGTCGCGCTCGACCACTTCTTCGAGTCCGGAGCGGATGGCGTGTTCGAGGTCGGTGCCGGCGGCTATGCCGCCGATCACGGGGAAGGCGTGCCGGGCCTCCTCGTGCCGGTGGGGTATGCGGCGCCAGAGCGTGTACGCGGCGAAGGCGGGGACGTACACGTCCGCGTCGCGTGTCAGGGACCTGCCGCGGACCCAGTGGACCGGGGTGTCGGGCAGGAACGGGACGAAGGGGAAGTCCGGGCGGCGGTACTGGGCCGGCGAGTAGAGCGTGAGCCGGGCGGGGTCCAGGGCGTCGAGGCCGCGGCGGAGAAGGTCCCGGTGGCTGCCGTGGACCAGCGCCACGGGGTCCGGCGGGCAGGTGCCGCAGTAGCGCTCGACGGCTTCGCCCAGGGCCGCGCGGCTCGCCTGCTCGGCGCTGGTCCACGACATGCCGAAGGCCTGCCGGTCCGCCTGCCAGGGCGTGGTCCGCGTACGGTCCGCGATGTCCGCGACGGCCAGCCGGAGGGTGGAGGGAGTCGACCCCGGCCCGCGGAAGACGCGCAGGCGCGTGACGACATCGGCGGGCAATTCGAGTGCGGGCAGTACGGGTGCGGACGGTACGGGTGCGGGGGCCGGGCCCGACCGGGGCACCACGAGGGTGCCCCGGTCGGTCGCCCGAAGGTTTCCCTCGGCCATCAGGACATGTACGCCGCAACACAGTTGTCGACGACGAACTCCTCGTTCTCGTCGGCGAAGTACGCGGCGACGCAGTTGTTCAGAACGAACTGCTCGTCCTGCTCTTCCATCTCGAAAGAGTTCATGATGGCTGTCCTCTCAACTCGATATCCGAATGACTCTCCCGGGCGGGAGAGCCGGCCGGGGACGGGGAGCCGTCCCCGGTATGCACGCCCGAGCGGAACTCGTGGCGTGCGAGTTTGTGGTCCGGGACCGTGATCCAGGCCCAGATGAGACCGGCGAGGAGGGCCAGGGCGGCACACACGCCCCACAAGGCCCCGGGACCGCCGGAGTCGAGCAGCAGCCCGCCTCCTGCCGGTGCGAGGAAGGCGGCGGCGGTCCAGGCGGTGCCGTACAGGCCCTGGTACCGGCCGCGCAGGTGCTCCGGCGCACGGTCGGCGGCCTCCGAGCTGCCCGCCGGTGCCTGCAGCATCTCGCCGAACGTCCAGATGACTACGCAGAGGGCGTACGCGATCACGCTGTCCGCGAAGGCCATCAGGCCGAACCCCACGGCCAGCAGGAGCGCGGCGGCGAGCAGTGTCGCGGCCCTGGAGCGCTCACGGACCAGCCGCGTCAGGGCCACCTGCAGGGTGACGATGAGTACGCCGTTGAGGGCGTGCAGCCAGGTGAAGACCGTCGGGTCGTGGCCGTCGCGTGCCACCACGATCGGCAGCATCGTGCTCCCCTGCTGGAACACGGAGGCGAAGAGCAGGGCGGCGAGACAGAACGCCAGGAACGGGCGGTCCTTCCATACCGAGCCGCCGTGCGCGCCCTTCCGTCGTGGCGTCGCCTCCGCACTCCTGCCACCGGTCCGGGTCCTTGTGCGCGGCCGGGTCTCCGGGACCTTCGCCAAGACCAGGACCGCGCACAACGCCGTGGCCGCCGCGTCCGCGACGAAGATCAGCACGTATCCGTGGGTGACCATGACTCCGGCCAGTACGGAGGAGACCGCCACACCGAGATTCAGCGCCCAGTAGTTGAGGGCGAACGCGCGCTGCCTGTCCTCGGGAGGTACGACGTCGGCCAGCGCCGCCTGCATGGCGGGTCGGGCGGCGGCCGAGCCGGCTCCCATCGCGAAGGCGGCGACCGCTATCGCCCAGCCCTCCTGGACCAGACCGAGCGAGGTCATGCACACCGCGGTCCAGCAGTGCGCGGCGAACAGGGTGGTCCTGCGGCCGAAGCGGTCGGCAGCGCTGCCGCCGCCGATCGTGCCCAGCACGCCGCCGAGTCCGATGAGCGAGATGACGGCACCGGCGTGCGCTGCCGAGTAGCCCCGCTGCGAGGTCATGTAGAGGGTGAGCAGTGGGCCGACGAACCCGCCCGTCCAGTTGACCAGGATGCTGAGCCAGATCCACCAGAACGTGCCCGGCAGGCCTCTCGCCGACGTGGGCAGCAGCCGTCGGATCCCCGGCGACGCGGTCACTCGGGAGACTTCGGCAGGGTGAACACCGGGCGCCTCGGGGCCCTCTCCCCCGCCTCCTTGCCCAACCGTTCCAGCAGTCCCGGTTCCTGGATTTCCTCGACGAGCGCCGCCCGCAGGTCGGCGTACCACCGGTCCGCCGTCGCCGCGTCCGCGAACCGGGGCAGGTCCTGTCGGATCACCGGGCGCTCCGTGGCAAGCCGCCGGAGCAGAAGCCGCAGCAGGTCCGCGGCGGAGGGCAGTCGGCTGCTCAGGGTGAGGTGCAGGGACGGTCCGTCGGCCGCCCGGACCGTGTGCCACCAGCCGCGGGGCAGATAGAGGACGTCGCCCTCGCTCAGCGTCCCGGACCAACTGGTCTCCGAGGGCTGTGGCTTCGGCGGGCGGGTGAGTTCGCCGACGGGGTGGGGCAGCGTCGGCGGGTGCAGGTCCCAGTTCTTCTTCCCCGCGACCTGGAGGATGATCACGTCGTGGTCGTCCCAGTGGGTCTCGAAGCCCTGGGGAGCTCCGCCCAGGTTCGCGTACAGGTTGGCCTGGACGAGGTTGCGCAGGCTGTTCTCCACCCGGCGGACGAGCGCCCGCAGCGGAGGGTGCAACTCCTCGACCCCGTCCACTGCGAGCGTGGCGCCGTCGGCCAGGGTGCCGGCCAGCGCCTCGGGACGGATCCTCAACGGTCGCCCTCGGGGTGCCAGTTGGGGTACGAGCTCGGAGCACGAGGTGACGCTCATGCCGCGCGCCGCCCGGACGAGGTGCATCCGGGAGGCGTCGACCCGGGTGGATTCGAGAATCGCGTTCAGATCGTCCCAGCCGAAGACACCGTCGAACCGCCCCGGCTCGCCGCGGCAGAGCATCGGCCGCGCCCCGAGGTGTCCGGTGAGGAAGACTTCCTCACCGAGGGGCCTGATCAGCCCCTTGAGCCCGTCTTCCGGGACGCAGTCGGCGGAGCCGGCGTCGTGGATGTCGGGACCGGTGACACTTCCTGCGATCACGGTCGCCCCCCCGTGCAGCCTGTTGCCTTTGTAGCCTTTTCGCACTCAGGCAACATTAACGACACAGTCTACGAATGGCAACCCTGCGGCGGGGGTTCACCTTGCCCCCGATGGCTACCGCGTGTCGCCATTTGGGCACCGAGCGTGCCGAATCAACTATCGTCGAGCGCAGCAACGACCGCTCGACAGGAGTACCGGATGATCTGGCGTACCGAAGTACTCGACCAGCTCGATCTCTACTGGGACTACCACCTGACGCCCCGGCTGGCCGGTCTCACCGACGACGAATACCAGTGGGAGCCCGTGCCGGACTGCTGGACGATCCGGACCGGCGAGGACGGCAGGGCGAGGTTCGACTGGCAGGAGCCGGTCCCAGAGCCTCCGCCGGTGACGACGATCGCCTGGCGTCTGTGCCACATCGCCTTTCACGTACTCGGCTTCCGGGCCAGCACGCATTTCGGCGACGGGTCCTTGACCATCGGCACCGCGACGTTGCCGGTCACCGCCGAGGGCGGTCTCGAGGCACTGAACAAGTACTACCGCACCTGGCGGAAAGGGGTGCTCTCACTCGACGACGAGGGGCTGCAGCGGCCCATAGGAGACGCCGAGGGCCAGTGGGGAGAGCGCCCCATGGCGACCCTACTCCTGCACGTCAATCGTGAAGTCATGCACCACGGAGGGGAGATCGCACTCCTGCGCGATCTCTACCGCGCCCATTTCAAGTGATGCGCATGCTCTACCGCGCCCACTTCGTGCGAGCGCGGCAGAGCATGCGACATCAGGCGATGCGAACCGACAGTCTGCTCGCCCCGCTGGCGCGCGCGACGTGCGACGCCTCCTTCTCGACCGCCTTCAGCGGGAGACGGTCGGAATCCGGGAACGGCGTCACCACCAGCTCCTGATCGGCGATCTCCCACACCCCGACGACGCGGCCCTCCCGCACGACGACCGGGGAGATCCATCCGGCGGCGCGGCTCACCGCGGAACGGTGCTCCGTCGCGAGCATCACCTCGTCCTTGGTTCCGGGGCCGAGAAGATGCTGGTCGAAGCCGCCGAGCAGCCTGATTCCCTCGCACGGAGCGATGGCGGCGAGTTCGTCCGCGTGCTCCGTCAGGATCAGGGTCTTGCGTCCCTCGACATCGACCTCGGTCAGCCTGTCGCCCATGTCCCCGAACCACCTGCGCAGCTGCGGCTTGCTCGTGCTGTTGAGCGACAGCCAGCGGTCGAAGGTCTCGATCGTGGCGGGACCGTACGCGCCGAGGTACGCCTCGATCACCGTGGGGGCGGCCTCGTCGGGCTCGGGCATCTTGCCCCAGTCCGCGCCAAACTGGCCGGCCGGCCGGGTAAAGGTGATCTTGTTGCCCTGGTTCGGGCCGTGGCACAGGACACCTCGCCAGGCCAGCGGCTTGAGCACGGAGCCCCACCCCGACCGCAGCCGCTCCTCCATGCTCGCGAACCGCTTGTCGGCCACGAGCCGGGTGACCAGCTCGTCCCGGGTGAGCACCGCCCCGTCGAGGATGCCCGCCACCTCGTCGGTCAACTCGTCGATCTGCTGCGGGGTGACGCCTGAGGCCCGCGTCCAGGAAGGCTTGAGCCAGCTTCCCGTGTTCGCCATGAGCGACAGGTAGGCGCTCGCTTCACTCGGGCGCAGCAGATGGAGGGTTCCGCGCATCGCCCAGGTCTTCATCAACGAGAGATCGGCGACGTCTCGGTTGACACTGTCCCGGTCAGGCTTCGCCTGTCGGAGTGCGACGTTCAGCTCGGCGACGCTCCAGACCTGCGCCTGTACGCCGCAGAGTCTGCCGACGACTTCGCTCGCACTGGGCTGGGTGCGCGGCTCCAGGAACTGCCGCCGCATCCGCCACGCAAAAACCTGCCTCCAGCTGACCTTCACGCCGTTCCTTTCAGCCAACAATCCACACACTGCACCAGACTCTGTATTTCAACCTACACCGGGAGAGGTGAGTTGTCGGCGCAAGTCCCGGATGCCGGGTGTCAGGTGTCGGACGCGGTCTCCAGCCACAGGTCGGTCGGGGTACCCAGGCGTACGGACTCCACTGCCACCATCCGGTACACGTTCGCCGCCGTCGAGTGCGCCAGCATTCCCCGTACACCGTGGAGTTGGAGTGCGGTGCGGCTGGCGAGCTGCGCGTGTTCGCCCGCGACCGCCAGGGCGGCTGCCGCGTCGGGGTGCCCGCCGCGGTCGAATTCCCAGGCGGCCTTTTTCAGTACCAGTCGCCAGCCGTCCGCTTCACCGACCAGTACGGCCAGCCGGTGCGCGACCGTCTGCCGTTCCACGAGCGGTTTCCCCGACTGCGTACGGGTGTTGACGTGGGCGCGTGCCACATCGACGATCCGCTCCGCGATGCCCAGCAGCAGGGCCGCCTGGCGGATCCTCGCCGCCGCGAGCGCGCGCTCCCAGTGAGCCGCGCTCACCGCAAGCGGCTGCGAGGCGGCTCCGTCAAACCTCAACCGCACGGCGGGCATGCCGAAATGGTCGACGGTCTCGGTGACGCAGGTGTCGGGTTCCGGGACCACGAGGCGCCACTCGCTCCCGGCGCCGTCGGCCGTCCGTATCACGCACAGTCCGATGTCGCCTCGGGGCAGCGACACCGACTCACCCCACAGCCTCCCTCCCGACTTCACCTGTACGCCGGCGGGGCCGCGCGCGCCCACCACGACCGCGTGCCGGGTGCCCTTGTACAGCTCGGCGAGGATCTCCGCGAGGTCCTCCGTCCGCGTGTCGTCGCTGTCGAGCAGGTCGAGTGCGAACGCGGTCTGCCGGTAGCTACCGAGCGGCTCCAGCGCGTACCCCAGGCGTTCGTTCACGACGATGTCGGCGGTGAGCCCCAGCGCGAGCCCACCGAGGCGTTCCGGTGCGTTGAGGGAGGGCACGCCGATGGACGCCAGATGGACGGACGGTTCGCCGGTGCACGTGAGCACCGTGTCCACCGCGTCCCGCAGACGCTGCTCGAGCGGATCAGGTCGCAGGTCCATCGCAGTCAGTCCCCCCTCGGGGCGTGGTCGAATACCCGGGCACTGCTCAGAATGTCCAGCATGACCTCCGACGCGCCGCCGGAGATGGTCATTCCGGGAGCCTCCCGGAATGCTGCTTCAAGGGTGCGCTCCCCGGCGTCGGGTCCGGGTTCCAGCAGGTCCGGCCCCAGGGTGTCCAGGGCCCACCACGCGATGCGCTGGGCCGATTCGCTGCAGTGCCATTTGGCGAACGAGGACTCGGCGATGTCGGGATTGCCGTCCTGGAGGTTCTGCATGACCTGGCAGCTCAGCAGCTTGCTGGCGGTGATCCTCGTCTCGTGGCGCGCCCGTTCGGCGCGTACGACGTCGGAGGGCTGCCGGCCGTCCTCGTCGAGGCGTTCCCCGACCAGGTTCAGCCAGTGGCGTCCGCGCGCGTAGTAGTCCAGCCCCGTGCGTTCGGCGGCGAACATCTGCGTGATCAGGGACCACCCCTCGCCGACCCGGCCGAACAGCGCGTCCTCGGACACGTGCACATCGGTGAACCAGATGTCGTGGAACTGCTCGTTGGCCAGGCTGGGGATGGGCCTGATGACGACGCCGGGTGCGTCCAGCGGGACGAGGAACAGGGTGAGGCCTTCGTACTGGCTGCCCTGCGGGTCCGTGCGCACCGCGATGAGCGCGATGTCGGCGTAGATGCTCTTGAGGTTGTAGGTCTTGCGTCCGTTGAGGACCCATCCGGTGCCGTCCCGCACGGCGCTCGTGGTGATGCCCGCCAGGTCGGATCCGTTGCCGGGTTCCGTGAAGAGGATGCACGACGTGATCTCGGTGCTCGCCAGGGCCGGCAGCAGCATCTTGCGCTGGTGCTCCGAGCCGGCCGCCAGGATCAGTGAACCGACGTTCTGTACGGAGATGCAGTAGAGGTTCTGCGGTATCCGGTGGGCGACGAGCTGTTCCAGCAGCGCCACCGTGGCGGTGAAGTCGAGCCCCCTGCCACCGTATTCCACCGGCCAGGAGGGCGCGAGAATGCCTGCGTCGCCCATGTGCCGGTACAGCTCGCGGGGGTTGCCGTCCATGCCGTCCTGTCGGGCGAAGACGCCCTGCAGCAGCCGCTCCGTCTCCGGCGCCGTCAGAATCTCCTCGACTTCTTTCTCGAAGTCAACGCTCTCCTGTGGCACATCGAAGTCCACGCTCTCACTCCTTGTCGGTAGTTATCGAACTCGACGGATCGCGGCGTGCACTGTCCGCATGATGTCGGCCTGGTGCTCGGTGAGGAAGAAGTGCCCGCCCTCAAGCACGGAGAGGGTGAACTCCCCCGACGTCTGGTCCCCCCAGCCGCGCATCGCCGCCGGCGGTACCTCGGGGTCGGCGTCTCCGCACCACGCGGAGACCGGGCACGAGAGGAGCGTGTCCTGCCGGTACCGGTAGTTCTCGATCATCGCGAAGTCCGCTCTGATCATGGGCATGAGCAGGTCCAGCAGTTCGTCGTGTTCGAAGACCGTCTGGTCCGCGGCGCCGTAGTCGCGCAGCATCTGGATGAACTCGGCCCTGGGAAGGTCGCTGACGGGGGTCGGCGGCCGGACGATCGTCGGTGTGGGGCGGCCGCTCACGAACAGGTGCTCGACCTGCCGGTCCAGGGTCCGCAGCCGCCTGGCGACCTCGAATGCGAGGATCGCGCCCATGCTGTGGCCGTACAGGAGCACCCGGGTGGGTTCGGCGGCGATCGTCTCCGCGATCTCCTCGGCGAGTTGGACCATGTCCTTCGCCGACGGCTCGGCCATCCTGCCGCCACGGCCGGGCAGCTGCACCGGCACCAGTTCGATGGGGCCGGTGCAGTGTCTCACCCAGTCGGCATAGTAGGTCGCGGCGCCGCCCGCGAAGGGGAAGCAGTACAGACTGTGCGTCGCTGCGGCGGAACGGAAGCGGCGGTCGAACCACAGCCGTGCGTCGGGCCGGTGTACGGGGTGACGGCTCACCGCGCTTGCGTTTTCCGGGGAGTGAAGCGCACGGGCATGCTCTTGTAGCCGGGTACGAAGTGGGAGGCGACGTGCTGTACCTCGCCGGCGATCTCGACGGTCTCCACCAGGTCCAGGAGCTCGTCGAGGAAGATCTCAAGACCGACCTTGGCCAGGCCCGCGCCGATGCAGTAGTGCGGCCCCAGGCCGAACGCGAGGTGCTTGTTCGGCCGGCGCGTGACGTCGAAGGTGTACGGGTCGGGGAAGACGCGCTCGTCGCGGTTGGCGGCGCCGATCCAGGCGCTGACCGGCTCGCCCGCCCGGATGGTCCGGCCGTGCATCTCCACGTCCTTGACGGCGTACCGCATAAGTGCGGTGACCGGGGACGACCAGCGCAGGAGCTCCTGGAGGCAGGTCGCGCGGAGTTCGGGGTTCTCCCGTACGGCCTGGAACTGCTCGGGGTGCTCGGCCATGAGCGTCATCAGGGTGCAGAGCGCGTGCGGCGTGGTGACGTTGGCGCCGATGAGCAGCACGAAGGCGTTCAGGAGGACCTGTTCCTGCGACATCGGCCCTTCCGACAGGTCCATCTGGACCATCGCGCCGATCACATCGGGGTCGACGTCCTCGCGGGTTCGCTGCGCGTACTCCTTCTGGAAGTACTCGAAGAGCTCGTGCCGGGCCTGGCGCACGGTGGCCTGCGCGTTGCCGGTGGAGTAGTCCGGGTCGTCGTAGGCGATCGTCATCATGACCAGCTCGGCGAGCCTTTCCCAGGACTCGGGGGGAAGGCCCATGAGCGTGCCGGTGACGGCCATCGGGAACATCATCGTCTTGTGCGCGATGTCGTACACATCGGCGTCGAGCGTCGTCTGGATCAGATCGCGGGACAGGTCCCTGAGCAGCTTCTCCTGGGTGGCGACCACGGTCGGGGAGAACGCCTTGTTCAGCGGCTCCCTGAACTCCCTGTGCCGCGGCGGGTCGGTGTCGGCCATCATGTTGTCGGATGCGATGTCCGCTGTCTTGAGGTCGAGCACGCACAGGATCGTGCCGCGTCGTGAGGAGAACTCGCCGTGGCTGCGCAGGACCCGGCTGACGTCCTCGTGGCGGGTCACGACCCAGAACGGCTCACGGCCACCGCCGGGTTCCGCCCGGTAGAGCGGCTGGTGCTCCCGCATGTCGGCCCAGAGCGCGTGCATGTCCGTCGAGGCGTGGAAACCTGAGTCGAGCAGGTCAGAATCCTGGAACTGCACGGGGCAGAACGGCGGCTTCGAAATGATCATCTACCGTACCTTTCGGATTCGATCAACCAGGGCGCAGAAATTCATGGGCGAATCGGTGTGGGGAATTCAGGAGATCCGGAGCCGCCGCTCCCACAGGTACGTGTAGAACGGCAGGTGGTGTTCGTGGAAGCGCCGCAGCAGGGCGTCGTTGTCGATCGTCCTGTCATAGGTCCGCTCACGGCGCTGCACCGTGGAACTGACACTGACATCGGCGTGCCAGCGGGCGGACTGGCTCCACTCCGGTCGCTCCCCCGGCTGCCATCGCAGCGCGTCCGCGCGGAAGGGCAGGTCCACCGCCGCGCAGTATTCCCGAACCGCCTGCTCCGGGTGGTCGACGAAGTCGTCGGAGTCCAGGACCACCGGATTGCCGCCGGCTTCGAGCACTGCCTGGTAGATCCTGTACAGGTACTCGATGCCCACTTCATGGAGGGCCATGTCCGGCTTGAGTGCCGCGAACGACGGAATGATCTCCCGCGGGTTGCGCAGCAGGAAGGCGTGCCGTCCGCTCTTGAGGAAGTCCGGGCGCTCGAATATCGAGTCGTAGACGCAGTCGGTGGTGTCCTTGAAGAACACGGTCCGCTGAGCGGAGAGTTCGATCAGGGTGTCCGTCAGGGCGTCCGTGGAACGCACCACACGGTCACCGACCTCCGTACTGTCGTCATTGGCAATGTTGCAGAACGGTTCGTGCAGGGTCAGGAGGTCCTGGCGTTCCACCATCATCCGGAAGAACACGGTGGAGCGGGAGCGGGGCGCGCTCCACAGCGCGAGCAGCGTGGGGCGGCCGGCGGTCGTGCTCATTGCGCCGGCCCTTCCCGCGCCTCGATCTCGCCGACGGCCCAGTCGACGATCGATCCCGCGATGTCCATCCCGGTCGCGTCGATGGCTCCGTGGAACTCGGGGGTGTGGTTGACCTCGTTCGCGTACAGCTGCTCCTGCTGGTCGATCAGCAGGTCGACGCCGAGGAATCCGCCGCCCACCGCGTGTGCCGCCGCCACGGCGAGTTCCGTCAGTTCGGGGGTGATCGGGCAGGGTGTGGCCGCGCCGCCGATGGCGGTGTTGGTCCGCCAGTCGTCGACCGCGTTCTTGTAGATCGCGGAGATCACTCGGTCACCGGCGACATAGACCTTGATGTCGCGTCCGGGCTTGTCGATGTGTTCCTGCAGATAGAACACGTGCTGCTGCGGATTGGGCAAAGCGGCCCGGTGTTCGAGGATGGTCCGGCCCTGCTCCTCGTTCTGAACCCTCGCGGTCAGATGGCCCCACGATCCGGTGACCGGTTTGATCACCACGGGGTATCCGAGCTTGGGCAGGGCGTCCAGGGCGGAGTCGGTTCCCCAGGCGACCGCGGCCTGCGGCATCCGCAGTCCCGCGGTGTGGAAGGCGAGCGCGGTGCGGAGCTTGTCGCCGCAAGTCTCCAGTACGGCCGGCTTGTTGTACGTGGGAACTCCGAGCGCTTCCAGCGTGGCCGCGACGGAAGCGGCACGGCTGTGGCTCACCTCGCGCATGAGGGCTGCCCGGTAGGGCGGCTGGCCGTCGGTGAGCAGCACCTTCAGCTTCCGGGGATCGACGTGCTCGCAGCGCAGACCGCGCTTTTCGAACGACTCGAGGATCAGTCGCTCCTCCCGACGGATCCGGGAGGCGACGACGGCTATGGGCATGGCGGTTGTGTCCACGAGGGCCCTTCCCGATCCGCGCCGTACTGCCATGCGGTGCGGATCGTTTTCGGTGCAGATCGATGTCGGATGGGGGGGTGCCGTCGGCCTGCCGCAGGTCAGGTCCGCCGGGACAGCGCGTCCGCCGCGAGATCGAGCTGATCTAGGGCGACGTCGAGACGGCGGACGAGTTCGGTGCTGTGGCGGCGCAGCTCGTCGGGCCGGTGCCGCTCCCAGACCCGCCAGTGCGCGCCCGTCATGCGCACCGCGGTCCAGCCGTGTGCGACGGCGTCCACTCCGGCCGCGGCCTCCGCCAGTTCGGGGATCCGCCATTCCACCGACCGGGTACGCAGGAACTCGGCGTGCAGACCGGCCTGGGCCTGGATGTTCCAGCTGATGACGTACAGCTCGCTCAGGGCCTCGGAGGCGGCGTCCGTCCCGGGAGTGAGCGCGCACAGCTGGTCGAGGTAGTGACGCAGTCCCGCCTCCCCGGTCTGGGTCGGTGCGGTGGACCCCTGCCGGTACCGGGCGACGTTCTCCCGGATCACATGACCGACCCAGTCGGGGTCCGGTTCCGGAGTAGGTCCTTCCATGCGCGTCCGCAGCCAGCGTCGGCCGCTGGGGCTGGCGCTGAAGAACACGTCCGCGTCGTCCGGCGGGTTGAGCGAACCCCAGCTCGCCAGGAAGTCGGCGATGGGGATGGCGCCCTGGAAAGCGGGCGGCTGGGCGTCGGAGACGTACACCTCGGTGTCGGTGATCCGGTAGACCACCAGGAGGTGTGCGGCGTGCACGTCGTGGAAGGCGGGGCGGAACGGCAGATGGAAGTTGTCGACCGCGGCGATGGGCAGGTCGCCCGCCGCCAGCGCCTCGCGCAGATCGTCCAGTCCGTCGCCGCGCTGCCAGGTCGACTCGAACGGATGGAAGAGCGCGAGTCGCCGGGCCAGCGAGTCGGGCTCCGAGAAGAAGAAGTACTCCTCCGAGCTCCAGGCCCCGGGGTGCCGGCGGAACTCCCACGGTGCGCCCAGGACGGTGACCGGGTCATGGCCGTCGTGGATCAGCGCCGTCGCCAGAGTGCCGTGCAGGCAGCTGCCCAGATCGCGCGTCCAGAGCCGGACGGGCCGTGCGGTGGTGTCCGTGGTGGTCATATCGAGCCCTCCTCTGCGCGTCGCACGTCGACTCCCGTCAGCAGGGTGAGGGCGAAGACGTGGATCGCGACCGACCGCGGCAACCGCAGGGACACGGCGGTACCTCGGCGCGGCATCCCCACCCGGGTGAGCCACATCGTGGTGGGCAGCCGCTCCTGGACGTGGTGCGGGTAGTGCATTCGGGAGGTACGGAAGGCGGAGACCTCTCCGAACGCCGGCGTGCCGTCCAGGAAGTCCGACACCCCCACACGGAGCGGATCGGCGTGCCCGTCGTCGTAGTGCGCCCAGATCGTGTCCTCGCTGCGCCGTTCGGAGGCGGCGAGCAGATAGATCCAGTCGTACTGGCCCGGCGGGATCTCGATGAGCTGGGCCTCGCACCGCACGTTGTCCCCTTCCGGGGTGGCGCGCGCCCAGGTGAAGGGGATGCCGGCCACCTCGATCAGGGCGCCGGGCTTCGGGAGTTCATCCGCGGGGAAGGAGTTTCCCCATGCGTTCAGCCTGCCGGAATCTAGGTCGGAGGTGCTGGTCGTCGCTCGGTTGTTGAGCAGATCGTCGAGGTCGACCATGCGGAATTCCGCTGCCGACGCCGTTGCGGGCAGCCTGTGCACGCGCGGACCTGGCTTGGTGCCGGTGAGTACCGAATCGGTTGCCACTTGAGTCATCAATCCCCCAGTCACTGGAGCGAGCCGTGCGTGCGGCCTGCCACTCCAGCCGGATCAGGCACGGTGTTGAAATCGACGATCATGGTGTCGCGCCAGGCCGACTCGGACGTCTCGTCGGGCCGGATCTCGCTGACGTCGTGCTCCATCGCCGTGTCGGACAGGATCAGGGTTTCCAGTGGCTCGGTCATGGTGACCGAGTGCTCCGCCTGCGACGCGCCGTTCCGGAACACCTGGTTGCGTCCCCCGACACACTGGTGCCGGTCGATCAGGTGGATGGCCACGTAGGAGTGACCGTCCGAGTGGCGGCCCTCCGGCGCGGGTTCCGACCCTTCGTCGGCGTCCGCGAGGACGCGGATGAAGTGGATGCCGAGTTCCCAGTCCTGCTTCCCCGCCACCTCGTTGACCAGAGCGATGGTCTCGCGGAGTACACGAGGGAAAAAGCTGCCGGCCAGCACGGTGTCGGTCAGCGGCTCGAACACGCGCAACTGATCACCGAATGCCTGGTTGATCTCTTTGCTCTGGAAGAACTCGGTGCCGTGCAGCGGCTCCAGAGTGCCGTCGCGATGGGCGAGCACCCGGCCGAACCGGCGATTTCGACGGCACCGTTCCTGTCCGAGATAGGCATCGGGAACCAGTTCGTTCCATGAGGAGGCGAACTGCGTCCACTCGTGTCCTTCCGCCGGCGTGCGCAGGCGGCCGTGTGCCCAACCGTGTTGAGCGAAGTGATCGGCGCGCAAGCCTCCGGGCGTCGATGTATCGATCAGCACTGAGTCCTGACCTGGCATGCGCGGCTCCCCCTGGCGGTTCGACGTCAACACAGAACCCACGGTCATCCCGATCATTATACTACAAATACCACATGAGCGTCTTGTTGACTTTTCCGAGACTCTACAGTGGGCCGGGCACGGGACACGGATGGATCACACGGTCCCGGGCCCGGCAGGAGCGGGGTGGTGAGGTCGCCACCACCCCGGGTCGAACCGCCTGTCAGCCGGCAGCCGCCGTGGCGACTTCCCGCTGCCCCTGCGCGTCCGACTCCTCGTCGGCCACGGTGAGTTCGTCCGCTTCGCCCCCGACCTCGGTGGCCAGGAACTCCGCCAGCGCGCGGACCGTGGGGTTGCTCCACAGGATCGTCGGCGGCAGGTCCACCGCGAAGCACCTGTGCAGTCGCACCCGGAGCGCCACGGTGAGCACGGAGTCGACACCGAGTTCGAGCAGCGGTCGGTCGATCGCGATGTCGTCCACCGCGAGGTTGAGCTCGGCGGCCACCTGCTCGTGCGTCTCCTTCAGCACCAGCTCCGGCAGTTCCTGCGCCGGTACGGTGGCCCAGTCCACGCCGCCTCCGCCAGTGCTCTCCGCGCCAGCGTCGGTGACCGAGAGGTGCGAGAACACCGGCAGCGTGTGGTCGGGCATGACCCGCATCACCGCGACGTACGGCAGGCCGAACCGGTCGGCGTACGCCCAGCTGCGCAGCGCCTCGGAGACGGTGATCCCACCGAGTCCGCGGGACTCGGCCTCCAGGATCGTCGCCCTGCCCGTGGTCTCGCCCATGCCGCGGCCGATCCACTGCGCCCAGGCGAAGCTGGTCGTGCCTGGCTCGCCCTGGGAGCGCCGCAGTGCCGCGAGCGCGTCCAGGAAGGAGTTCGCGGAGGCGTAGCTGACCTGGCCGGTGAGCCGTGCCAGCTGGCCGCACGAGGAGAACATGGTGAAGAAGTCCAGCGTGCCGGCCGGGAAGAGCCGGTGCAGGACCATCGCGCCGTCGGCCTTCGGACCCATGGTGGTGTCCAGGTTCGCCGCGCCGGTCTTCTCCACCAGCGCGTCGGACACCACACCGGCGCAGTGCACGATGCCGCGCACGGGCGGCATGTCCAGGGCGCCGGGGTCGAGGGCGCGAGCCGCCGCCTCGGCATCGGAGATGTCCAGCCGCAGAACCCGCACGGTGGCTCCGGCCGCCTCCAGGGCGACCACCTCGGCGATCTGCGCGGCCACCGCCGGGTCTTCCACCCGGTCCCACTCCGACCGGGACGGAAGGCCCCGGCGGCCGATGAGCACCAGTCGCCTGGCACCCTGCTCGGCCAGGTGCCGCGCGGCCTCCAGGCCGAGCGCGCCCAGGCCGCCGGTGACCAGGTACGTGCCGTCGGGACGGCAGTCCACCGGCTCGCGCTCCGCGGGCCGCTCGACCTGCCGCAGCCGGGCCGCCGAGACGCCCGAGGGGGCGAGCGACAGCACGTCCTCGGTTGGCGGCAGGGCGCCGACCAGCCAGGCCACCTGCTGCGGCTCGACGCCCTCCGCGACGTCGATCACGCCGCCCCACAGGTCGGGACGCTCACCGGCGACGATACGCCCGGCGCCCCACAGCGGAGCGTGCGCGAGGGCGGCCTCCGTGAGACCCGCCCGTACCTCCTGGGTGAGCACCCACACCTTGGGCCGGCGCTGCTCGTCCGGGATCGCCGCCACCTGCTGCACGGCGTCGACGAGCGCCTGCGTGTTCCGGCGGGCCGCCTGCTCGGGGGCCTCCCCGGGCAACAGCGCCTCGGGCGCCACGATCACCACGTCGTCGGAGGTCAGCAGGCCGTCGCCGATCCCGGCCGCGTCCGTCACCGCCCAGGTCTCCACGCCGCGCGCGGCGAGTGCCTCGACCAGCGCGGAACCGGCGGCGGGCTGGCCCACCAGGAGGGCCTTGGCGGGCACCCGGGCGTCGGCCGGCACCTCCACCGGCTCCCAGACCAGCTCGTGCACCAGGTCGCGCGGGCCGACCGCGCCGGACCCGATGTCCTGGACCTTGACGTAGCGCAGCCCGCGGGCCTCGCAGACCACCGTGCCGCTCTCGTCGGCCACCGTCATGCTGATGGTGTCCGGCGTACGCGGGTCACGGACGGTGTGGACGTAGATCCGGGGCGGCGGGGGGCCGACGAAGGACAGCGACTCCAGGTGTGAACAGGTCCGCAGGACATTGGAGTTCTCGTCCATTACCAGCACGCCGCTGGCGGTCAGCGCGGCGTCGACGACCGCGGTCCAGCTGGACGGGTGCAGCTTCGGCGTGTGGTCCACGGTGATCGTGGACAGCTGCTCGTCCTCGCCGCGCAGGAGCTCCTCCACGACCCAGGGGAAGGTGTAGCCGTCCACGCCCATGGTCCGGAAGATCCCGTCGACCTTGGCCCAGGTCCACGACTCCGGGCAGCGGGCCCGGATGACGTCCGGGTCCTCCATCGGGGTCGCCCCGACCTCCGGCTCGTGCACGACGGTGGCGGTGGTGTGGGTCAGCCACTCGTCGTCGCGGATGCCGCCGCTCTCCTGGTCGCGTTTGATGCGGCTGGCGATGCGGACCTTGTCCTGCTCCATCACGACCTGCACGACACGCGTCGGGTGCGCGGCCAGCGGGATGCGGAACACGATGTCGCGGAGGCCGCAGGCCGGTTCGCCCTCGTTGGTGGCCGCGCGGATGAACGAGTTGAGCACCACGGAGGCGGGCACCGTCTCCACGCCGACGACCTTGTGCGACTGCGCGTAGGGGCGGTTCTCCATGTGCAGCTCGGTCTGCCAGACCCGCTGGACCGGGGCGCTGGCGACGGTGGTGCGTGCGCCGATCAGCGTGTGGGTCTCCGGGTCGTGGCCGAAGCCCGCGCCCTGCTCCGGTGCGGTGTCCGGGAAGATCCAGTACGACCTGTGCCGCCAGCGCACCGCCGGGACGTCCACCAGGTCGCCGTCGTACGACCACGCAACCGGGCTGCCGAGGCTGTGCAGGCGGGCCAGGCCAGCCAGCATGGTGCGCTGTTCCGGCTGCTCCCTGCGCAGGGTGATCACCACCTGTGCGTCGGAGATCCTCGCGTCCAGTGCGGTCTCGGTGATGGAGTGCGCCACCACCGGGTGCGAGGAGACCTCCAGGAAGACCCGGGTGCCGTCGTCGAGCGCGGCCCGTACGGCCTGGTGGAAGCGGACCGGGTCGGCCAGGTTGGTGGCCCAGTACTCGCCCTCGCGGGCCGCGTCGGAGCGCGGGTCCTGGAGGGCGGTGCTGTACAGCGTCACCCGCGGGGTGGCGGCGTGCAGCTCGCCGGCGGCCTGCCTGACCTCGTCGAGCACGTCGTGCACGTGCGGACTGTGGAAGGCGACGTCGGTGTTCACCCGGCGGGCCTGGATGCCCTCGGCCTCCAGGTCGGCCAGCAGCGCCTCGACCGCGTCGGTGTCACCGGACACCACGGTGGACAGGGGGCTGGCGGCGATCGCCGCGACCACGCCGTCCCGGTCGGCGACCCGCTGTTCGACGTCGGCGAAGGCCATCGGCAGCATCGCCATGGCGCCGCGTCCCGCGACCTGCTCCAAGGCGCGGGCGCGACGGCAGGCGAACCGTGCCGCCTCCGCCCGGTCCAGGCTTCCGGCCACCACGGCGGCGGCGATCTCGCCGACCGAGTGTCCGATGATCGCGCCGGGGCGCAGGCCCAGTTGCGACCACACCTCGGCGAGGGCGACCTGCATGGCGAAGGTCATCGCCTGGGTGCGGGTGACCGTCCAGGGGCCGCCCGCCTCGATCGCCTCACGCGGGGTCCACCCGAGCTCCTCGGCGAACACCGGGGCGAGTTCGTCGATGACCTCGGCGAACACGGGCTCGGTGGTGAGCAGTTCCTGTCCCATCCCGGCCCACTGCGCTCCGTGCCCGGAGAACACCCAGGCCGGTCCGGCCGCGCCGCTGTCGCCGAACGCGGACGCGGACTCCAGGGCCACCGCGGGCGAGGTCTCGCCGTCGGCCAGCGCGTCCAGTCCCGCCACCAGTTCCTCGGTGGTGCCGGCCACCACGGCGGCGCGGTGGGCCAGGTGGGAGCGGCGGGCGGTCAGGGTGTGGGCGAGGTCGTCCAGGTCGGCCTCGGGGTGCGCGCGCACCCACTCGGCGACCGAGCCGGCCAGTCCTCGTACGCCCTGCTCGGAGGCGGCGGACACGGGGAGGACCCAGGGTCGGGCGGGCCGCTCGGCGGCGGGGCGCTCCGCCGCGTCCGGGCGCGGCGGTGCCTGCTGCAGGATGGCGTGCGCGATCGAGCCGCCCACGCCGTAGCTGGAGACTCCGGCGCGCATGCCGTGCTCGCCCTGCGGCCACGGGGTCGGTTCGCCGACCAGGCGCAGCCCGGCGGCCTCCAGGCCGAGTTCGGGGTCGGGCTCCTCGTGCACGCTGGGCGGCACTTCGCCGTTCCGCATCCCCAGCAGGACCTTGATCACGCCGGCGATGCCGGAGGCGGCCTCGACGTGGCCGACGTTCGGCTTGAGGGTGCCGATCAGCAGCGGGTTGTCGCTGTCCCGGCCGGGGCCGAAGACATTGCCGATGGCGTGGGCCTCCGCGGCGTCGCCGAGCCGGGTGCCGGTGCCGTGCGCCTCGACGTACTGCACGGTGCCCGGGTCGATGCCGGCCCGCTGGTAGATCTCTTCCAGCATGCGCTGCTGGGCGGCACCGTCGGGTGCCATCATTCCGTCGGAGCGACCGTCCTGGAAGACGCCGCTGCCGATGATGAGCCCGTGCACGGGATCGCCGTCACGGACCGCGTCGGACAGGAGCTTGAGTACGACGACTCCGCCGCCCTCGCCGCGCCCGTAGCCGTCGGCGGCCTTGTCGAAGGACTTGCTGCGTCCGTCCGGCGAGGTCGCGGAGGCCGCGTCCAGGGCCACGACCAGGGCCGGCGAGGCCATGATGTTGATGCCGCCGACGATGGCGACGTTGGTCTCGCCGCTGCGCAGGGCCTGGCCGGCCACGTGCAGGGCGGTCAGCGAGCCGGCGCACGCGGTGTCCACGGCCATGCTGGGCCCGTGCGTGTCGAGGAAGTACGAAATGCGGTTGGCTATGCCGTAGAAGGTGGTGCCGTTCACGGCCCAGGCACCCGTACGGTCCAGGTCCTCGAGCAGTCGGCGGCCGTAGTCGTTGGAGTTCGCCGCCACATAGACACCGGCGTTGGTGCCGGCCAGTGAGGACGGCGGCAGTCCGGCGTCGCAGAGCGCTTCCCAGGCCATTTCGAGCATGATCCGCTGCTGCGGGTCGATGTACTCGGCCTCGCGCGGGGTGATCTGGAAGAACTCGGCGTCGAAGCCGTCGATGTCCTGCATGAACGAACCCTTGCGGGTGGTCTTGCGCAGGATCTCGCGGGTCCGGCTGTCCGTCTCGTACGGGTCCCAGCGCTTGTCGGGCATCTCGCCCACGACGCTGCGTCCCGCACGCAGGAACTCCCAGAGCTGGCCGGGGGTGTCGAGGTCGGGGGCGAACCGGCAGCTCATGCCGATCACTGCGAGGGGCTCCACGGACGAGTCCGGAGCCACGGACGGGTTCTGCACATTCTCAGCCAACGCGATCCGCTCCCTTGTCGACACCGGCGCGGCGCAGACTCAGCGGCCGCAGATCAGTCCATACCTGGGCGATGTGCGCCAGGCATGCGCTCTTGGGGCCGTCGAAGCCCTCCGCGGCCCAGCCCTCCGGGATGTTCTGCCCGGCGGGCCAGATCGAGTACTGATCCTCGTGGTTGCGCACCACGAGGTACGTACGCTCGTCCGTACTCACTCCCACTCCCATCGATCATGCTGTGATGTGCGGTCCTGCTGTTCAGCCGTGCGAAGGCCGGGCATCCTCCCGGCCGGTTCAGATCGCCGGAGAGGACGCTTCGAGCGTCCGGATGTACCCGGCCAGTTGGGCCGGGGAGTTCAGGGCCCACGTGCGCAACAGCTCGTCCAGCTCGCCCGGTTCTCCGGGGGCGGTGAAGCGGCGCAGGGTGCGGGGGGCCGCGACGGAGGGATCCGCGGCAAGCCGGGCGGCAACCTGGCCGGCGATGCCGGCCACCCAGACCCGGTCGGGGTCCAGGTCGCCCACTGCGGAGTACCACGCGTGGTCCGGGCGAGGACTCAGCGTGTGGCCGGCGGCGCGGATCGCCGCCACCAGGTCGCGGGTGGAGCCGACGGCCGCCGGGACGGCGTCCAGGTAGCGGGTGCCCGCCTCGGTGTGGTCGCGGTCGGCAAGCAGCACCGCCCGGGCGACGGCGTCGGCGGGCAGCGCCTGGAACAGCTCATTGCCCTCCAGCTCGAAGCTCTCCGGGAAGCCACCGGTGTCGATCATCGCGCGGGACCAGCTCCACACCGCGTCGGCGGGGTTGATCTGGAACCGCCGCTGGTCGCCGAAGACGCTGGGGATCCGGATCACCACGGCGGGTACGTCCAGTTCGGCGGCCAGGTGGAGGTACTGCTCGGCCATCGCCTTGGACCGTACGTATCCGTTGGCCGCGGACGGCAGTGCCCGCAGCGGCCCGGGCGGCACGGTGGAGCCGGGCGGGTGGGCGGCGGAGTCTGCCACCGAGCTGGTGGACACCAGGGTGAGGACGCTGCGCCGGCCGAGGGCCGCCAGTTCCAGCAGACCGGCCATGCAGTGGGTGTTCGTGGCGGCCAACTGATCGTACGGGTATACGTGGTTGACCCAGGCCGCGGTGTGGATGACGCGGCCCGCCTCCCGTGCCAGCCGGTCGCGGTCCGGTCCGGAGAGGCCGAGCCCGGGCGCGGCAACGTCGCCGTCCACCAGCTCCAGTCGAGCGGCGTGCTCCTCGTGCCACAGTCCGAGGTCCGTCATCCCCGCCACCAGCCGCTCGCGGCGGGCGGCCCCGCCGCGGACCAGACAGATCACCCGGCCGCCGTCGGTCAGCAGTCCGGCGAGCACGAACCGGCCGACGAACCCGGTGGCCCCGGTGAGCAGGACGGTGTTCCGGTCGGCGTCGGTACGCGGCCCCGGGCGCGGTATCCCGGCGGTGCGGGCGGCCAGGTCCTCGCGTACCTCCGCGAGCTCGGCCGTCGCGTCCGTTCCAGGTCCGGGGGCCGCGGTGCTCGCCGCGGCGGCGCGCACCTCGTCCACGGCGTCGGCCAGCGGCTGCAGCCGGGGGCAGCGGAAGAGGGTCTCCATCGGCATCTCGACGCCGAGCGCGGTGCGGATGCGAGCGACCATGTGCATCACCATCAGGGAGTGCCCGCCGAGCTCGAAGAAGCTGTCCTCGCCGCCCACCGCGGGTACGCCGAGCAGATCGCACCAGATAGCGGCCAGTTGCCGCGCCGTGTCGCCGCGCGGTGCCTCGCCGCGCGGTCCGGTCGGCTCCACCCGGTTCCTGCGGTCGGCCAGTGCCTGCCGGTCCAGCTTGCCGTTGCGGGTCAGCGGCAGTTCGTCGAGCACGGTGACCGAGGCGGGCACCATCCATTCCGGCAGCGAGCTCAGGAGCGCCCGGCGGATCGCGGTGCCGGTGATCCCGGCGCCCTCGGCAGGTACGACATAGCCGGCCAGGGTGGCCGCGCCGACCCGGTCGCGCTCCACCACCACGGCGGCGTGGGCGACGGCGTCGATCGCGTCCAGAGCCGCCTGCACCTCGCCCGGCTCGATCCGGTGGCCGCGGATCTTCACCTGGTCGTCGCTCCGCCCCAGGTAGACCAGTTCTCCGTCGTCGCGACGCACCGCCAGGTCACCGCTGCGGTACATGCGGACGCCAGGGCGTCCGGCGAACGGGTCGGGCAGCATGCGCTCCGCGGTCAGCTCGGGGTTGGCCACGTATCCCAGGGTCACCCCGTCCCCGCCGACGAAGATCTCGCCGGGCACTCCAGTGCCGACCGGGTGCAGCGACGCGTCCAGCAGGTAGAGCGACAGGTCGGGCAGCGGGGGGCCGATCAGGGACCCCGGCTCGGCCAGGTCCTTCTCGCGCACGGGGCGCACGGTGACGTGCACGGTGGTCTCGGTGATCCCGTACATGTTGATCAGTTCCGGCTGCCGGTCGCCGTGGGCGCTCATCCAGGGGCGCAGTGCGGTGTGGTTGAGCGCCTCGCCGCCGAACACCACGTACCGCAGCGCCAGCGGGCCGGAGTGCTTCAGCAGGGTCTCGCTGACCTGGCCGAACGCAGACGGGGTCTGGCTCAGTACAGTGACCTGCTCGTCGCGTACGAGCTCGGCGAACACGTCCGGGGCGCGGGTCGCCCACTGCGGGACGATGACCAGCCGGCCGCCGTGCAGCAGTGCGCCCCAGATCTCCCAGACGGAGAAGTCGAAGGCGTAGGAGTGGAACAGCGTCCACACGTCGTCCGGCCCGAGCCGCAGGTGCTCGTCGCAGGCGGCCAGCAGTCGCAGCACGTTGCGGTGCGCGCCGAGCACGCCCTTGGGGCGGCCGGTGGAGCCCGAAGTGTAGATGACGTACGCGGGTGCGTCCGGGGAGACGTCGACGGCGGCCGGACCGGGTGAGCCGTCCGCCCAGGCCGGGTCCTGCCAGTCCAGCACGAGGACGTGCGACCCGTCGTCGCGGGTGCCCAGTGCGGACGCCGACGCGGTGGCCGGGGTGGCCAGCACGGTCCGTACGCCGCACTCGGCGAACTGGTCGGCGGTGCGGTCGGCGGGGTTCTCCGGGTCCACGGGCAGGTAGGCGGCGCCCGCCCGGAGCACGCCGAGCACAGCGGCGGGCAGGTCCACGGTGCGGTCGAGGACCAGGGCAACGATGCTGCCGGGGCCTTCGCCGCGCGCCTGCAGGGCGGCCGCGATCCGGTCAGCGCGGGCGGACAGTTCCGCGTACGTGAGCTGTTGCCGTTCGTCGGAGACGGCGGGGGCGTCCGGGCGCAGGGCGGCTTGCGCGGCGAACGCGCCGTGCAGGGTCCGCTCCGCCGGGCCGGTGTCCTCGGACCGGGTCAGGCCCCGGGCGGGAATCACCGTCCGCTCGCCGGACGCGAGGATCTCCAGGTCGGCGACCGGGGTGTCCGGTGCGGCCAGGCCGGCGCGCAGCAGCGTCTCCAGCCAGCCGGCCCAGCGGGCCACCGTCGGCGCGTCCAGCAGTTCGTCGTCGTACGGCAGGTAGCCCACGACCTCGTCGCCCTCGCACCACAGTTCGGCCATCAGGTCGTAGTGGGTGGCGCCGCCGTCCAGTTCGGCGAAGGAGATCTCCAGGCCGGGCATCGCGGGCGGGGTGGGGGCGCCGTCGCGCAGCGAGAAGGAGGTCTGGAAGATCGGGGTCTCGCCCGGGCGCCGGGAGGGCTGCAGCTCGCGCACCAGCATGTCGAACGGCACGTCCTGGTGGGTCATCGCCTCGGCCAGGGCGGTCCCGGTGCGGCGTACCAGCGTGTGCAGGTTCGGCCGGTCGCCGACCTGGACGTGGATCGGCAGCCAGTTCAGGAAGTACCCAATCATCTGCTGCAGCTCCGCGCGCGGCCGGCCGGCCACCGGGACGCCGACGACCAGCGACTCCGAGCGCACCAGCCGGGACAGCAGGGCGATGTAGCCGGCGAGGAACGCCCCGAGCAGGGTGGTGTCGTGCTGCCGGGCCAGCTCGCGCAGTCCGGCGACCAGGTCGGCGCCGAAGCGTATGTGGTGGAACTGTCCCTGGCTGCCGCGGATCGCGGGCCGGGGGCGGTCGGTGGGGAGGTCGAGGCTGTCCGGGGCGCCGGCCAGCCGCTCGCGCCAGTGGTCCAGCGTGCGCCGCATCGTCGCGCCCTCGACCGTGGCCCGCTGCCACTCGGCGAAGTCGGGGTAGTGCAGGTCGAGCGGGGGCAGTTCGGCCGGTTTCCCAAGCTCGCCGGCGTACAGCTCGCCGAGGTCGTTCAGCAGGATTCCCAGCGACCAGTTGTCGGAGACGATGTGATGCTGCACCAGGACCAGCAGGTGCTCGCGCTCGCCCGTCCGGTACAGCGTGCAGCGCACCAGCGGTCCCGCCGCCAGGTCGAAGTCCTCCGTGACCAGTGCGGAGGCCTGCTGCCGGGCGGCGGTGGCCGGGTCCGCGGCGGTGCGGCAGTCGATCCGCTCCAGCGGGATCCTCATCTGCTCGCGGACGACCTGGTAGGGGCGGCCGTCGCGCTGCCGGAAGACGGTGCGCAGCGCCTCGTGCCGCTGGACGAGCTGTTGAAGGGCCCGCTCCAGCGCGTCGGGGTCCAGTTCGCCGTCGAGCCGCAGGGCGACCGGGACGTGGAAGATCTCGCGCCGGGTCAGCAGTTCGTACATGAACCACAGCCGCTCCTGCTCGAAGGAGCAGAGGGCCTCCGCGGCACCGCCGGCGCGGCGGTTGATGCCCAGGTCGGCGCCCTGGCGGGCCAGCAGCCGCTCCACCAGCCGGCGCTTCTGCGGGCTCAGTTCGGCCAGCCGTGACCGCAGCGAGGCCAGGTCGGGCGCAGCCGCGTCGGCCACCGGTGCATCCGGCCGGGTCTGCGGCTGCTCGGTGGGCAGATCCATGGCAGAAGACTCCTTGTCGGGTCGGTGAGCGGTCGGGCGGGCGATCGGGCAGACAGTCCGACGGTCCGGCGGTTGGTTCGCGTACGCGGTGCGTACGGGCGGTGTGTACGGGCAAGGTTCAGTGGGCCGTTCGGCGGGCGGCTCAGTGGGCGGTGAAGCCGCCGTCCACCACCAGCTCGGTGCCGGTGACGCCGCCGGAGTGCGGGCCGGCCAGCCAGAGGCAGGCGGCCGACACCTCGGCGGCGGTGACCAGCCGGCCGATCGGGTGCAGGGACGCGGAGGCGCGCTCGTAGTCCTGCAGCTCGGCGCCCAGCGAGGCGGCGACCGCGTGGGTGCTGCGGGTGCTCAGTCCGGTGTCGTCGGCGACGGTGGTCGGACAGACCGCGTTCGCGCGCACGCCATGGCGCCCGTACTCCAGGGCGATGGACTTGGTCAGTCCGATCACGCCGTGCTTGGAGGCCACGTAGTTGGCGTACCTCTCGAAGGCGACCAGCCCGCCGGTGGACGCGGTGTTAATGACGCGTCCACCGCCCTGTTCCACCATGTGCGGCAGGACCGCGCGGCAGCACCGCCAGGTGCCGCTCAGGTTGACGTCCAGGGCGAGCTGCCACTGCTCCTCGGTGAGCTCGTGCACCCGTACGCCGCCCGGGCCGAGCACGCCCGCGTTGTTCAGCAGCACATCGATCCGGCCGAACTCGTCGAGCCCTGCGTTCACCACCTTGTCCACGTCCTCCTGGTGGCGTACGTCGGCGACTCCGGTCAGCACCCGGCTGCCGAGCCTGCGGCAGGCGTCCGCGGTCTCCTCCAGGTCCCGCCGGCCGGCCATCGGGTAGGGGCCGCCGTCCGGGTCGCAGCGGTCGAGCAGGATCAGGTCCGCGCCCTCACGGGCGAAGGCCAGCGCGTGCGAGCGGCCCAGCGCGCGGGCGGCGCCGGTGATCATGGCGACGTTCCCGTCGAGCAGCATCATGCCTCCAGGAGATCGGGCGAAGCCGTGGCCTGCGGCGACTCGGCCGCCAGCTGGCTCGCGAGCCGGGGCAGGGCGAGTGCCAGGACGTCAATCGCGCGGTACAGGTCGGCGAGCGGGATGTGTTCGTCGGTGGTGTGGTCCAGGTGGGCGTCGCCGGGCCCGTAGGCGGCCATCGGTACGCCCCACGGGTCGAGGGTGTTCATGTCCGAGGTGCCGGCCTTGCGTTTGAGCGTCGGGCGGGCGCCGTGGGCGACGATCGCGGCGCGCAGCTGGCTGACCACGGGGTCGGCCCGCGGCCGGGTCACCCCGGGTACCCGCTCGTCCACCCAGATCCGGCTGTGCGGCCTGCTGCGGGCGAAACGTTCCAGCGCCGCGAAGTCGAAGCCGGGCGGCACCCGGCAGGTCAGGAAGGCCTCGGCCCTGGCCAGGTCGCCGTGCAGCCGGATGAGCGTCCCGGTGGCGACACCGAAGGCGATCGGGTCGTCCTGCTCCGGCGACAGACCGCGCAGATAGTCCTGTACGTCGTGGGCGAAGCGCGCGGCCCGTTCCACGGCGGTCGGCTCCGGGCTGCTGGTGTGCAGGGGCGGCTGACTGATCTCGTAGCCGATGCCGGTACGCCCCTTGTAGCCCAGGCAGACCCCGTCCCAGCCGCTCGGCTCACCGATCACCACCGCCGCCGGGGGCGGCACGGTGGCCAGCACGTGCCGGGCGCCGCGCGAGCCGGCCACTTCCTCGCCGACCGCGCCGATGACGTGGACGCGCACGCCGCTGGTACGGGCCGCGGCACAGATCATGGCGACGATGGAGCCCTTGGCGTCCACCGCACCGCGGCCGTAGAGCAGGTCGCCGACCTGGCACACAGGCACCTGTCCGGGGACGGTGTCGATGTGTCCGAGCAGCATGACGGTGGGGCCGGTGGGCGGGCCCGTCAGACCGTGCGCGTTGCCGACCTCGTCGACGTACGCGTCGAAGCCGAGCTCGGCCATCTGGTCGACGAGGAAGTGGGCGACCGGGAGTTCCTGACCGGAGACGGAGGGGATGCCGAGGGCGGTCCGTAACAGCCAGGCCGGGTAGTCCTCGTGGAGTACATGGGGGCGGACCCGGTCGGCCGTCCGCCGGCGGTCACCCATGCCGCTCCTCGTCCCGCAGCCAGGTGCCCGTTCCGGAGAGGGTCTGCTGGATAGGCCGGTACTGGTGCGCGGCGCCGATGACCACCTGCCGCACGGTCCTGGCGGCCCGCAGCCCGGCCCGCACCTTGTGTCGCATCCGTCCTCGTACGACGTCTCCGGTCAGGTGGTCGGGGCCCATCTCGGCGATCCGGGTGGACGGGTCCTCGGGGTCAGCCAGTACGCCGCACACATCGGTGAGCAGGACCAGGGCCGAAGCACCGAGGGCCGCCGCCATCCGGGCGGCCGCCTCGTCGGCGTCGACGTTGAGCAGGTTGCCTGCGGCGTCGCTGGCGGGCGGGGAGACCACGGGGACGTCCCCCCGGTCCAGCACCGCGCGCACCGGTGCGGGGTCGACGTGCTCGATCCGGCCGGACCGGTCGTCGCGGATGAGGACGGTCCGGCCGTCCTGCACGGAGCGCAGGGCCGGTTTGCGCGTGGCGGTCAGCAGGGCGCCATCCGCACCGCTCAGGCCCACCGCGCGGACACCGCGTGCCCGCAGTCCCGCGACCAGCTGCGGTTTCACCCGGCCGAGCAGGGCGAGGGTGATGACGTCGAGCATCGCCCGGTCCGTACGGCGGCTGTGCGTGCCGTCCGGTGACCGGATCACCTGGCGCTCCACGCCGAGTTGTTCGGAGAGCCGGTCGGCGACGGCTCCGCCTCCGTGTACCAGCACCGGCGGCCGGCCGGCGGCAGCCAGCTCGGCCACCTCGTCCAGCACTCGCTCGGGATCGCTCCCCCCGCCGATCTTGACCACGATCACCCCGCCGGGGGCGGAGTTGCCGATCAGCGCGTTCTCCGTCAGGTCCTGTGCCATGCCGCCGCTCACCTCCCCGTCATCGCGTGCCGCTGTGCGGACCGCTCTGCTCTCACGTGCGTCTTTCGGACCGGGTGTCACGCGGGGTGCAGCCCCGGGAACTCCAGTCCGGCGTCCTGCGGCATTCCGCAGGCCGCGTTCAGGCTCTGCACCCCACCGCCGGCCGCCCCCTTCACGAGGTTGTCCAGCGCGGCCACCAGAACGATCCGGCCGCCGTCCTCGTCGACGGCGCAGCCGATGTCCACGAAGTTCGTGCCGCCGAGGAACTGCGGGTCCGGCATCCGGTGCACGCCACGGCCACGGGCCACGATCCGGACGAACGGCTGGGCGCGGTAGGCGCGTTGCAGCACCTGGAGCACCTCCCGGCGGGTGACCGGCCGTGGCGGCGTGACGTGGCAGAGCACCTGCGCGCCGCGCACCGTCGGGACGGCCGTCACCGTCATCCGCGCCCGTACTCCGGCCAGTGCGGCGATCTCGGTCTCGTGCCGGTGTCCGGCGGGCTTGTACACCCGGAAGGCATTCCCGCGTTCCGCGTGGTGCGAGGCCGGTCCCGGCTCCGCACCGGCGCCGGAGGAGCCGGCCCGGGCGTCCACCACCACGTCGCCGGCCACCAGGCCGGCCCGCTGCACGGGAGCCAGGGCCAGAATGGCCGCGGTCGCCATGCAACCGGGAACGCTGATCCTCGTGGCGCCGACCAGTTCGTCGGCGAACAGCTCGGGCAGACCCGTACGGTAGGCGGTGCCGTCCGCCGAGAGACCACCGCCCCGGAAGTCCGGGCTCAGGTCCACGATCGCCGCCGTCCGTTCCCCGACCCTCGCCTCCACCTCCGCGGATGCACCGGAGGGCAGGGCCAGGAACGCGGTGTCCACCAGTTCCAGTTCCTCCGGGGACCGGAAGGTCAGTGCGAGATGATGCAGGTTGGGGTGGACTTCCGCCACCGGCCGGCCCGCGTGCCGCCGCGAAAGAGCCTGCACCAGCTCCAGCTTGGGGTGCGCATGCACCAGCCGCAGCAGCTCACCGCCGGTGTAGCCGGCCGCGCCCACAACGCTCACCTTCACTGGCCCACTCCTCATCGGTTCGTGGTCTGCCTCGGATCCGGCGACCGGACGGCACGGCAGGAGGACCCGGCCGTGCGGTGAAGTCCGAGAGACGCCGGGCGGCGTTGCCCGGGTCGAAAAGCGCGTGACGGCGGCCCGGCCCTGTGCGGGGCCGGCCGGAGAGGCCATGCGGTCATCGCGCTGCTGAACGGTGTGCGGCACGTTCGCCGCGAATGTCCGCCGCGTGCGCCGTGCCACCCGGGTGCGGATCGTGCCGCCCGGGCGACGGGCGGCACGATCCGGACGGCTACTCGCCCCAGTCCTCTTCGACCTCGGGGGCAAGAGCCAGTACCACGGGCCCGGTTGCCACTACTTCGAGCTCGCTCGAGCAGCGCTGGCAGATCACGATCTCCGCCGCCAGCACGTCAGGGCGCACCTCGAGCGCCCCCGCGCACTCGGGGCACTGCACGCTCAGTGCAGTAGCCATGTGTTGCCTCCTGCAGTTTGTGTGACTACTGTCTTTCGAGAACACGACAGAAACTAACACACGCTGCACGAGGGCACACCCCCGAGAGATCAATTTCCTCGCCGAAACGGGCGGAGAGGCCCGGCTGTTGAGGGTCGAGTCACGGATTTCAGCGAGCCGGGCGATGCAGACTGTCGACATCCCCTCCATGATCCGGCAACAATGGAATGGACAGTACGCAGACTCTGCATCGTGGGGTGCATCGAGGGGTGCTGGATGTCGGGGACGACAGCCTCCCCGTGCGGAACTCGCAGCGGTACAACCGGAGGTGCGCACCCATGTCCGAGACCACCCGCGTCCGCGGCAAGCACGGGACCGGCCTCGCCCTGCTCGGCGGCGACCGCGCCGTTCCCAGGGACAGTCCCGGCGGCACCTGGCCGCTCATCACCACGGACGACGAGCAGGTCGTGCTCCGGGTGCTGCGCGACGGACCGCTGAACGCCGCCTCGCCGGGCGAACCCGAGGTCGGCCGCCTGGAGCAGGCGTGGGCGGAGGCCACCGGGACCCGGCATTGTGTCGCCGTCGCCTCCGGCACCGCCGCACTGCACCTGGCCCTGCGCGGCAGCGGGATCGGTCCCGGCGACGAGGTGATCGTCCCGGCACTCACCATGAACGCCACGGCCCATGCCGTGTCCGCGACAGGGGCCACACCCGTGTTCGCCGACGTGGAACCCGACATGTACACACTCGACCCGCTGTCCGTCGCCGCAGTCGCCGGGCCGCGCACCGCCGCACTGCTGCCGGTGCACCTGCACGGACTGCCCGCCGACATGCCTGCGTTGAACCGGCTCGCGGACCAGCGGAGCATCCCGGTCGTGGAGGACGCGGCCCAGGCGCACGGCGCGGAACTCGACGGCCGCCGGACGGGCGCCCTGGGCAGGGCCGGCTGCTTCAGCCTGCACCCCCACAAGAACCTACCGACCTGCGGCGAGGGCGGGCTCATCACCACCGACGACGACGATCTGCACGAGCAGTTGGTACGGCTGCGCAACTTCGGCGAGCTGGATCCGACCGGGGCGCGCAGCTACATCGCCCACCGGGCCGCGTTCAACGCCCGGATCACGCCGATGGCAGCCGCGTTCACCCGTTCCCAGCTATCCCGCTTCGACGACTACGCCCGGCTGCGCGAGCCCGGGATCCGCAGCTTCCTGGACCGGCTGGACGCGCTGCCCGGACTGCGGGTGCCGCGGATCCCCGCCGGGCGCACCCATGCGTGGCACATCCTTCGTCTGATGCCGGATCCCGAGGCGTGCGGCCTGGATCCGGAGCACCGGTCAGGTCTGCGTGCCGCCCTGCACCGGGCGCTGCGGGCCGAGGGCGTGCCCGTGTCCCAGTACCAGGTCGCCCCGCTGTCCGTGCAGCCCGCGTTCCGGCCAGCCGGGTTGTCCGAGGCGGAGGCGCTGGACCAGGTGGACGAGCTCCTCCCGGTGACCGCCGCCGTCGTCGACGGCTCACTGTGTCTGCAGCGCCGGCACCTGGACCCGGCCGCCGGGCCCCTGCTGCAGCGGTACGCCGACGCGTTCGAGAAGATCTGGCAGCACCTCGACCTGATCCGCAGGATGGCCGTCGCCCGTTCCGCCCCCGGCTGGCGGGAGGCGTTGCGCCGGGGCTGACCCCCGCCCGTCCGTCCGCCCCTCCGCACGTCCGCCGATCCGTCCGATCCGCGTGCCGGATCCGCGTCCCGGCTCCACGTCGTGGACCGATGCCCGTCCGAAGGGAACCAGTCATGGCCGTGCCCACCACCACCGGTCCACCGCACCCACCAGCCCCCGCACACCCCCCGGCAGAAGCCGGCCACCACTCCCCCACGGCACCACTCAACCCGGCGGAGATGGCCCGGCAGATCCGCCGGGACGTGATCCGGATGGCCGGCGGCCCCGAGGGCGCGCACGCCGGCGGCAGTCTGTCCTGCGCCGATCTGATGGCCGTCCTGCACGCCCGACTGCTGCGCCCGGGCGACTCATTCGTCCTCAGCAAGGGTCATGCGGCACCCGCGCTGTACAGCGTGCTGGTCCAGCTCGGCCGGCTCCCCGCAGAGCAGTTGGACGACTACACCCGGCCCGGCAGCCGGCTGTTCGGTCACCCGTCGCACGACCTGCCCGGAGTCGAGTTCGCCACCGGTTCGCTGGGCCACGGGCTCGGCCTGTCGGTGGGACTGGCCATGGCCGAGCAGCTGCGCGGCGGTGACCGGCACGTGTACACCCTGCTCGGCGACGGTGAACTGCAGGAGGGGAGCGTCTGGGAGGCCCTCCTTCTCGCCGGCCACCGCAGGCTGTCCGGCCTGGTCGCGGCGGTGGACCGCAACGGGCTGCAGATCACCGGCGGTACGGAGGACTGCGTCGGGCTCGAACCGCTGGACGCCAAGTTCACGGCCTTCGGCTGGGAGGCGCGCGTCGTCGACGGGCACGACCTGTCCGCGCTGTACGAGGCCCTGCGGCCGTCCGCGGCCGGTCCGGTCGCGGTGATCGCCCGTACCGTCAAGGGCCGCGGGGTGCCGTTCCTGGAGGGCAAAGTGGCCGGTCACTACGCCAAGCTCAAACCCGACCTGGTACGCAGGGCCCTGGCCGCGCTCGGTCAGCCGCCGGTGGCAGGAGGTGCCGCGTGAGCCGCACTCCGACCGGCCCGCCCGCCACGGCGGACTCCGCGGCCACGGCACAGCCGGCCGGGCAGGACCAGCAGCCGGAGCTCGGCCCCGACCCCCGGGCCGCCTACCGCGAGGCCCTGCTTGAACTGGCCGCCGCCGACCCCCGGGTGATCTGCCTGGACTCCGACACCGGTGGCCTGGAGAACACCTTCGGCAAGCGGTTCCCGGAGCGTTACGTCAATGTCGGGATCGCGGAGGCGAACCTGATGACGGTGGCCGCCGGGCTCGCCCGCCGCGGCTTCGTCCCGTACGTGCACACGATGGCCACCTTCGCCACAATGCGCGCGGGCGAGTTCCTCAAGCTGGACGTGGTCGGGAACAGGCTGCCGGTACGGGTGATCGCCACGCACGGCGGCCTGTCCGCCGCGCACTTCGGCACCAGCCACTTCGCCCTGGAGGACCTGGCGGTGACCCGCGCCCTGGCTGACCTGGCCGTCGTCGTGCCGGGCGACGCACGCCAGATCGGCGCCGCCACCCACCAGTTGCACGAGCTGCCCGGTCCCGGGTACCTGAGGCTGGGCCGCTCCGCCACGCCGGTGCCGTCCGGGCCGACGCCCGAGTTCCGGCTCGGCCGGGCCCGTGTGCTGCGCGAAGGCGCGGACGTCACGCTGGTGGCGGCGGGTCCGCTGCCTCTGCTGTTCGCGCTGGAGGCCGCCGGGGAACTGGCAGCCGACGGCATAGCCGCGCAGGTCCTGGACCTGCACACCCTGCACCCGCTGGACCACGAAGGACTGCTGGCCGCCTGCCGTGGCCGCGCCGGGGTGGTGACCGTGGAGGAACACCGGCCGCAGGGCGGTCTGGGGGACGCGGTCACCGAGGTGGTCTCCGCCGAACTGGCTCTTCCCGTGAGTCGATTGGCCGTACGGGGCCGCCCCGGCGTGCGCGTGGCCGGCCAGCGCGCCGCGCTGGAGGAGCTCGGCGTCAGCACCGGCGCCGTGGTGGACGCGGCCCGGCGTCTGTACGCCCGTATCCCTGCTGTCCGCTGAAAGGCCGTCGGCCGGCGAGCGGACGACCAGAACACCACTCGAACCACCGGCGCACCACGCCGCGCCGGTCCAACCATGAGGTGATGACGATGGTGAGCCCCGCCCTGGTCCAAGACGAGGACCGAATCCGTTATGTGCAGAGCGTGTTCCAGCGGGTGCTCCAGCTGGAGAAGGAGGCGACCCCCGACGACGACTTCTTCGCGCTCGGCGGGACCTCGCTGGCCGCCATGGAAGTGATCGATCTGATCGAGGCCGAGCAGGGTCTGCGCATTCCGGTACGGAACTTCTACCGGTCGACCGTGGTCCGCGCGCTGGCCCTCGAACTCGCCCCGTCCGACGCCGAGCCCGAGGGAGAATCCCGATGACGATACAGAGACCCGCCCCGACCACAGCCCCTTCCGGCACCACCCTCCTGCAACGCGCCGAGAGGCTGCCGTCCCTGACCGGACTGCGCTTCTTCGCCGCGTTCCTGGTGGTGCTCTCGCACGTCGGGGTCAATCTACTGCCGCGGGTGGCACCGGACCAGATCTTCGCGATCCGGCTCTTCTACGAGGCCGGCGCGTTCGGGGTGTCGTTCTTCTTCATCCTCAGCGGGTTCGTACTGACCTGGGTCGCCCGGGACGAGGACTCCGTGGGCCGGTTCTGGCGGCGCCGGTTCTTCAAAATCTATCCGAACCATCTGGTCACGTTCATCGCCGCGCTGCTCCTCGCGGCGGGCGCGGGTCATGCGCTGACGGGTCGCGACGCGGGAGCAACGCTGCTCCTGGTGCAGTCCTGGATCCCGGACATGAAGCTCCAGTTCAACCTGTGGTCGAACACCCCGACCTGGTCGCTCTCCTGCGAGCTGCTGTTCTACCTGGCGTTCCCGTGGCTGCTGAAGCTGCTGCGCAGGATCCCGGCCGCGCGGCTGTGGCCAGCGTTCGTGGTGGTGTACGCCTTGATCTGGGCCGTTCCCCTGGTGGCGACCTGGCTGCCGACGTCCGGAGGGATGCACCCGGGTACCCACCAGAACTGGTACTCCATGTGGTTCATGACGTTCTTCCCGCCCGTACGGATGCTGGAGTTCGTGCTGGGCATCGTGATGGCGCTGATCGTCGTCAACGGGCGCTGGATCCGGCTGCCGCTCCCGCTGGCCCTGCTGTTTCCGCTGGTGCCGTTCGTCGCCGAGGGGAACCTGCCGAATGAGCTCGGTTTCGTGGCGCTCACGGCCCTTCCGCTCGCCTTCCTGATCGCGTCCGCCGCCGCGGCCGACATCGGCAGCGCCACCGGCAGGACGTGGCTCGGCAGCCGCACCATGGTGTTCCTGGGCGAGATCTCCTTCGCCCTCTATCTGGTGCACTGGCTGGTGGTGGCCTACGGCTGGATCGGCCGCACCTCCCCCACCTGGGGCGCGAAGAGGCCCACCGCTCCCTCGACGTGGTCGGAGATCCTCGGCCTGGCGGGACTGACGATCGCCACCAGTCTGGTGCTCGCATGGCTGGTGTACACCCTGGTGGAGCGCCCTGCTATGCGCTGGTGGAGCCGTCCGCGCACCGCACGGACGGAGCTGCGCACACCCACTCCGGACAGGGTCTGAGCCCTGTCCGGGCAGGACGATCCCGCACGGTTGTTACGGGCGGAGAGGGGACGCGCGGAGCCCGAGGAACTGGCCGCTCTCGCCGTCCTGCTGCTGGCCTGCGCAGCAAGACGGCGGCGGCCCGAGTCCGCCCCCCTCCGGCGCCCCCTCGCCTGCCGGCTGGCGTCGCCCGGTGCGCCTTCCGGTCTTCCGGGCGCCGCACAGCTGGCAGGCATGAGGGCCCTTCCGGCCCGTTCGTGATGTCGGGGATCAGCGCAGGTTCTGCAGGCGGACCTGCCCGCGGGCGACCAGACTGCCGACAGCGTCCACCGTCTCCACGGTCCAGACCTGCTGGGTGGCGCCCCGGTGGACCGGTACCGCCGTCGAGGTGAGCCGGCCGTTGGCCACGGTCACCGGGGCGAAGAAGTCCGTGCTGTTGTTGACCCCGACCACCGTGCCCTTGTCACCGAGCCAGCGGTCGGCGGCCACACTGGCCACGGACTCGACCACCGCACAGTGCACCCCGCCGTGCAGTATCCCGTGAGGCTGCAGCAGGTCACCGCGGGCGGACCAGTACGCCACCACCCGGTCCGGGCCGACCTCCTCGAATCGGAGGCCCAGGTGGTCGACGTAGGGCCCAAGTTCGCTTTGCAGCTTGTCAGTTGTCGTCATGTATCGAGTATTTCAGGTTTACTGTTGATTTCTTATCGCTTCTAGAAGGAGGTTCGACCGACCATGGTGGTGAGTCCCGGATCGTCTGCCTGCGGTGTGACCGTCCTGCTGACCGGTCTGCCGAGTGCCGGCAAGACAACCATCGCGTCCCTGGCCGCCGAGAGGCTGCGTGCCGCGGGTCGCCGCGTCGAGATCCTGGACGGCGACGCAATGCGGAAGACCCTCTCGACGGGGCTCGGATTCGGTCGCGAGGACCGGCACGAGAATCTGCGGCGGATCGGCGTGCTGGCCGAAGTACTCGCCCGCAACGGCGTGATCGTCCTCGTCCCGGTCGTCGCGCCGTACGCCGACAGCCGTGACGCCGTCCGGCGACGGCACGCCGAGAGCGCGACGGCGTTTCTGGAGGTCCATGTGGCCACGCCCGTCGAGGTCTGCGCGGAACGGGACGTCAAGGGGCTCTACGCCCGCCAGCGGGCCGGCGAGCTCACGGGCCTCACCGGGGTCGACGACCCGTACGAGGTGCCCGGGAAGCCCGACCTCGTCATCCCGACGGTCCGGCAGTCGGCCGGCGAGGCGGCCTCCCTCCTCGTGGACCTGCTCGCAGAGGAACGGTTCGTGGCATGACGGCCCCGGAACAGCGGTCCTCTCCCCGGCTCGGCCACCTGGACTCACTGGAGTCCGAGGCCGTCCACATCTTCCGTGAGGTGGCGGGCGAGTTCGAGCGGCCGGTGATCCTCTTCTCCGGCGGCAAGGACTCCATCGTCATGCTGCACCTGGCGCTGAAGGCCTTCGCCCCGGCGCCGATCCCCTTCTCGCTGCTCCACGTCGACACCGGGCACAACTTTCCCGAGGTGCTCGAGTACCGAGACCGCGCGGTCGCCGAGCACCGGCTGAGGCTGCATATCGCCTCCGTGCAGGAATACATCGACGCGGGCACGCTGCGCGAGCGCCCGGACGGGACGCGCAATCCGCTGCAGACGGCGCCGCTGACGGAGAAGATCCAGGCGGAGCGGTTCGACGCGGTGTTCGGCGGCGGCCGCCGCGACGAGGAGAAGGCCCGCGCCAAGGAGCGGGTGTTCTCGCTGCGCGACGAGTTCTCGCAGTGGGACCCGCGCCGCCAGCGTCCCGAGCTGTGGCAGCTCTACAACGGCCGGCACGCCCCCGGCGAGCACGTCCGGGTGTTCCCGCTCTCCAACTGGACCGAGCTGGACGTCTGGCAGTACATCGCCCGCGACAAGATCGAACTCCCGCAGATCTACTACGCGCACGAGCGCAAGGTGTTCCGCCGCAACGGCATGTGGCTGACCGCCGGCGCCTGGGGCGGGCCGCGGGGTGCGGAGCGCGTCGAGACCCGCCTGGTGCGCTATCGCACCGTGGGCGACATGTCCTGCACCGGTGCCGTCGACTCGGACGCGGTGACGCTCGACCAGGTCATCGCCGAGATCGCCGCGTCCCGGGTCACCGAACGGGGCGCCACCCGCGCCGACGACAGGCTGTCCGAGGCCGCGATGGAAGACCGCAAGCGCGAAGGGTACTTCTAATGAGCACGTCCACCGAGGAGCTGTCCGACCAGCTGGCGGCCGCCACCCTGCTGCGTTTCGCCACCGCCGGCTCCGTCGACGACGGCAAGTCCACCCTGGTGGGCCGCCTCCTGCACGACTCCAAGTCGGTCCTCACCGACCAGCTGGAGGCCGTCGAGGCCGCGTCCATCAAGCGCGGCCAGGAGGCGCCCGACCTGGCGCTCCTCACCGACGGTCTGCGGGCCGAGCGCGAGCAGGGCATCACGATCGACGTGGCCTACCGCTACTTCGCGACCCCGCGCCGCCGGTTCATCCTCGCCGACACCCCCGGGCACGTGCAGTACACCCGGAACATGGTCACCGGCGCCTCCACTGCCGAGCTGGCCGTGGTCCTCGTCGACGCCCGCAACGGCGTCGTCGAGCAGACCCGCCGGCACGCGGCCGTCGCCGCGCTGCTCCGCGTCCCGCACGTGGTCCTCGCCGTGAACAAGATGGACCTGGTCGACTACCAGGAGCCCGTCTTCGCCGCGATCGCCGGGGAGTTCACGACGTACGCCTCCGAGCTCGGCGTCCCGGAGATCGCCACGATCCCGATCTCGGCGCTTGCCGGCGACAACGTCGTCGAGCCGTCCGCGCACATGGACTGGTACGGCGGACCCACCGTCCTCGAACACTTGGAGACCGTCCGCGTCCACGACCACGGCCCGGCCGTCCGACCGGCCCGCTTCCCGGTGCAGTACGTGATCCGCCCGCAGACCGCCGAGCACCCCGACTACCGGGGCTACGCGGGCCAGATCGCCGCCGGCGCGTTCCGGGTCGGCGAGGAGATCACCGTCCTGCCGTCCGGCCGCACCTCGCGGATCAGCGGCATCGATCTGCTTGGCGCGCCGGTGGACGAGGCCTGGACCCCGCAGTCGGTGACGCTGCTGCTCGACGACGACATCGACATCGCGCGGGGCGACCTCCTGGTCCCGTCCGGGGCCGCGCCGGCGACCACCCGGGACGTCGAGGCGACCGTCTGCCACGTCGCCGACCGGCCACTGACGGTGGGTCAGCGGGTCCTGCTCAAGCACACCACCCGTACCGTCAAGGCCGTCGTCAGGGAGATCCCGTCGCGTCTCACCCTGGACGGTCTCTCCCCGTATCCGGAGCCCGGGCAGCTGGTCGCCAACGACATCGGCCGGGTCCGTATCCGTACCGCGGAGCCGCTCGCCCTCGACGACTACGCCGACTCCCGGCGCACCGGCTCCTTCCTGCTGATCGACCCGGCCGACGGCACCACGCTGACCGCCGGCATGGCGGGCGCCGCCTTCGCGCCGGCGGCAGCGCCCGCCACCCGCCCGGGGGGCGTACGGTCCGAGGACCCCGGGGCGGGCTGAGACCCGCCGGTCAGTCCCGGGCGGGCGCGGTGGTCACGTACTCGCCCGCTCCGGGCAGGTCCCCGATCGGGGTACGGGGTTCCTCCGCGGCCGCCGCGAGCAGCTCCAGCACCTGGTCGATCCGCCGGTGGCCGGACGCGCGGTCCCACAGGTCGGTGTTCAGCTCCACCATCGCCGACAGCCCGGAGGGGCGCAGCAACCCGTGGAAGGCCAGGTCGTAGCGGGCGGTGCCGTGGGAGAGGAAGCGGTACTCGCAGTCGAGGCCCGCGAACCGGGCGGGCATCCAGGACTCCAGCTGCAGTTCGCAGGTGACCTGGTAGATCGGGTGCTTGCCGGGCTCCCGCGACGGCTGGACGGCCTGCACGATCTCCGCGAAGGGCAGCCGCTGGTGCTCGTAGGAGCGCAGCACCGCCGCGCTCACCCGCTGCACGAGCTCGTCGAAGCGGGGGTTGCCTGACAGGTCCAGCCGGACCGGAACCACGTTGAGGAAGCAGCCGATCACCTGGTCGGCCCCCCGCTGCGTGCGGTTGGCCGTGGGGATGCCGATGACGATGTCGGTCTGGCCGCTCAGCCGTCGCAGCACGACCGCGACCGCCGCGCAGAACACGGTGAACGGGGTCGTACGGCAGGCGGTCGCCAGCTCGCGGACCCTCGTGGCCGCGTCGGCGGAGGCGGGCCGTTCCAGGAACTCGCCGCGGAAGCTCGCGCGGTCGCCCCGGGGGCGGTCGGTGGGCAGCCGCAGCGGGGCCGCCCCGGCCAGCTCGCGGGCCCAAAACCGGCGCAGGCGGTCGCCCTCCGGGCCGGCGAGGAAGGTACCCTCGGACCGGGCCAGGGTGCCGAGATCGAACTCGTGCGAGGCAAAGGCGGGAGCGTGTCCGGCCGTCCTGGCCCGGTAGGCGGTGCTCAGCACCCGCATCAGCAGGGTCATGGACACCTCGTCGGTGACCAGGTGGTGGAAGAGCAGCTGGACCTGGTGGCGCTCCGCGCCGAGCCGGATGATCCGGGCCCGCAGCAGCGGGCCGCGGGTGAGGTCGAATCCGGTGTAGGCGATCTCCTGCTCCAGGCGGTGCAGCTCCGCTTCACGGGCGGCATCCTCCCCGGCTCCGGTCAGGTCGATCACGGGTACGTCGATCGCGGTGTGCGGCTGGATCCGCTGCACCGGCACGCCGTCGACCTCGACGAACGTGGCGCGCAGGCCCGCCTGGTGCGCCACCACGTCGTTCAGCGCGGCGGCGAAGGCGTGCGGCTCCAGCGGTCCCGTGAGGTCCAGGAGCAGCGGAATGGTGTGGGTGAGCGCGTGCGGGTCGGCCTGCTGGGCCAGCCACAGCTGCCGCTGTCCGGACAGCAGGGGCACGTCCACGGCGGTGTCGTGTCCGGCGGACTCCGTGGTGTCTCCCGTCGTCTCCGGGGCCGGGGAGTGTGTGTCCTCCGGCGGTACAGCGGCGGCTTCCGCGTCCGTGCCGTCGGGGAGCTCGGCGAGGAGTTCGAGCATGGCGTCCAGTTCGGGACTGGCGTCGCGCAGGTGGGTGGTCAGCTCGGCCGGCGTCGGGTTCTCGAACAGGCTCCTCACCCGCACCTCAACCCCGAGCGTCTCCTGGGTCTCGGCCACCAGCGTGGTGGCGAGCAGCGAGTGTCCGCCGCAGGCGAAGAAGTCGTCATCCGGGGCGAGTCCCGGCAGTTCCAGCACCTGCGCCCAGATCTCCGTGACCAGTCCGAGGAGCCGGTCCGTACCCGTCGTCGTGCGGAGATCCGACGTGGGGCGGTCCGTCGAGGGGGTGTCCGCCACGGGGGCCGGCAGCCCGGCGACGATCTCCAGCCGGCCTCGCGTGTCGCGCCGGGCGGTGAGGCCGGTGGGGGCCTTGCCGAGCAGCAGCCCGGTGGGGTGGTGCACGGACCGGCCGGGCTCCAGTTCCAGATCCTCCGCTCGTGCCCCGCTCAACCCGGTCAGCACCGGCCACCACTCCGGTCCGCGGGAGCGGTCGAGCCGGAGCGTGAGCGGGGTGCCGTCGGGCAGGTCCACCCGAAGCTCCTCCGTCCGAAGCCCACCGGCCTGCTCCTGGCCGGCCGCTACGGGGCCGGCTGGCTCCGGCTCTCTCAGCTCCAGCTCCGGCAGTCGCAGCGCGGGCCTCGCCAGCCACTGCCGCAGCACCCCGGCGTAGTCCTCCACCAGCGCGTGTATCCCGTCCGGGGTGTAGAGGTCGCTGTCGTACTCCAGCCACAACCGGACCTGCTCGTCGGTGACTTCGATCTCGGCGACGGTGTCGAACCGGCCGCGGTCGCGTTCGATGTCCAGCACCCGCACCGGCTGCCCGCCCAGGCTCAGCTCGCCGACTGCGTCCATCCGGGGCATGAACATGTGCTGGATCAGCGGGGTCCGATCGGTCGGGCGCGGGGCGGCGGCGGCCTGGAAGATCCGGTTGAAGGGCAGCCGGACGTGCTCGACGGCCCCGGCCACCCCGGCCGAGCAGCGGGACACCGCCTCGGCCAGATCCGGCGCACCCCCGAGGTCCAGACGCAGCGGGACGGTGTTGGCGAGCTGCCCGACCAGCGACTCCAGCTGGGGGAGGGCCCGGTTGGCGGCGAGCACGCCGAGTATCAGGTCCTTGTCGCCGGTGGAGCGGGCCATCACGGCCGCCCAGCCGGCCAGGCAGAGTGCGTACGGAGAGGCGTACAGGGTCCGGACGGTGCGCCGCACGGCGGGACCGTCGACGCCCGGCAGGACGAACCCGGTGCGCCGGCCGACGCCGCGGCGGACGCGGCGGCGCGGCAGGTCCGGCCGTACGTCCAGGGCGGTCGGTGCGGCACGCAGGTTCTCGCGCCACCAGGCCGTGTCGGTGTCCTGGACGGCCGGGAGCAGTGATTCGTGCTCCCATTGGGCGAAGTCGCCATACTGCAGATCGGGTTCGGGGACCGGTGAGGGGGTTCCGGTCAGCGCGGCGGTGTAGTCGGCGGCCAGTTCCGCCAGCAGGAGCCGGACCGCGGTGGCGTCCGCGAAGATGTGGTGCACGGCAAGCGCCAGGGTGTCCTCGCCCGCCGGGCCGCCACCTCGCAGCAGGAGGAACGCGATTCCGCAGCCGGCCGCGGGGTCGATCCCGACGCCGGTGAACCGGGACAGCTCCCGGTCCCTGTCCTGCCGCGCGTCCGCGTCGCGCTCGTGGGCCGGGAGGGTGATCTCGGCGACCGGAAGCTCCTCGGGCACGGGGAGCACCAGCTGTCCCGGCCGCCCGGCGTGCAGGCGTATCGCGCTGCGCAGGATCTCGTGCCGGTTCAGCAGTGCGCGGACCGCGGTGCGCAGGGCAGCCGGATCAATGCGGCCCGGTACCGAGAGCGCCACGCACTCGGTCAGCGGGGCCTGTTCGGCCGCGGATCCCCCGGAGGACCAGAAGTGCTCCTGGATCACCGCGAGGGGAATGAAGTCTTCGTAGCCTCTCATGGAAATACGGTATCGTGGCATACAGACATTGCCCAGTCACGTCACGGCAGGACGGTGAGACCGTACGGACTGTGCCGTACACCTGTGCGGCACGGTCATCGTTCGGGCGATTTTCGTTCAGCCATGCCTCATCAGATCCGAACGAATCGCGTCTGTGCAGTCATAGCAAGGGAAGTTGCGGCTGTGCGCCGTTCTTCCCGACTTGCCGCCGCGACATGCGTGTTCGAATATGAGGAGAACCTCGTGGCCCTGCGGATCGATCCGCTCGGCCACGCCGACTGTGCGTGGAGACTGGCTGCTCGATGCAGAGTGGCTATACGGTGCAGAGTGGCTATACGGTGCAGCTTGGCCGTACGGTGCAGCCTGGCCGTACGGTGACGCCGTCCGTAGTTGTGGTGTGTGGTCGACGCACACCCATAACCGAATACGAGCGTCTAGCACCGAATTCCTGCTATGAGGAGCCATAGGGCATGACCTCAACCAACTCGTCATCCGGGACTGGAACCAACCCGGCAGAGGAAGAGAGCGCCGGCGGGGGGTTACCGCCCCAGTCACCGCCGAGTCCGTCCACCACCGCGCCGCCTCCGGCCGGTGCCCCGAGCGCGAAACAGCGCTCCGTCCTGTTCCGCAACCGTGATTTCGCCCTGGTCTGGGGCGGCGAGTCGATCAGTCTGCTGGGCAGCGAGATCAGTGTGGTCGCGCTGCCCCTGCTGGCCGTCATCGGCTTCGGCGAAGGCGCGGTCGGCGTCGGCATGCTGATCGCCGCGCAATGGGTCCCCTTCGTCCTGCTCGCCCCGCTCATGGGCGTGTTCACCGACCGGCTGAACCGGCGGACGATGATGCAGGTGGCCAACGCCGCCCGCTTCGTCGTCATCGGCTCGCTGCCGCTCGCCTGGGCGCTGGACGGCCTGACCATGACCCACCTGTACGTGGCCGCGCTGGTCAAGGGTGTCTTCGACGTCGTCTTCCAGCTCGCCTACCAGGCGTACCTGCCGCAGCTGCTGGCCCGCGAGGACCTGGTGGACGGCAACGCCAAGACACAGCTGAGCCGTTCCGTCGCGCTGATCTTCGGGCGCAGCGGCGGCGGCGCCCTGGTCGGCGCGCTCGGCGCCGCGCGGGCGCTCGCCGTCGACGCCGTCTCCTATCTGCTGGCGGCCATCGCCCTGAGTTTCGTGGGGTTCCGTGAGCCGGAGAAGCAGCAGACCCGCGCACGCGGCCTGAGCGCCACGCTGGCCGATCTGCGCGGCGGCATCACCATGACCTTCGGCAACAGGCTGCTGCGGTACCTGACGCTGATGGCCACCTTCGGCAACACCGCCGTGTCCATGGTCCTCGCCATGATCATCGTGTTCGGCTACGAGGACCTCGGGCTGACCGCCGCACAGGTCGGGCTGGTCCTGGGCATCGGTGGCGCGCCGGTCGTGATCGGCGCGATCCTGTCCCGGCGGATCAACGAGCGTCTGGGCATCGGCCGCACCCTGCTGATGACCCACTCGATGCTGGTGGTGGCGTTCGCGCTGCTGCCCCTCGCCCAGCTCGGCGGCACCGGGGTCGCCGTGACCGTGATGATCGTCTCGCAGGGCATCTCGTCGTTCACCACCCCTGTGGGGAACGTCGGGGTCATGACCCTCATTCAGAAGGCCACGCCGCCGCAGGCGATGGGCCGCGTCGGCGGGGTCTCGCTGCCGCTCGTCTGGGGCGCCAACGCCGCCGGTCCGCTCCTGGGCAGCGCGGTCGCCGTGACCCTCGGCAACGCCTCCGCCTTCTACCTGGCCGCAGCCCTCGCGCTGTGCGCCGTGCTCTGGGTCCTGGCCGGTTCGGTGACCCGGCTGACCGACGACGTACCGGAGGACATGCGGCTCGTCGTCGACTGACCGCCGGTCCCGGACCGACCGAGCAACCGGCCGTACGGCCGGACCGCCCTGCATGCGCTCCCCCCATCAGAGAGGATCACATGATCAGCCAGCAGGACGCCCCGGCCGTACGCGAAGCCGGCCCGACCACCACCCTGGTCTCCCGCATCGAGGAGTTCGCCCACAGCACTCCCGGAGCGCCCGCCGTCCGGCACGGGGAACTGGAGCTGACGTACCGGGAGCTGAACCGGCGGGCCGACCGGCTCGCCCGGGAGCTGGCCGGGTCGGACGTGCGGCACGGGGACATGGTCGCCATGTACCTGGGCCGCTCGGTCGAGTGGGTGGTCGGCATGCTCGGCTGCCTGAAGGCGGGCGGCGTGTGCATGCCGCTGGACCCAGCCGTGCCGGCGGAACGGTTCGCACGCGCGATCGGCGCCGGGAGCCCCACCGCCGTGGTGACCGCGGCCCCCGGCCGGAGCACCGGCACCCCCCTGCCTCCGGTCCCCGCGGGACTGCCCGTGATCACCCTCGACGCCGGTGCCCCGGAGCCGGACAAGATACCGGCCGAAGTCTCCGGTGAGACACCCGGCGAAGACTCCGGGAAGGGATCCGGCAAGCTGCCCCTACGTCGAGCACCCCTCCGCGAGGACCTCGCCTACGCGATGTTCACCTCCGGCTCCTCGGGCGAGGCGAAGATCGTGCTGGCCCAGCACTCGTGGCTGGCGCTCAGTGCCGCCCGCAGTGCCACCATCAACTCCACCACCGGTGCCGACCGCGGCTCCTGGCTGGGCGCGGCCGGCGCCGGCATCGCGCTGCACGAGGTCGGCGGTCTGCTCTGGCAGGGCGCGCACATCGTGATCGGCGACCACGAGGTGATCGCCTCCCCACCCGCGCTGCGGGACTGGCTGCTCGCCGAGCGGATCACCCAGAGCTTCGTGATCACCCCGGTCGGCGAGGTACTGCAGAACCTTCCCTGGCCGCGCGACTGCGCGCTTCGCCTGCTCACCCTCGGCGGCGACCGGCTGAACCGGTGGGGGCCCGCGGATCTGCCGTTCGAGGTCGCCGTCTCGTACGGCAGCCTGGAGGCCTTCCAGATAGCCAACTCCTGCCACCCCTGGCCCCTTCGGATCACCCCCACCACGGCCACCGACGCCGACCGCGCGAGCGCCCCGCCCGTGGGCCACCCGATCGACGGGGTCACCGTCCACCTGCTGGAGGACGACGGCATGTCGCCGGTCGTCGACAGCATCGGCGAGGTGTGGATCGACTCGGACTGCCTCAGCCTCGGTTATCTGGGCGATCCGGCGCAGACCGCGGACCGGTTCCGGCCCAACCCGTTCGGTGCCCCCGGCACCCGCATCTACCGCTCCGGCGACGCGGGCCGGTTCCGTCCCGACGGGATCCTGGAGCACCACGGCCGGATCGACAACATCGTGAAGATCCGCGGCCACCGGGTGGAGCTCGGTGACATCGAATGGACGCTCGGTCAGCACCCCGACGTCGACCAGGTCGCCGTGGTGGCGACGATGGACGGCGACCAGCGCCGCCTCGTCGCCTGCTTCGTCGCGGCACGGGAGGTCACGCCGCTGGAGCTGCGCAACCACACGATGGAGCGGCTGCCGGACTGGATGGTCCCGGTCGCCTACGTACAGCTGGACGAGTTCCCGCTGAACACCTCCGCCAAGATCGACCGCCGCCGGCTGCCCCCGGCGGACTGGACCCGGGGGCGCCCCTCCCGCGCCTGGCGGGCGCCCGCCCCCGGCGCAGAGACCACGCTGGCCGGGCTGTTCGCCGACCTGTTGCGGGTGGAGCGGGTCGGTGCGGACGACCACTTCCTGGAGCTCGGCGGCGACTCGCTACTGCTGGCCCAGTTGCAGGGCCGGGTCGAGCAGGACCTCGGCGTCCGGATCGAGCTGCCGGACCTGATGGCCGACCCGACCATCAGCGGCCTGGCCCGGCTGATCCCGGCGGCCACCGCCCCCGGCACCGGGGCGGCCGCACTCCCCCCGATCGCTCCCCGGCGGCGCTGAACACCGCCCGCCCGCAGCACCCCGACACCCCACGCACGACATTCATCGTCAGAACGACGACATCGGCACGGAGGCCGGCATGACCACCAAGGCCACGGACGCCACCGACAGGTTGGTGACCGCTTTCGACCACCACGACCCCGGATACACCCCGCAGACCGCGGAGCGGGTGAACAGCCGGATCCGTGAGCAGGGAGTGACCTGGTCACCGGCGTACGGCGGGATCTGGATCCTGTCCCGTTACGCGGACGTGCGCGCCGCCCTGATCGACTGGCGCACCTACAGCTCGGCCCGCGGCGTGCACTTCCCGCGGGCCGAGGGGATGCCGATGTTCTCTCCGATCGACTACGACCCGCCGCAGCAGCGCGAGATACGTGACCGGATGGCCGGCCCGATGACCGGGGACGCCGTCAGCGCGATGGTGCCGGAGCTGCGCCGGATGGTGGCCCGGCTGCTCGCGCCGGTGGTCGAGCGCGGCCACGGGGATCTGATGGCCGAATTCGCCGAGCCGTTCGCGATCGAGGTGCTGGGAGTGGCCTTCGGGCTCTCCGAAGCCTGCCGCAGCCGGATCCGCGAGGCAACGCGGACGATGTGGACGTACATCTCGACCGACCGGGACGCGAGCAAGTTCTGGCCCGCCTTCCACTCCCTGCTGGCCGAGGAGATCGACCGGGTACGGCGCGATCCGGACGGCAGTTACCTCGCCCGGCTGGCGACGATGGAGCGGGACGGCCGGCCGCTGCCGGACGAGGAGCTGTACTCGATCATCGTCAGCTTCTGCGTGGCGGGACACGACAACACGATGAACTCGATCACCCGTCTGGTGCACACCCTGGCCGGGGATCCCGCCCTGCAGCTGCGGCTGCGCCACGAGCCGCAGCTGCGCCCGGCCGTCGCGGAGGAGGCACTGCGCCGCTGGTGCCCCACCGACCGGTTCACGCGGGTCACCACCCGCGAGGTCACCGTCGCGGGCACCGTCATTCCGGCCGGTGCCCGGGTGGTGCTGCTGTTCGACGCGGCCAACCGGGATCCGGAGAAGTTCCCGGAGCCCGACGCGTTCGACCCCGACCGCGGCAACTCTCACCAGCACCTCAGCTTCGGGCACGGCATCCATCACTGCATGGGGGTGCACCTGGCCCGGGCCGAGTTCGCCGCCGTCCTCGACGAGCTGGCGCGGCTGCCGCTGTTCGACCTGAACGAACCCTGTGAACTGCACTTCGAGAACGGTCGGCACATCATGTTCGACCAGGTGTCGGTGCGGTTCCGCACCGGGGAGGAGTGCTGACATGACGACCGGTTCACGCACCGAGACGAGTAACGGCGAGCCGCAGCCAGCCCTGCTGATCGACCTGGCGACCGGGCTGTGGAAGGCACAGACCCTGACCGCGGCGATCGAGACCGGGGTCTTCGAGGCCCTGGCCACCGGCGCCGCCGACGCCCCCGAACTGGCCGCCCGGCTGGGCCTCGGCGAGCGGCCGACCGAGATCCTGCTGACCGCGTGCGCCGCGCTGGGGCTGCTGGAGCAGCGGGACGGGCGCTACGGCAACACCGCCGTGGCCGACCACTACCTGGTGCCCGGACGCCCCGACTACTTCGGCGACTACGTGCGGATGGTGGTCCAGTACACGACGCCCGGCTGGCTGCGCGCGACCGTGGCCGTCCGTACCGACGCGCCCACCAAGCCGGTGCCCGACCCCGACCGCAACATGTTCGAGGAGGGCAACCGGCCGGAGTCCTTCTGGGACGGGCTCTTCGCCTTCTCCACCCTGACCGCCCGCCGGATGGCGGGGGCGCTGGACCTCTCCGGTGTACGCAGGATCATGGACGTCGGCGGCGGCGCGGGGGCCACCCTGATCGAGCTCTGCCGGCAGCACCCGCACCTGACCGGCACCGTCGTCGACCTGCCGCACGTGTGCGCGCTCGCCCAGGAGCGGATCGACGCGGCCGGGATGACCGGACGGATCACCACGGCGGCGGCGGACTTCTTCGTCGATCCCATGCCGTCCGGGCACGACGCCGTACTGCTGTCGATGATCATGCATGACTGGGACGAGAACCAGAACCGGAAGATCCTCGCCTCCTGCCTGGACGCGCTGCCCTCCGGCGGCACCGTGCTGATCAGCGAACTCCTGGTGGACGACGACAAGTCCGGTCCGGTGGACGCGGCGCTGATGAGCATGAACATGCTGGTGGGCACCTGGGGGCGGAACTACACGGCGGCCGAGTACGCCGGCTGGCTGCGCGACGCCGGCTGTGAAGGGGTGCGGACGGTCCGGTTCGACTCGCCGGGGGCGAACGGCGTCGTGAGGGGAGAGAAGGCGTGATGGAGCCCCGACAGCGGCGCTGGTTCCTGCGCGAGCCGTCTCCCGACGCCCGGATGCTCCTGCTGTGCATGCCGTACTCCGGGTGCGGTGCCTCCATGTTCCGTGCCTGGCCCACTGCCATCGGCGACGCGGAGGTGGTCCCGCTGCAGTTGCCGTGGCGGGAGAACCGGATGCGCGAGCCGCACTTCGGCACCTACGCGGAGCTGGCCGGGGCCCTTCTCGACGACGTCGGAGAGCTGCTGACGGCTCGCCCGTACGCACTGTTCGGACACTGCGGAGGCGCCCTGCCGGCGTTCGAGACGGTGCTCGGGATCGCGGAGCGCGGTCTGCCGGCGCCGGTGCGGTATTTCGCGTCGAGTCAGGTGGCACCGCAGGACGGTCCCTGGGGCCGCTTCCTCGGCCTGGACGACGAGGGGCTGCGCGACGAGATCACCGGGCTGCTGACCGCGATGGGCGCGGCCGCGTCCGCCGCCGAGCTCGTCGACCTGTTCGTCGACGTGATGCAGGCCGACCTGGACGCCAACCGGAAGTACTTCCGCCCGGCCGGCACCGTGCCCTGCCCGATCACCGCGCTGGGCTGGGACGGCGATGTCGAGGTGCCGCACCACCTGATGGGCGGCTGGCAGCTCTGGGCACCCACGGAGAAGGTGGTCTTGCAGGGGACCCACTACAGCTTCCTGGACGCGCCGCCCGAGCTGGTCCGGATGCTGGCGGACCGGCTCACCGCAGATTCCGGCCCCCGGGAACCGTAACCCGCCGTTCGAGCGGATCACCCGCAGGCCGAGCACACGGGCCCGCGGGTGCCGCCGCACGCCCGCGAACCGCCGCAAGGGCGATGCGCGAACGCGCGAAATTCAAGTATTGCGCTGACTCTTCTGTTGCCTGTTGGGTAAGGCTTTAGATCATCTGTCGTGTTTCGCATGCTGACTTGGAGGACAGTGGCATGAGTCAACAGAGCGAGTTGCTTCGTCGACTGCGCCAGCTCCCGGGGGAGCGCCGGGACGCGCTGTTGGCTCGGCTGGAGGATGTCTCCGCCGGCGTCCGCTCCGCACCTCTGTCGTACCGGCAGGAACAGCTGTGGCTGTTCGACCGGTTCGCCCCCAGCAGCCTGGCCTACGGGCTCGGCTTCGCCTTCCCGATCGAGGGCCCGCTCGACCAGGAGGCGCTGCGCGCCGCACTGGCCGATCTGCTGCAGCGGCACACCGTGCTGCGCTCGACGTTCCCGGACGAGGACACCCGGGGCACCCAGCAGGTGAAGTCGGTGCCCGAGGTCCGACTGGAGGTCGAGGACGTACCCGAGGAGCGGCTGCGCCCGCGCGCGGACGAGGTGGTGCAGGGCGAGCTGCGCCGCAGACTGGACCTCAACTCCGGCCCGATGGTGCGCTTCCGGCTGCTGCGGGCCACCCCCGAGCGGCATCTGCTGGTGCTGACCAGTCACCTCATCGTCATGGACCCACGCTCGGCGCGGGTGCTCCAGGGCGATCTGGCCCATGCCTACCGCGCCCGGACGGCCGGCGAGGCACCGAAGTGGATCCATGAGCCGGTGGACTTCGGCCGGTACGCGAGTTGGCAGCGGGACTGGTGCGAGCAGGACTGCGCCCGCGAGACCACCGAGTACTGGCGGAGCACCCTGGCCGGCTGGGAGGGCACGGAACTGCCGGCCGACTCCCCCCGTCCGCGGCTCATCGACCTGAGCAGCGACGTGGTCCGGCTGCCGCTGCCGCCCGGACTGGCGGCCGCCGCCGACGGCCTGGCCCAGGGAAACACCGAGCGGCAGGACGTCCTGCTTGCCGCTTTCCTCGTCGTGATCGCCCGGCACACCGCCCGCGGGGACCTCACCGTCGGGCTGCCGTACGACGTGACGGGACCGCACGACGCCGACCGGCTGGTCGGCGACATCGGAAACCTGCTGCCGCTGCGGGTCGAACTGGACGAGGCGGACAGCTTCGCCGCCGTGGTGGCCCGCGTACGCGACGCCCGCCGGGACGGCCGGCAGCACTCCACCCTGCCGTTCAAGCTGATCCTGGACGCGCTCGGGGTGGAGCCGGACGTCGGTCGGCTGCCCCTGGTCCAGATCGGCTTCACCACGACCGGTGAGAGCACCGGACCGGTCGAGGCGGACGGGGTCCTGATCGGCTGCGAGCAGGTCGACGCCGGTGCCGGGACCTTCGAGCTCACGCTGGAGGTCCACGACGGCGGGGGGCAGCCCACCGTGGCGATACGTTTCGCCACCTCGCTGTACCGACGGGCCACGGCCGCCCGCCTCCTGGACCGCTTCCTGCAGACCCTGGGCGCGCTCTGCGAGCAGCCGGAACGACCGCTCGGAGACGCCCCGCTGGGCACCGTGCAGGAGCGCGCGACCGTACGGAAGCAGTGGAACGCTCCGATCGGCGCGCCGCTCGAGACCCCGCTGCACGAACTGTTCGCGCAGGTCGCCGCGGCCACCCCGGACAACACCGCGCTGGTCTGGCAGGACGGCACGCTGACCTACGGCGGACTCGACGCCTGGTCCGGGCACATCGCGGAGCGGCTGACGGCGGCCGGGGTCGGCCTCGGCGACCTCGTACCGGTGGTGATGGAGCGTGGCCCGGCGCTGCTCGCCTCCGTACTCGGCGTGCTGCGCGCCGGTGGCGCCTACGTGCCGGTGGACGCCGGCCAGCCCGACGAGCGGCTTGCGGTGATCCTGGAGGACACCGGGGCCCGGACCGTGGTGGTCTCCCCCGGCACGGAGGACCGGGTGCCGCAGCCGCTGCGCCTGGTCGTCGGCCCCGACCCGCAGGACGGGCCCCGGACGGGTGAGCGGCACACCCCGGTCGTCGTGCCACCCGCCTCCGCGGCGTACGTCATCTACACCTCGGGCTCCACCGGCCGGCCCAAGGGCGTGGTGGTCGAGCACCGCAACGCGGCCAACTTCACCCGGACCGTACGGGAGATGTTCGACCTCACCCCCGAGGACCGGGTCCTTCATTTCGCCTCGCCCGGGTTCGACGTCTCGGTGTTCGAGATCTTCGGGTCGCTGCTCAGCGGCGCCGTGCTGTACGTACTGGACGAGGACCAGCGGCGCTCCGTGGACGCCCTCGACTCGGTGCTGCGCGAGCAGCGGATCACCGTCATCGACCTGCCCCCGGCGATCATGGAGCTGCTCGCCCCGGACGGCTACCCCGATCTCCGGGTGGCGTTCGTGGGTGGCGAGGCGTTCACGGGTGAGCTCACCACCCGGTGGGCCCGCGGCCGGGACTTCTGGAACGGCTACGGCCCGACAGAGACCACGGTGACCGTGGTGGCCAAGCGGTGCGAGGGCGAGTGGACCGCCTCTCCCCCGATCGGCCGGGCCATGGCCAACCACCGCGCCTATGTGGTGGACGGTGCCGGTTCGGGTGTGCTCCCGCCCGGCGCGGTCGGTGAACTCGCCATCGCCGGCCTGGGGGTGGCGCGCGGCTACCTGGGGCGGCCCGACCTGACCGCCGACCGTTTCCGGCCCGATCCGGACGGCCCGCCCGGATCGCGCCGCTACCTCACCGGTGACCTGGCCTTCTGGGACGAGACCGGGGACCTGTGCTTCGTCGGCAGGGCCGACCGGCAGGTCAAGGTCCGTGGCGTACGGATCGAGCTGGGCGAGGTGGAGGCCGCGCTGCAGGCCGTGGACGGGGTCGCCCAGGCGGTGGCGGAGGTGGCCGCCGACCCGCGCACGGGCGCCCTGCTGATGGCGTACGTGGTGCCGGAGCGGCCCGGTGAGCTGCAGCTGGACACGATCCGCTCCGCAGTGGCCGGCCGGCTGCCGGCCGCGATGGTGCCCTCCGTACTGGTGCCGCTGAACGCTGTCCCCCTCACCCCGAGCGGCAAGATCGACCGGCGGCGGCTGCCCGCCGTGGAGTTCGCCGCCGTGGACGAACTCTCAGAGGCCGACGAGGAGAACAGCACGCCCACCGAGCGCACCATGCGCAAGGAGGTGTTCGCCCCCCTGCTGGGCGCCCGTGTCGGCAACCACGTGAACTTCTTCGCGGCGGGCGGCACCAGTCTGCAGGCGATCCAGCTGTCCTCCCGGGTGAACTCGGTGTTCGGGGTGGCACTGCCGATCGCCGACTTCTTCTCCGACCCCACCGTGGCCGGCCTGGCCGCGCTCGTCGACGCGGCGCAGACGGGCCGGGGGGCGCAGCGGGACGCGCTGGCCGAGGCGCTGGAGCTGGTGGAGGGGCGCAGCGACGACGAACTCGCCGAGCTGGCCGCCGAGCTGGACGGGAAGGCGGCGCGATGAGCGCGGGCGGCCCCGTGAAGGCGCCCTCGGACATCGGACCGGTGAGCTTCGCCATGGACTCGGCCTGGGTGCGCCGGGTGCCCCGGAAAGGCGCCCGGGTGCGGCTGATCTGTCTGCCGTTCGCCGGGGGCGGGGCGTCCGTTTACCAGCGGATGGCGGCACTGATGCCCCCCTGGGTGGAGACCCTGGCGCTCCAGCTGCCCGGGCGCGAGGACCGGTCCCGGGAGGAGCCGCCGGCCCGCGTCGACGCGCTGGTCACCGCCTGCGCGATCGCCCTGCGCCCGTACACGACCATGCCGTACGTGCTGTACGGGCACTGCGCGGGCGGGCTCCTCGCATACGAGATCGCGCACGAGATGGGCCGCCGGTTCGGGACCTGGCCGCAGCGGCTGATCGTCGGCGAGCAGCCCGCCCCGCAGGCGCCGCCGCCGGCGCGGCCGCTGCACCGGCTGCCGGACGCGGAGCTCGTCGCCGAGGTCGACGAGCGCGGCGGACTGCCGGAGGCGGTGGCCCGTAACGCGCAGCTGCTGGAGTTCCTGCTGCCGGTGCTGCGCAGCGACTTCGAGCTCTGGGAGAACTACCGGCACCGGCAGCGTCCCCCGCTGCCGGTCCCGATCACCACGGTCCGCGGCCTGAACGGCTCGGTGAGCGAGCCGGCCCTGGCCGGCTGGGCCGAACAGACCGAGGTGGGGCGCACCGGCGTGAGCGTCGAGGGCGGTCACTACTTCGTCGTCGGACTGACTCCTGAAGCGGCCCGCGAGATCGGCGGCCAGCTGCCCGCCCTGCCGCAGACCGACGCTGCCGGTTCGCTGACCGCCCCGAACGGAAGGACACCCGCGTGAGCATCACCACCAGCACCTCCACCACTCGGTTGCCGCTGGACGCCATCGCCGGAATCGCGGCTGGCGCCGACGGTGTCCGGGACGCAGCCGCCGTGTACGACCGGCGGCTGCGCTCCCCCGGCGCCGGCCGGGCGTCCGGGCCGGGCACCGGCGGCGTACCTTCCGGCACCGCCATCCCCGCCGACCGGCCGGCGCTGGTTCACGGCCCCGAGCCGGTCCTGCCGCCGGACGCGGTGGCGACGCTGCCCGAGGCGCTGGCCCGGGCCGCGCGGGTGGCCCCCTGCCGCGGCACCACCTACGTACTGCCGGACGGCGGCAGCGAGCGGCAGACCTACGCCGAGCTGTACGAGGAGGCCCGCCGCATGCTGGGCGGTCTGCGTCGTCACGGCCTGGCTCCAGGCGACACCGTGCTGTTGCAGTGCGCCGACAGCCGGACCTTCGTCACCGCCTGGTGGGCCTGCGTACTGGGCGGGTTCCTGCCCACCCCGGTGGCCCCCGCGCCGGAGTACGCCACGGACAACGCGGCGGTGCGCAAACTCGTCGCGGCCTGGGAGCTGCTCGGCCACCCACCGGTCGTCGCCGATCCCGGACTGCTCGACGGCGTACGCTCCCTGGCCGGGCGACTGCCCGGCGGCGAGGGCCTGCGGGTGCTGGCCGCCGACACCCTGCCCGATCCGGAACCGGCCGACTGGACGGTGCCCGACCCTGACGCGCTGATCGTCAACCTGCTCACCTCCGGCAGCACCGGCACGCCCAAGTGCGTGCAGCACCGCCATCGCACCATCGTCGCGCGGAGCTATGCGGCGATCGCCGCGAACGGGTTCACCGAGGACGAGGTCTCGCTGAACTGGATGCCGCTGGACCACGTCGGCGGCATGATCATGTTCAATCTCCGGGATGTGTTCCTGACCTGTGAGCACGTCAACGTGCGGACGGAGTCGGTGATCCGCAGACCGCTCCTGTGGCTGGACGTTCTGGACCGGTTCCGGGCCACCAACACCTGGGCGCCGAACTTCGCGTTCTCGCTGGTGTGCCGGCACGCGGAGGAGATCGCCGCCGGATCCTGGGATCTGAGCCGCCTGACCAACATCTGCAACGCCGCCGAGGCCGTGGTGGCCCGTACCGCCCGCCGCTTCGTGGAACTGCTCGGCCCGCACGCTCTGCCCGCCGACGCGATGGTGCCCTGCTGGGGCATGTCGGAGACCTCGTCCGGGGTGACGTACACGCGCATGCACCGTGACGACCCGGCGGCCGGCACCGTCTCGCTGGATCCCTCCTCGCTGGACGGCGCACTGCGCGAGCTGCCGGTGGGCACCCCGGGCGCGGTGGTGGTGACGGAGGTCGGCGCCCCGGTGCCCGGAGTGGCGCTCCGGATCGTGGGCCCTGAGGGTGAGGTCCACCCCCAGGGCGTGGTCGGCCGGCTGCACGTGTCGGGCCACACCGTGCTGAACGGCTACGCCCACAACGAGCGGGCAAACCGGGAGAGTTTCACGGACGACGGCTGGTTCGACACCGGTGACCTGGGGTTCCTGCGCGACGGCCGGCTGTTCCTCACCGGTCGGCAGAAGAACATGGTGATCGTCAACGGGGCCAACTTCCCCGCACACGAGATCGAGGCGGTGGTCGAACAGGTCCCCGGCGTGCTGCCCGCCTGCTCCGCGGTGGCCGGAGTGCCCGACGAGGAGACCGGCACCGATGCCCTGGTGATCTTCTTCGTGCCCGACAGCGACGACGTACCCGCCCTGGTGGACGCCATCCGCTCCGCCCTCGCCCGCGACCTGGCCCTGCGCCCCGCCTATCTGGTTCCGGTGACGGGCGAGGAGTTCCCCCGGCAGAACGGCGGGAAGGTGCAGCGCGAGCAACTGCTCGAAGGCTGGCGTGACGGGCGCTTCGACGATCGTTGTTACGGCGGTGAGGGGGACGACGCCGTCCCTGACGGTGCGTCGGGCGACGAGGCGGGAATCGCGGCACTGGCGGTCACCTGGGAACCGGCCGGGACGCCGCTGCGGCAGCGGCCGCCCGGTCCACTGGTCGCCTGTGCCGCAGGCGTCGGTGTCGTCCCCGACTGGCTGGACCGGGTCACCGATGCCCGTGTCCCGGTCGGCACGGACCCCGTGGAGCTCGCCCGGGCCCTGGAGCAGACCTTCGAGGGACTCCGCGAGCAGCTCACGGACGACCGGGCCGGGGAGGGGCGCGGCCTGGTGCCGCAGGTGCTGTTCGTGGCCGCCGGGGACCCCGCCGCGGCGCCCTCCGACGGGGACGGCGGAGTACCGGCGCAGTTCCTTGCCGTGGCGTCGGCTCTGTCGCGGGTACGTCCCGACGCCGAACTCACCGTGCTGACCCGGGGCGGCGCGCAGACGGCCCCCGGCGACCTGGTGGTGCCGGGCAGGGCTGGGCTGACCGCTCTGGTGCGTACCGCGCGCTCGGAGCGGCTGCTCGCCCGTGCGGCGATGATCGACGCCCCAGCGGACGCCGACGCCGCCGAACTGGCCGCGCTCGCGGGGCTGCAGCACGAGAGCGACGTGGTCGCCGTGCGCGACGGCGAGCCGCTGCGCCAGCGGCTCCGCACGGTGTCGTTGCCGGAGGTCTTCGACGTGCCCACCGATGTACTGCCCCGTGGCGGGACCTGTCTGCTCACCGGCGGGCTCGGCGGCCTGGGGCGGACCGTGGCGGAGCACCTGGTGGTCGCGCACGGGGCCAGGCTGCTGATCGTCGGGCGGACCCCGCAGACGCGACTGGAGCCCGAGGCCCGGGAGGCTCTGGAGATCCTGTCCGCGGTCGGTGAGGTCCGCTACCGCGCCGTCGACGTCGCCGACCCGGACGCGCTGGCCCGCGAGGTGGCGGAGGCGGAGGCCTCCTGGGGCCGGAGGCTCGACCTGGTGCTGCACCTTGCCGGAGCCCCGGTCGCGGCGCAGTGGGAGTCGCTGTCGGACCACGAGCTGCGGACCGAGTCCGCGCAGTGGCTGGACCGGATGCTGCGCCCGAAGGCCGGTGGATGTGTGGCCGTGGACGGGCTGCTGGCCACGCGCCCGGACACCGCGGTGGTGCTGTTCTCTTCGGTGAACGGGTTCTTCGGCGGCACCGGATTCGGTGCCTACGCGGCGGCCAACGCGGTGGTGGACGGCTGGGCCCAGCGCTGGGCGGCCACGGGCCGGCGGACGCAGAGTCTGGCCTGGAGCATGTGGGACGGTCCGGGGATGAACCAGGGCAGTCCGCTGGTCGCGGCGGCCCGGCATCGCGGGCTGACTCTGATCGATCCGGCCCAGGGCACGCTGGCACTGCTGGGCGCCCTGCGCTCCGGAGCGGTGCACCTGCTGATCGGTGCGGAGCCGGCGAACGAGCAGATCAAGACGTTCCTGGCGGCGGACCAACTGCGGGGCGGCACCATCGCGGTGGCCGTGGTGCCCGAGCCGGGCGAGGAGGCTTCGCGCGTGCGGGCCGCGGTGTCGGCCCGACTGGCCGGTCGGGGAATCTTCGCCCGGGTGGTGGTGACCTCACGGATCGAGCGCGACCGCGGTGGCTCCCCCGATCCGGCGGCCGTCCTGGCGGCTCTCGGCGCGGGTGCCACCGGCTATGTGGCGCCCGACGGGCAGCTGGAAGTGCTGGTGGCCAAGGCCGCGGCCGAGGTGCTCGGGGTGTCCCGAGTGGGCCGGGACGATTCGTTCTTCGGTCTGGGGTGCGACTCGATCAGGGCGGTGCAGCTGGCGGAGGCGCTGAGCGAGCTGCTGGGCGACCGGGTCACCGTGGGCTCGCTCTACGAGTCGCCGACGGTCCGCTCCCTGGCTGCCGGTATCGCCGGCTGACCAGGGGTGCCTCCCGGGCTGTGGGTGGCCCGGGAGGCACGTCTGGCGTGAAGATCTCGCGAATGCTCCTCGGCGGCACCTGAATTCCGCAGGCGGACACATACGCTCGTCATCATCGTGCCAGTGTCTTGCTGTCTTGCTCGCGTTGTCAGCCGCGCGCCCGTCGGGTGCTCGGCTTCCCGTCGTCCAGGTGGCCCATACGACGCAGCCTGTCCACCCACGCCTGTGCGGTGTAGCGGGGGACACCGTAGTGCTGTGCCACCTTGCCCACGCTGCTGGTCTTGATGAAGACCGCCTTCACCTCTTCCGCACCGGGCATCTTGCGGTAGGGGCGTTCCGTCTGCTGCTCGATCGGAGGAGCAGACACCGTTGCATGCTTGTGGCTCTCCGGTCTGCTCAGGGAGCGGGCGGAGGACGGGGCGGTGACCCCGCTCACTGCTTGAGCCAGCATCTCGAAGTCGATGTCGAGTGCCGCTCGTGGTGGGATCCCACCTTCTTCCGAGGCCCGGACCACCAGCTCAACTATGCGCGGCGGCCCACCGGGAACGCTCTGCATCACTGCGGTGATCTTCGCCGGTTCCTCTTCGGCGCCCGCACCGGACGCCTCGACAGTAATGGTCCATCTCATACAACACCTGCAATCATGGTCCCTCTGATCGTCACTCGCGCGGGCAACGAGGGCGAGGATGCGACCTGCGTGGAGCCACACGCGAATGACTGCCTCCAACCCCGTCATGTGAGGGCTATTCGCAGTTTCGACTATAGCTACCTTCTGACTTGAAAAGCTACAACCAAGTCAATAAATGGCTCACAAACACTCCACCGATCCACTAGGATACGCCCCCCGGCACCGACGAGTTCCGTCCCATACGATGAGACGACCGGGCATGTCCGGGTCGTCCCGGTCGATGACCACGCGGCCTCGCGCGGGGTCATCGCACCGAAAACACGAGCGAGTCGAGGCCCCTACACGACAACGGCTGTGGCCAGGTGCCCTTCCCCCGGTCCGGCCGAGGTCCGCCACAGCCCGGCGAACCGGTCGATGCGCACGCCGGCGACCACCGGCCCGGGCACGCGCAGCGTTCCGGTGAAGGTACCGAGTTCGGGGTCGGGGCTGATCACGCACTCAGGGAAATCGAGCCATCGTCGAGTGAGGGGGGTACCGCGTCTTGAAGACACTCTCCTTCGCGCTGAACACCAGGCGGTCCCAGGCGACTTCGGGATGCGACGCGGAGAGCCGGGACACCGTGTCCCGCTCTTCGGGCAGCATCACCGTGTCCACGATCTTCCCGGGCAGCGGCAGGTTCGGCTCGGCGTCCACGCCGACCGAGGCGACCGCTCTCCCGCGTGCCACTGCCGCCGCCCGGTAGCCCTCGCAGTGCGTCATGCTGCCGACGACGCCGTCAGGCCAGCGCGGGGCGCGGCGGGCCCAGGGCGGGCCGTCCGCGGCGGGCAGAATCGGGCCGGGTTCGAGCCCCAGCCGCACGAGTGCCCTGCGTGCGCAGAGCCTGACGGTGGCGAACTCTCTCCGTCGCCCGGCGTCGGAGCCGGTCACGAGCTCGGCTTCCTCCGGGAACAACTCGGCCTCGGGGTCGGCGAACAGCTCCTCCAGGACGATCTCCGGCGGAAGCACCCCTTTCAGCAGTCGGCCCGCGACAGGGGTGACCGTCATGCGGACCTCTCCATCACCGAGGCGGGAACGATGCGCGCGAGTCCCTGCGGCGGCGCGGGACGACGGCGCCACTCCCGCGGGTACCCGAGGGAGACCTCCCGGTGCGGAACCCCGTCGCATTCCATCGTGCGGGGTATGTGGAGATGCCCGTACACGACACTGACCGACCGGTACCGCACATGCCAGTCGGCGGTCCCCTCCGTCCCGCACCACTGGGCGAACTCCGGGTAGCGCAGTATTCGGGTGGGCTCGCGGACCAACGGGAAGTGGTTGACGAGAATGGTGGGCAGTGCGGGATCGATCGCGTCCAGTCGTGCGCGCGTGTACTCCAGCCGGGCCCTGCACCAGGCGTCACGGCTGGGATACGGATCAGAATGCAACAAATACTCGTCGGAACAGACCACACCCGCCTGGTAGGCGGCGTTCAGCGCCTCCTCCTTGTTGCGGGCACCGGGCGGCCGGAACGTGTAGTCGTACAGGACGAACAGCGGCGCGACCGCGACCGGCCCTTCCGGACCCTCCCAGAGCGGGTACGGGGCCTCCGGCGTGAACACCCCCATGTCGCGCATCACGTCGACCAGGTACGAGTAGCGTGCCTGGCCCCGGAGCTGCACCGGGTCCCCCGGAGGTGTCCACAGTTCATGGTTTCCCGGCGCCCAGACGACGGTCCCGAAGCGATCGCACAGAGTCTTCATCGTGTCGATGATGTCTGCAGTGATTTCACCGACGTCCCCGGCGACCAGAAGCCAGTCGTCGTCCGACTCCGGTCGCAGCTCCTCGACGATCCTGCGATTTTCCGGGTACTGAACATGCAGGTCACTGACCGCGAAGAGGTTCGTCACAGCATCACCGCCGATACGCACGACCGCACTGTTCGTTCCAGGCACATGCCGCCTTCTCTCTCACGGAGACTTCGCTGACATACCACACTCATAGTGTACGAGCAGATGTCGTATGTCAGCTCCGAACCCGGGCGAGGGGATCGGCTCCCGTTCGCGCGGTACCCGCGACCCGAAGAACCGGTGCCACCGCCGGCTCCCGACCGATGAGAGTCGTCAGGGGCGCTGTCACGTTGTTGGGTGTGTGAGTGCCTGACGGCGAGTCGGGGCGTGGCGGGGGTCGGGTTTCGGGCTGGTGCTCAGGCTGCGGCGGGCTGGTCGGCGGCGCCGGTGACCTGGTCCCAGATGGTGAAGCGGTGGTCATCTCGGCTCGGTAGCTGGGAGCGGTCATCAGGTGGCGGCGGGGTCGGAAGTGGGGTGTACACAGCCACAGCGCATCATCGGTCCGCTCGTGGCCAAGCGCGGACGACCGAAGCGTTGTGAAGATGATCTCGGCTGGGCAGACCCGGAGCCCCGAACGGGGCCGGTTCAGGAGAAGGACGGCGCCAGAGGAGAATGACTCAGGAGGCGGACGGCTCGATCTCCCCCGCGAAGACGATGACCTGGTCGATGAGGCTCCGCCGCAGATGGACGACGTCCGTTCCCGCCAGGCGGGGGCCTCCATCCGGCGTCGTGAAGACCCACTGGTACCGGGCCCACTCGTCCGGCATGTCCACCGCCGAACAGCGCACCATCGTGCCGGTCCCCGCGGGGTGGCGCCGGATGTCCAGCACGAACCGCTCGACCGCCTCGATACCCTCACTGCGGCCCAACGGTCCCCAGAAGACCACGTCCGAGGTTAGGGCCTGGGAGAGCAGCGCAGTCACATAGCTGTCGGCCGAGGCGTTGAACGCGGAGATGAACGTGTCGATCGCGGACCGCGCGGTCTCTTCCTGCATGCACCAGTAATACCACTCGCCTCGCGGACCGCGCTCGTCCCGTGAGCCGTCTCCCGACCACGGTGAACCATCCCGGTCACAGCACTAGCTCCTCGCGCCACCCGGCGAACAGTTCCTCGATCTCTGCTTCGCTGGGCGGGATACGCAGCTGCGGTTCCACCGCAGCCCGGGGCCGGTTCATCTCGTCCAGCGGGCACTCGACCACACGGCCGGTGAGGTTGTGCAGCTCGACCTTGTGCCGCAGCTCAAGGAACTGGAAGAACACCGCCAACGCGCCAGCCCGGCCGGTGCGGGTCGACGGTTTGGCGTCGCGAAGCACCTTGCCGAAGTAGACGTCAGCGTCGGCCGGCTCCATCTCCCACAGCGGACGGCCGAACCAGTCGCGGATCAGGTCCAGATGGTTGGTGTCGTTGCGGATGGTGCTGTCGACCAGACCGGCCGATGCCCGCGCGAGCACGAACCCCGCCAGCACATCGGTCTCGGACTCGACGAGATCCTCCTCGCTCACCGGCGCCCGGTACTCGCGCAGATCGCGTACTACGGCCAGAGCCCACCCACGCCTCCACGACTTCACCCAGACTGAAGGAATCCCGAGAGGAATGAGGGTTGCGCACTACGGACGAGGTTGGGTCAGAACGGCCTGCGGTCACCCGGAAGAGGTAACAGATCCAAGTCCAGGCACTCTCAGCAGCGCCAGGGAGCCACGAACGAACGCGGAACTCGGGGACTATTGCTCACCCGAGTATCGGCGCTGCGGGTTCTTCGCGAACTGACCACTGCCGGTCAGGACCATCCAAGGGTGCGCCCCGGAGACGCGTCGCAAGAACAGTGGGGTGACCTGATGGGCTTCCGGCCGGGCTCACTCAGGCTCAATGCTGTCGGAGCTTGAAGCCCGTTACCGGGAAGCACCGACGGCAGGACAGCAGGTCTGCCTACTCCTCCACCTGGTCGGCGCACGTCGACCAGATTTCCTCCAGCAGCTCTGGGTAGTGCTCGCCGTACGTGCCCACCGCGTGCCACACCGCGTCCAGCGCCGCCTTCAGCGGGTCGGGCCCGGCGGCGGCGAGCACGGCGGGAAGAGCGAAGTGCGGCTGTGAGATCCGCTCGGGGCCGCGCGGAGTGCCGGAGGCGTGCACCGCCGCCGTGCCGTGCCCCACACCCTCGGTCGGTGTCGGCCTGCCGCCGGCAGGCACCGTCGGTACGAACGCACCCAACGCCCGGCCGAGGCCCCGCCGCCTCCGCCCGTTGTCCCCCGACTCCGCGGCCGGGAGCCACGTCCACCCAGCCGCCGCCGGGGGCGTCTGTGGACGGTATGGCGGCCGCTCGGGAGGTACCGCCTTGAGCACCGACCGCCTCGGGACCTGTGGATCGGAGCGCAGGGCCTCCCACATCCGGGCCGTGTCGTCGAACGGCGGCGGCAGCGGACGTCTCTCCGTCAACGCGGTGAGTGCCTGGGTGACCCACGAAACGCCGATCAGGCCCGCCGCCTCGCAAGCCCGCCGGGCGGCCAACGATGCCACCGCGCGCTGGACCTCGGAACCCGCGGTATCAAGCGCGTGCACCAGATCGCTGTCGAAGCGGAGCAGACCGCGGACATTGCCGCCGACGCCGCGCAGCCCCTCGCTCGGCAGCCGACCGCCCCACTCCCATCGCTCGTGGTGCAGTCGCCGCTCCTCGGCGGCCCGCTCCTCCGCCTGACGGGCCAGGCGTTCGGTCTCGGCGCGCTGCTCCGGTGTGGCCCGTGGTGGAAGTTCGCGCGCGTAGCGGTGCCAGTAGGCGGCGCTCTGTGAGGTCTGGCGGACCACGCGGTCTGCGCGAGGCGGCGCGGGCCAGAACTGCAGGAGGTAGCTGTCCGCCTGTGGCTCCCCGGACACTCTGGTGACGAGCTTCCGTCCCTCGTCCATCCCCTGGGCGCAATACCGCACCCGGTAGTCGGTCCGGGCGAGATTCAGGTCCCACGCGACCTCGCCCGCCCACTGCACCAAACTGGTGCTTTCCGACACCGGGCGGAAGGACACCTCCACCACGTCCTCCCAGACCGGGTCCAGCGGAGGATCCTCGTCGTGGACCTCCACGACGAAGCCAACGTTGCCCGTGTGCAGCCCGGTGATCAGCCAGAGCACACCCGGGACCGCCGCCCCGCACAGCCCCCCCGCTCTGGCCTGCGAACGCCTCGGAGAGGTCCGGGATCGCATTGTCCGGATCGCTCTCGGCGTAGATCTGACCGTAGTGAACGTGCACCTCGCCTGTGACCGGCCTGCGCACAGCACCCCTCCCCATATAGCCAACGACCTCGAAAACCCTCGGTCGGACGGGCCGTCACATGCCCCGCATCATGCCGCAAGCCACTGACAACCGGTCCGACGACAAGACGGACTTGGCCGCAGAGCCTGCCTGCCCCGCTGCCAGCAAGGGTCCCCCGGGCATGAGAGGCGAGCAGCACCGCGAACACCACGGCGAAGACAGCTCCCGACGTCATGACCGTCCCCCTCACGGATGCGCTCTGGGACGAGGTGCTGACGTTGGACAACCGAGACGGGTCTGTACGAACGGATCTGTCCCGTAATCGGTGGTAGCGCTGTGTAGTGATCACTGGAGGAGGATGCGGTGGCGGAGCAGGGGGAACCCGGCTCGGCCATGCATCTGCCTCATGATCCGTTTGGTTCGTGTGTTGACGCCCTCGGTGCGGCCGTTGTGGTACGGGAGGGTGAGGCCGGCGTCGACGGCGGCGCGGTCGAGCTCGAGGCCGTTCGCGAAGGAGTGCAGGTGGGGCAGGTGGGGCAGGTCAGCGGTGCGAACCGTAGTGATCCAGTTGGTGAGTTTGGCATAGTTGCCCTCCGCCGGGGCCAGTAGCTGGGCGAACTTGCCGGCGAGGGAGGCGAGTTCGGTCATTTCGGGGCAGGTTCCGGTGAGTTCTCGCAGTAGCGCGGTGTCCTTGTCACGCAGGTTCTCCGGGCGTGTGAGCAGGAGACGGGCGAAGCGCTGCGGGGTGGTGACCGGCTTGTCGCCCTCGGCGCGACCCTGGGTGATGTAGCGGTAGAGCAGGTTGAGGCTGCCGGTGTAGCCCAACTCCTTGATCTCCCGGAAGAGCTGGAGGACGGGGACGGCCGGGTCCGCGGCGCGGCGGGTGCGCAGGTGGTCGCGGTAGGGGTCGACGAGCGTGGGCTTGTAGCGGGGTGCGCGGCGGTCCCCGGTGGGCTCCTTCATGCGGGAGTACCGCTTGACGGTGTTCAGGGCGACATCGAGGCGGCGGGCGCATTCGAGCAGGCCGACGCCTTGGCCGAGCAGGTCGTGGACGCGCTGCCACCGCTCGCGGGTGGTCTGTTCGCGTACGCCTCCGGGCCGGGCGGGGTTCACGGCGGTTGCCCAGCAGGCCGCGTGGGAGCGGACTTCGGCCAGGACCTTGCCGCACAGGTTGGACCAGAGGTGCCACCGGTCGCTGACCTGCACCGCTTCGGGCAGAGCCTGGCGGATGGCCTCAGCGTAGGTGGCGGAGCCGTCCTGGCACACGTACTCGACCCCGGGATGCTCGCGCAGCCAGGTGACCAGGGTCGGGGCGGTGCGGTCGGGCAGGACGTCCATCCGCTCGCCGGTCTCGGCGTCGATGATCACGGTGGCGTAGCGGTGCCGGCGCTTGAGGGCGAAGTCGTCGACGCCGATCACCCGCGGCACACGTGGCGGTGGTGTCCGCAGGCGCGTGAGCAGGCGCAGAGCCGTCGAACGAGAGATGCCGCAGCCCCAGGCACGGGACAGGCGGGCACCCGCCCGGCCGGCTAACCCTTGACTACGAAGCCGAGTTGGCGGGCGAGGAGTGGGGTACGGCGCTGGTAGCGCTCCACCAGGCCCGGCACCTGTTCGCGGAAGGTCTGCCGCGGACATCCCAGCACCGGGCAGACCAGACGCCGAACCCGCACCGACACCACGACCCGCCGCCCGTCCACCGGCACGTCCACGAGCGTCCGGCCGTGCAGGCCGTGCACCTTGGCCGTCGGCGCCCCGCATGCCGGGCACGGCACCGGATCATCCCGGGTCCGCGCAGACACCCGGATGACCTCGCCCTCGTCCTGTACACCCTCGACAACGAGGGCTGACAGCCCCGAAAACACCACACTCACAAGCTCGTTGACATCACGCACACCAGAACAACGACGACCGTCACCCTTCGTCACCACCGATTACGGGACAGAGCCGTTCGTTTGACAGACCCGATGTCGGCGGGCCGGCTGCGTGGCGGGGTGGTGGTGAAGAAGGCGCGCAGGGGCTGGTTGATGTGGTGTTCGCGGCCTGTGCCCTGGGCGCCGGCATCGAGCAGGGGCGCTAGGTCGTCGGTGTCGGAAGGAGTCAGGACGAGCCAGCGCAGGATGATCTGCAGGGTGAGGAGCCGGAGGGTTCGCAGCTCTTTCAGTTTCTCCTGTTCTGTCTGGTCTTTGATCACGTCGCCGTGCACGTAAGTGGATCGGGCCTTGTAGGCGCGCTTGACGATGGCCTTGGCCTCATTTTGGTGGTCAGGGGTGAGGAACAGGGCGGACGCGCGGGAGCGGATGTTATCGGCGGTGCCCTCGCGTTTGTCGTTGGGGCTGATCAGCAAGGCTTCCAGGGCGATGACGTAGTCGAGGTACAGTTCGTCGGCCTCCACCTCCCAGACGCCGTAGTCGGTGTAGGTGCGCTGGTAAGCGGCCAAGAGGCGCCGGGCGCGCCGGTTGAGGATGCTTGGCTTGTGGGTCGCGCCTGACATGACCGCGTCGATCTTCGCCGAGATAGCGGTGCAGAAGTCAGTCAGGGCCGGGAGGTCTGAGGCCGAGACATGGAAGTCGCCGGTGTCGCGGACCTCGACCTCTTCCTCTCTTCCGTACCGGCCTTCATACACCTGGATGGCGGTCGGCACATCTCTGGGGTCCAGATCGAAGCGTCGTCCGCGCGCGACGGTGAAGACCGAGGCCACCCGGAGAAGCTCGCTGTCCCACAGCATCAGTGGAAGGAGGGCCTGCCAGTGCTGGGCTTCCGCGCGCGGGCCGGTGAAGTCGAACCAGGTCGGTCGACGGGTGACCGTGCGGCCGGGATCAGGAACATGGAGGAACGGTGCGCCGGTGATCAGGCCGAGATCATGGCTCCGGCGCTGCAGGACGTTCAGCGCTGGCATCGGGACCGTCTGACGGAGCTCGTCCGCAGTGAAGGTCTGCAGGGTGTGCCGCCCCAGCGGAATCCGTGTTCCCTCGGGGAAGGTGCCGTTGAGGAGCAGCCATCGCTCGTGGACCGGCGTCGGGCCGGTGCAGAAGGTGACGAAGTTATCCGCGACCTCGGAGACGGGGACCGGTGCGCCTTGGGCAATGAGACGTGCCGCCTCGCCCAGGCCCGACTCCCCCAGCAGCGTTCGGGGGTCCGGGACCCAGTCTCCGTTGACCTTGGCGTAGAGATCGGGGTGCTCTTCCCTTGGCGCTGCGGCGGCCAGCGCTCTCTCCACGTCCTTCCAGTGGGGCTGGAGCATCAGTACCACGATGGACTGGGGCGTCGGCGAAAGCTGCCCGCGTACTCGAGCCACGACAACACGGCCTCACGCAGGGGAAGATGCTTGCTCATACCGCCTGAAACTAGCTGCCCCAGTCGCCCGCGGGCAGTAGTTTTCCAACGGCGGAACCAGTAGCGGCCGGTCGTCCTCGATGTACACGACAAGGGTGACCATGCCGGGCCCGGTATCCGGGCGGCCGGCCCGAAAATGAGGGACGCCGCTCGTCGACGTGGATGTCCGCGCGACCCGGCCCCGTCTGCTCGCCGAGCTTGTCGACCGGCTTGCCGATGACGCCCGCCGCGCGGAACACGCCCCCAGTACTACCAGGACCTCGAAATCCTGTCGCACGAGGAGAGCACCCTCGCCCATCTCGAAGGGTGCCTCGTCCGAGCCCGCCACCACACCCGTCTGCTGAACCACGAGAAGGACGCGACCCACATCTGTGTGGTCAACCGGGCACGTCGAGAAAGTGCTACACGTCGTCCGGCGGCACCGCTAGGGCACGTCGGCCAGCCAGGCGGCCGCCAACGAGGCAGAGGCCACGAAGCGCGCTCAAGGCGCAGCTGTTTCACGACGCTCGGCAAGAGCCGGGAAAGCCGTGTCCGTGCGAAGAATCCGGCGAACTGCACGGCGAGGAGTGCGCCCCTGCTGATCAGCTGAAGCAGTCAGAGCCGCGAAATGTAGAAGAGGAGCGCGTTGGTCGCATTTTTTTGCTCTCTTCGCAATAAGTCTCCCCCTGCCCAGCGCGGAAGAGGAGACTAACCACTCCATATGAGTGATCAGGGGAGACACATGGCGCCAACACCGTTGCGTTTGGCCCCTGAGCTGTACGTCAAGCCCTGCTGAACAGCGCAACGGGACCACCTGATAGATCAACGATCGGCGAAGAAAGTC
>NZ_JBVHDS010000025.1:0-81433 GCF_055563255.1 Streptomyces sp. NPDC002958 | reverse complement strand
CCTCGAACACTGATCCGTAACTACACCTTCGGCATCTGCCGAACCTCCTTCAGTGAAGCTCACTCAACTCGTGCGACCTCGTGTCGCACCCCCGGGCTCCGAGTACTACGGCGACTCCGCCACGATCTGGCGTCATCAGCGGGCATTGCGCCTGCCCGCCGCCCGGCCGACTGCCGGACGGGAAGGGCGATGCCAGATCGCTTCCCCACGTTCACTGAGGATCGCCGTGACGGCTTCGGTGCCCAGCTATACCCCGGCAGCATCGCCACGGACCGCACATCGCAGTCTTGGTCCGGGCCTCCCATCACCCATCGGATGAAGGTGGCGGGAGAGGAGAAGCCATCGGCTACGGCGATCTCCAGCACTGCAAAGCGGCCCATCCACCAGGTTCGGCAGGCCGCTGACGACTCACGGGACGTCAACCACTGGTTCAGTTTCCTTGCACCCATTCCGTCTTCGCTTGCGGGCACGAACCGCCTGGTGGTGTCGGTCCGCCCCTACGTTGTCGAGGCTGCTTCCGGCCTCACCCCCAACCCGGGGCTCAGCCTGCCTCCAGCTTCAACCGGTCCCTGCGAGGACCGGCGGCGGGCCTCGCATCCCGCGAGATCCATCAGCGCCTCGTGGCGCACAGCCGAGTTCGTCGATGCAGAGCAGGTCGACGCGTCCGTAGCGGGCGATGGTCTTGTTCAGCTGCTTCTCGTCCGCGGCCTCGACCAGCTCGTTGACCAGCTTCGTGGCGAGGGTGTAGCGGACGCGGTAGCCCTTCATGGCGGCTTCGGTGCCCAGCGCGATGAGCATGTGGGACTTGCCGGTGCCGGAGTCACCGATGAGGCAGAGGGGCTGGCTCTTCTTGATCCACTCGCAGCTGGCGAGGGTGTGGATGGTGGCCGGGTCGATGTTCGGATTGGCATCGAAGTCGAAGGACCGCAGTTATCTGGGGTAGCGGTGAAGGAAAGTGCGGCATCAACCGCCTCAAGCGCCACCGCGCGGTGGCGACGCGGTACGACAAGCTCGCCGTCCGCTACGGCACGAAGTGCAGACGGCCGGACAGCCTGTCGGGCAGGGCCGGAAGGGAGCCACCCCGCGGGAACTCCCGGTCGAAGAAGACGCCTTCCGCGCCGGCCGGTGCCAGCACCACCCCGGAGGAGGATGATCCGCTTGCCGGTCACGTCCGAGCCGTCGGGGAACTCCTGCGAGAGGTCGTAGTAGAAGTCCGCCCACCATCCGGGGTCGAAGGGGGCGCGGGCGGCGGCCTCGGCGAGCCGCTCGACCCAAGAGGCGAGGCGCTCGGGCGGCGGTTCGAGGCGCGTGCCCACACTCCTCGCCAGAGACACCAACCGCCGCAGCCGTACGGGGTGCAGCTCCGGGTCGAGGAGATCCGCGCCCCCCGCGGCGGCGACCGCGTGCGGGGTGAAGACCGTGGCGTGCTCCTTGCCCTCCCACAGCACTGCCTGGTGCAGGGAGGTGCGCGTGCCGGACGGCGTGGCGATCACCGGGATGAGCGGCACCTGGGCGATGCCGTGGCCCAGCCGCTGGAAGGCCGAGGTGAGCCGGGTCAGTGCCGTGGGCGACCGCCAGCACATCAGGTCGACCAGCGCTCCGGCAGGAACGGGTGCGCGTCCGTCCGCCGTGGCGAGCACCGCGCGGGCACACGTCTCGGCCACGGTGTCGAGCAGCAGGCCGTTCCACGGCACCGCCTCGTTGAACGAGCGCCGGTTCATCTCCGCGAAGAACGGAGCGTGGACGAAGCCGCGCACGGGCGCCGCGCTCTGCTCGCCCATCGGCAGGAAGGTGTACAGCCGCCCCTCCCGCAGAGGATCGGCGACCGGCACGGCGACGCGTACCTCGGCCTTCTTCTCCCAGGCCATCCAGTCGCGTCTCATCCCGCTCTTCTCGATCGACGCGGCGAGCGCCTCCCGGGCGCGGTCCGGGTCGGCCTTCCCGCAGACGACGATCAGTCGCATCCGCCGGCGCAAGGTGACCTGCTGCACCTTCAGGCCACGGGTCCGGTGCAGCACCTCCACCTGACGGTCGTATGTCCTGCGCCGGGTCTCCTCCGCGGCCCGCCACTCCAGCCGGACACGTTCCAGGCGGTCGAGGAACAGCTCGAACGGGGCGCTGCCGTCCATGAGTTCCCGCACCTGCGCCCCGGCGGCCGAGCGCGCGTCGGCCGACTTCAGCGGCAGGCGGACGACGGTGACGAAGCCCCGGCGCGCGAAGCTGTGGACGGCTGGACTGGCGTAGCCCCCCCCCTGGACGGTCCCTACAACCTGTGCCATGTGGTACCCAGAGAGGAGCCAACCACCAGGATCGGCGCGTCTCCCGGCCCGTCAACGCGGTGTCGCAGGGTTTCGATCACCGTCTCACCCACCCGACGACGCTCTCATGCATGACTGGGTCCTCGTCGCCGGGGCGAACCGAGCGGCCGTTCCCTCTTCGGAAGGCCCAGACCCAGTCATCTCGTGCGGCTCCAGGGAGCCAAGGATGTCGGCATTGTGGGGTCGCCACAATGCCGCGCCTCCCGTAGATGGCATCCCCCACCACCATGGAACGGGCACAGGCACCAGCACGGCCACTCCACCACTACGAGCCAGCGCGGGCCCCGACTACGTGGAGCCGACCCGCTCACCACAGTCAGCCGACCAGCTAGTGGCTCGGCTCGCATCGTTCGCCGGGTAATCGACATGCTGCCTGGTGGTCAGCAGACTGTCGGCAGGCAAACGCCGGCGTCCGGGAGGCGACACCCTTTGCTGTTTACGATTGGCAGTATCGTCATTGCTCTTTGGCTTGTCCTCTTCACATGGGTCGGCTGGCGTCGGCGCAAGCATGGCGGTGGGGGAGCGTCGGCTGTTGAGACGTGGACCGAGCTTTTCCATCCATCACAACGACACGTCCAACAAGAGCGGGAACGCCAACTCGTCCTCCGAGACGACGCCGACTCTGGGGAACCGCCCAGCTCTGTCGACCTCGACTCCGGCAAGGCGTTCATCCGCCCCGGGCAGGGCTGCGCGAGCAGGCACGACGCGTCCTAATGGCTCGCCACGTGACCTTGGCCGGTTCATCGACGTGCGGCTCGTCGCCCAGCAAACTGTCTCCAAGTCCTGATCTTGGAGGTGGTCGTGGGGCGTCGACCGAGTGTGTTCGTCCGGCCGGTGAGCATGGAGGAGGGCCGGAAGCTGCAGCGGATCAGCCGGACCGCGAAGGACCCGGTGAAACTCCGTCGGGCGATCGTGGTGCTGATGTCCGTCCAGGGCCAGGCGGTCAAGGACATCACCGTGCTGATGCAGGTCAGCGAGGACTACGTCCGTGATGTCATCCACGCCTTCAACGAGCAGGGGCTGGACGCACTGGACCCAAAATGGAGCGGGGGACGCCCCAGGACGATCAGTGACACGGTGCGCGAGCGCATCTGCCTGATCGCCCGGACGTCCCCCGCCGACTGGAAGATCACCGCTTTCTCCACCTGGAGCCTGAGCAAGCTCGCCGACCACCTCGTCAAGCAGAAGGTGATCGCGGCCATCAGCCGGGAGACCCTGCGTCGGATCCTGCGCGAGGGCAAGATCTCCTGGAAGACCACCACCACGTGGAAGACGTCTGCCGACCCGGAGTTCATCGCCAAGATGCACCGCGTCCTGGCGCTGTACGACACCCCGCCTGCCGACGGACGGGTGATATGCGTCGATGAGTTCGGGCCGCTGAGCCTGATGCCCCGCAAGGGCAAGGCGTGGGGGCCGGTGAGGCGTCCGCGCAGGCTGCGGGCCACCTACAACCGTTACGGTGGGGTGAGGCAGATGCTCGCCGCCCTCGATCTGGCCACCGGCAAGCTGTACTACCGCATTCGCCCGCGCAAGCGGTGGCGCGAGTTCCTCGACCTCCTCAAGGCTCTGCGCGCCCGCTGGCCCGGGCAAAAGCTTTATGTGGTGCTGGACAACTTCTCCCCGCACAAGCACGCCAACGTCCGCACCTGGGCAGCCGACAACGACATCGAGTTGGTCTTCCTGCCGACCTACGGCTCCTGGCTGAACTGGATCGAGGCCGAGTTCGCGGCTCTGCGCTACTTCGCACTCAACGGCACCGATCACCGCAGCCACGACGAACAGAACGCCGCCATCACCGCCTACGTCCGCTGGCGCAACACCCGAGCGGAACCGAAGACCAACTTCGCGCCCGACTCACCGATCCGGTCATGGACCGATTACCCGACCAAGGCTGCGTGACGAGCCACTAGAACCCAAGCTACCAGTCCCTGACGCGCCGTCAGTAAAGTCAGCATTGGGTCAGCATTAGGTCTACCAAAGCTGCTTGCACGCGACCACACCTTGGAATCCCGGGCGCGTGCGACGGAAGCCTCCACCGCGACGAGGGACCGATTCCGCTTCTGCGTACGGGCCCCAGCTGCCGCGACCACGAGTGCACAGGACCTCACCCACATCAATACAGCTCAGCGCACCCTTCCTCGCGATTTAAGCGCCACAGTCGGCAGCTGGGGAGCGGACAGCCGACCTCCGTCGTAGCCCTCCACTTCCCCGAACCGGGCACTAGTCATCCAGTCCGCACGAGCCTGTGCGATATCCTCATGCGACCGCCCGATGAAGTTCCACCACATGACGATCTCCTCCTCGAAGGGTTCGCCTCCGAGGAGCATGAGGCCCGCATCGGTATCTGCGCGCAATGGGAGCTCGGTGCGGCCGCAGCCGAGGTAGAGCATGGATCCGGGCAGCACGGGCACGCCGTCGACCTCGGCCTGGCCGGACATCGAGAGCACCGCGTACTCGAAGTCCGGGTCGAGCGGCAGACGGGCCTCCGCGCCGCCGGACAGGGACAGGTCGGCGCCGACGATCGGGGAGTATGCGGTGCCGGGCGAGGTGGCTCCGTCGAGTTCACCGAGGATCAAGGTGGCGGTGAGGCCAGGGGCGGTGACGGTCGGCAGTTCGGCGTGGTGCTGGAAGTGCGGCTCGACGTGGCGGTGGGCATCCGGCAGGGCGACCCAGAGCTGAGCGCCGTGCAGAAACCTCGTGTGGGGCTTCGGGCTCTCCTCGGAGTGGCTGATGGCCCGGCCGGAAGTCATCAGCCCCAGCTCGCGCGGGCGGATCGTCCGGAGACTGCCGAGGCTGTCCCGGTGCAGGACCTCTCCGTCGTGCAGCCAGCTGACCGTCTGCAGGCCCATGTGGGGGTGGGGCGGCACTTGCATCCCAGGTTCGCCGGCAATGTCGTCGGGGCCGTAATGGTCGACAAAGGCCCATGCGCCTACCATCCGGCGCCCCAGATTGGGCAGCAGCCTGCGAACCTCGGTGGACTCACCCAGCTGGACATGGCGAGGAGCGAGGAGTTCACGTACGGGCTCGGCGACGACGAAGCCCCGTCCTCCGCAGACGGAGAGTGCGGCCTGGCGATCGAGATTACTCATGGCGCTCAACCTATTCCCGTATGAGGCCGGGGTGCCGGTACCCACGCCGATTATTTAGTGGAATATTCAATCACTATGCCGTGTTCCGGCAAGTGAAGGATGGCTGAGCGTATAGCTGGGTCAGTGGATGGACGGGCCGCGAGCGATCCGGGGACGGTCCGTGTACGAGGAGGTCAAGTGAGCGACACCTATTTCGAGTTCGGGACGGCCGCCGACCGCTGGGACCGTGCGCAGATGTTCTTCGAAGCGAAGGAGTACATGACCGCGGCCCGGATTCTGGAAGGCCTGGTCGAGGAAGTGCCCGAGCAGGTCTCCCCGCGTCTGCTGCTGGCCCGGGCCTACTATCACTCGGCGCGGCTCGGCAGGGCCGAGACAGAGCTGCGCGCCGTTCTGGAGCGCGACCCGGTGGAACACTATGCCCGGCTGATGCTGGGCCGCACGCTTGAGCGCCAGGGGCGGAGCGCGGAGGCGAGGGGTCATCTGCGGATGGCGGCGGCGTTCTCCGGGGACTTCGACGCGGATGGGGCCGGGCTCTAATCGGTAGCGAGGGGCACTGCGCGCGCTGCTCCTGTTCGCCCGCGACCGGGGGGTGAGCTGCGTGCACGGTGACACCGACCTGGACAACCTCGCGTCCCAGCACGTCATGACAGCCGTCGGCATGCGTCTGGTGAAGGAGGACGCACAGCTGAAGCACGGTCCAGGGCGTGATCACCGACCCCGTCACCCTGCTCGCCTGGTCCTTCGTCCGTGACGACCAGCCGCTCGGCGAAACCGCCCACCAGGTCGACCTCGCACGAGGTGAACGACCTTGTGACGGCAGGCAGTTCAGTGATCCAGGTCGACGAACCCGCGCTGCGCGAGACGCTGCCGCTGCCGGCAGCTCTGCCCGGCACCGCCCCCGGTCACTGACCGCGGCACGGCCGGGACGGGTGGCTGTGCCAATGCCCGTGCCGAGCCGTGCCACCTCCGGGTGGATGCAGGAAGTGTGGTCCGTACCAAAGCCTTGACACCCGCGGCACCCCTACACGACGTCGCTGCTCGCGGCCGTCGTCACGTTCGGTACGCGTGCCGCCCGGCCGGGGGAGCTGCTGGAGACGGGCGGGGCGGGGCCTACGCGTCCCGGTACGCCTCCAGTAGGCGCAGCCAGACCTCACTGATCGTCGGATATGCGGGCACGGCGTGCCACAGCCGGTCGATGGGGACCTCGCCCGCGACCGCGATCGTCGCCGAGTGCAGCAGTTCACCGATGCCCGGTCCGACGAAGGTGACACCCAGCAGGATCTCCCGGTCGAGGTCCACGATCACGCGGGCTCGGCCGCGGTAGCCGTCCGCGTACAGGCCGGAGCCCGCCACCGCGGCGAGGTCGTGGTCGATGGCGCGTACCCGGTGGCCGGCCTGCTCGGCCTCGGCGAGGGTGAGGCCGACCGATGAGGCTTCGGGGTCGGTGAAGACGACCTGGGGGACGGCCGCGTGGTCGGCGGTGGCCGCGTGGGCGCCCCAGCGGTCGGTGTCCAGGAGCGGGACGCCCGCGGCGCGGGCGGCGATCGCTGCGCCCGCGATGCGCGCCTGGTATTTGCCCTGGTGCGTGAGGAGCGCCCGGTGGTTGACGTCGCCGACCGCGTAGAGCCAGGTGGTGCCGTCGACACGGCAGGTGTCGTCGACGGTGAGCCAGGATCCGGGCGTCAGGCCCACCGTTTCCAGGCCGAGGTCGTCGGTGCGCGGGGCACGGCCGGTGGCGAAGAGGATCTCGTCGGCCTCGACGCACTCGCCGTTGTCCAGTTCCACAGTCACTGGGCCGTCCGGGGCCGCACGCCGTACCGAGGTCGCCGAGACTCCTGTACGGATGTCGGCGCCCGCCTCCGTCAGCGCCTGGGCGACCAGCTCGCCCGCGAAGGGTTCCATCTTCGGCAGGAGTCCCTTGCCGCGGATCAGCATCGTCACCCGGGCGCCGAGGGCCTGCCAGACGGTGGCCATCTCCACCCCGACCACACCGCCCCCGATGATCACGAGGCGGCCTGGCACCTTCTTGGCGCTCGTGGCCTCCCGGCTGGTCCAGGGGCGGGCCCCGTCCACCCCGGGCAGGGCGGGGACGACGGCCCGGCTGCCGGTGCAGACGGCGACGGCCCGCCGGGCGGTGAGCCGGTGTTCCGTGCCGTCGGGGGCGGTGACGGAGACCGTTTTCTCACCGGTGAGCCGGCCCCGGCCCCGGTAGATGTCCGCTCCGATGCCCTCCAGCCAGGTGACTTGTCCGTCGTCCTTCCAGTGCGAGGCGTAGGCGTCACGGCGGGCGAGGACCGCTGCCGTGTCCAGTGGTCCCTGCACCGCGTCGCCGAGGCCCGGGAGGCGGCGGGCATCGGCTCGGGCGACGACCGGGCGCAGCAGGGCCTTGCTGGGCATGCAGGCCCAGTACGAGCACTCGCCGCCGATGAGTTCCGCCTCGACGACCGCCGTGCTCAGCCCGGCGGCACGCACCCGGTCGGCGACGTTCTCACCCACCGGACCCGCTCCGATCACCACTACGTCGTACTCGGTGTTCAGGGAAGCATCTGTCATGGGGACAGTCTGGTCGTGGGTGTGCGCGGCGGCCACACGGGCAGGCGGAATAGGTCAAGTACCGACACCGTTGTGTCGGACAGGTCCGAGCGGGCACAGGAAGAGGTAGCAGAGCATGAGCACCGTTGAGCTCACCAAGGAAAACTTCGATCAGGTCGTCAGTGACAACGACTTCGTCCTGATCGACTTCTGGGCTTCCTGGTGCGGCCCGTGCCGGCAGTTCGCGCCGGTCTATGACGCGGCGTCCGAGCGCCACGACGACCTGGTCTTCGCCAAGGTCGACACGGAGGCGCAGCAGGAGCTGGCGGCGGCCTTCGAGATCCGTTCCATCCCGACGCTGATGATCGTCCGGGAGAACGTGGCGGTGTTCGCACAGCCCGGAGCGCTGCCGCAGGCGGCGCTGGAGGACGTCATCGGACAGGCCAGGAAGCTGGACATGGACGAGGTCCGCAAGTCCATCGAGGACCAGCAGAAGGAGCCGAAGTAGACTGACTCCGGGGGCACATGAGCATGGTCAGGGGCCCGACCGGTCCGGTCGGGCCCCTGACCATGGCCGGAAACGGGCGGCCCGGACTCAGCTGTCGGCAGTGCTTTCAGCATCGCTGTCGGCGTTGCCGTCTGCGTTGCTTTCGGCGTTGCTTTCGGCGATCTTCTCCTTGATCCGGACCGAGAGGCCGTAGTCCAGCTCGGCGCCGTCGACCAGCAGGGCCTCGACCGTGCGTGTCGCCGGGTCGATGTCCGCCACGACGCCTTCGCCCGAATACCGGGGGTAACCCGATGCCCCCGTCTCGCCGGTCGCCGCCACGACCGCCGAGCGGATGGCGCCGCCGGGCTCGGCGGCATCGGTGGTGTCCTCGGTGAATCCGGGGACCAGCAGGATCTCGTAACTCTGCGGATGACTCATGGTCATGACGCTAGGCAAGCGGCGTGCGGTGCGCACCTTGCCGCGCTGCTGCACTCTGCGGACTCGGCGCCTCAACCGGACACGCGGTGGACCGTGCTGGCCCGCAGCAGGTCGTGGTACTCGGGGGGCGCCGCCGGGGTGCTGCACCAGTCGGCGAGTGGACGGCGCTCGGGGCCGGACCGTGGGACAGCTCGGGCCGCCCGTCCTGGGTCGATCTGGACCGTGTCCTGCGGGTGCACAAGGACGGAATGCGACATGAGGCGTGCGCACTGGACCGCGAGCGGTTCGATCTGATCGCCGGCCGGCTGCGGGATCGCTACGGCTGGAACTGACCGTCGAACGTCCGGGTGAAGGCGGACCTGGTGGCGGAATCGGGGCTGCGGTCGAGGATGCCGAAGACGATCTGCTCGAAGTGCCCGGCGAACCTGCCGCCGTCGAGAAGCAGCGCCCGGAACGCACCGGCCACTTGCGCGGGGTCGTTGCGGAACACGCCGCAGCCCCAGGCGCCCAGCACCAGCCTGCGGTACCCGCGCACCGCCGCGACCTCCAGCACCCGCTCGGCCCGGGACGCGAGCGCGGCGGGGATGCGGTGCGCCTCCTCGAGGGTGCGACTGCGGATGACTCCGGCATTGGGTGCCGGGGAGGTGAGGAAGCCCGCAGTGTACGGGGTGCCGAGCAGTCGCCCCCGGTCGTCGCGGAACACCGGTACACCGGGTGAGTAAATCACCCGGTCGGAGTAGAAGGCGCTGCGTTCGGCGCGGTGGTGGGCGTAGTAGTCGGGGGCGCGCAGCAGCGTGGCGTACAGGGCGGAGCCCCTGCAGAGGGCTTCCTCCTGGGCCTGTGCGCCCTTGAGATATCCGCCTCCGGGGTTGCGGGCGGAGGCGTAGTTCAGGACGGCGACCTTGCCGGGCCCCTCACCGGTCATCCGGCGTGCCGCCTGCAGACTGCTCTCGTCGGTGACTTCGACAACCGGTGTGCGGTCGGAGTCGAGCGCCGCGACGGGCACCGGTTCGGGGCCGTACAGCCTGGTTCCCGAGAGTGCGGTGGTCAGCACACGCTCGATACTCACCTCACGCCCTTCCGGCGTGCGGTAGCGGCCGGCCTCGACTATGGCCTCGGTCTCGCGCGCTATGCCGCGCAGCCGTGCGCTCATCGACGCTCCCCCATGTGGTGCATACGGGGCATGCTCGACGCTCCAACGGCATGGATGCAACCGAATTTCCGACGCACACAGGCACTCTTGTGCGATCCCCCCGTAAGGGTTTGGGTGGTACGGACGAACCGAGAGGAAGGAGATCCCGGCATGTCATCCGACACACCCGGCAACCACGGTCCGCCCGGCCAGACCCCGCCCCTCGGCGAGGGCGAGGCGGAGGATTTACTGCGCTGCATCTGTTTCAAGACCGGACCGCCCCGCATGGTCGGCGTCGAACTCGAATGGCTCATTCACCACCGCGATCGACCCCGCGTCCCTGTCCCCCACCACCGTCTCGACGCGGCCGCCGCCATCCTCCGGGCCCTGCCCCTGAGCGCGGCGCTCACCTTCGAACCCGGCGGCCAGCTGGAGCTCAGCTCGCGCCCCGCCGACTCCCTGATGGCGTGCATCGATGCCACCGCCGCCGATCTCACCGCCGTACGTGACGCCCTGGACCGGGTGGATCTCGCACCGGTGGGTCTCGGCGTCGATCCTTGGCATCCTCCGCGCCGTCTGCTGCACGAGCCCCGTTACGACGCCATGGAGATCTCGCTCGACCGGTCGGGACCGGCGGGCCGCGCCATGATGTGCACCACCGCATCCGTCCAGGTCTGTCTGGACGCCGGAGAGGAGGAACCCGGTCCGCTCGGCTACGGGCGGCGCTGGCAGCTGTCCCATCTGCTGGGCGCGGTGCTGGTGGCGGTCTTCGCCAATTCCCCCCTCCAGCACGGCCGCCCGACACCGTGGCGTTCCACCCGGCAGTCGCTCTGGGCCGACCTCGACCCCTGGCGGCCCCTGGCGCCGCCCGGTCATCTGCCGCCACGCAAGGCCTGGGCCAGGCACGTCCTGGACACCCCGGTGATGTGTATCCGGGACGACGAGGGGCCGTGGGCCGTGCCGGAGAGTCTGACCTTCCGCGACTGGATCCGTACCGGCGCGCCGAGACCACCGGTGCGCGCCGATCTCGACTACCACATCAGCACCCTCTTTCCGCCCGTGCGCCCGCGCGGACACCTTGAGCTGCGCATGATCGACGCGCAGCGCGGCGCGGACGGGTGGCTGGTGCCACTCGCCGTCACCACCGCTCTGTTCGACGACCCGGAGACCGCCGAGACCGTGTACCGCACCGTCAAACCGCTGGCCGAGACGGCTGGGCCATGGCCCGCGCCGCGCAATCCCCTGTGGGTGAACGCCGCCCGTGACGGCCTGACCGATCCGGAGCTGCGGGCGGCGGCCACTGCCTGCTTCGAGCTCGCGCTGGAGGCGCTGCCCCGGTTGGGAGCGACGACGGCCGTGCAGGAGGCGGTGGCCGACTTCAACGACCGTTTCGTCGCCCGGGGCCGATGTCCGGCCGACGATCTTCCCGAGCTGCTGGCGCTGGGTTCAGCGGGTGGCTCGGGCGACCGCATCGAGGGACCCCGCTCATGACCGACTCTCCTACACCCGCCACTTCCGGACCGAACAGATCGAACGGACCGAACGGACCTAACGGACTGAACGGACCGGACGGACTGAACGGGGCAGACGCCGAGGCCCTCCGGCAGCGTGCCCTCGCCGCGCTGATCACCGCGCGCGAACGCACCACGCTTCTCACCGACAGTGTGGACGACCATGAACTTACCGCCCAGCACTCGCCGTTGATGTCCCCGCTGGTCTGGGACCTCGCACACATCGGCAATCAGGAGGAGCTGTGGCTGCTGCGCGGCGTGGCCGGGCGGGAGGCGATGCGCCCGGAGATCAACGGGCTGTACGACGCCTTCGAGCATCCCCGGGCGACCCGCCCCTCCCTGCCCCTACTGGCGCCCGCCGAGGCCCGTTCGTACGCGGCGGAGGTACGCGTTCGCGCACTGGACGTACTGGACGGTGCGGCGCTGGACGGTGACCGTCCGCTGGTACGGTCGGGATTCGCCTTCGGCATGATCGCCCAGCATGAACAGCAGCACGACGAAACGATGCTGATCACTCATCAGCTCAGATCGGGACCTGCCGTGCTGACCGCACCGGTGCCGCCCGCACCCACCGACGCGGCGAATCTCCCCGCCGAAGTCCTGGTCCCGGACTGCCCGTTCACCATGGGCACATCCACCGAGCCGTGGGCCCTGGACAATGAACGCCCCTCCCATGTGCGCGACATACCGGGCTTCTTCATCGACACGACCCCGGTCACCTGCGGTTCGTACCAGCGGTTCATCGAGGACGGCGGCTACGCCGAGCGGCGCTGGTGGGCCCCCGAGGGATGGGCGATGGTCCGCGAGCACGAACTCACCGCTCCGCTGTTCTGGCACCGGGACGCCGGTCAGTGGCTGCGCCGCCGCTTCGGAGTGACCGAGACGGTGCCCGAGAGCGAACCCGTACTCCATGTCAGCTGGTACGAGGCGGACGCCTACGCCCGCTGGGCCGGACGCCGGCTGCCCTCCGAGGCGGAATGGGAGAAGGCGGCGCGCCACGACCCGGCGTCGGGGCGTTCGCTGCGCTATCCGTGGGGCGACGAGGACCCGACCCCCGAGCGGGCGAACCTGGGTCAGCGCCATCTGCGTCCGGCACCCGCGGGGGCATACACCGCGGGCCAGTCACCCCTCGGTGTACGGCAGTTGATCGGTGACGTATGGGAGTGGACGTCGAGCGACTTCCTGCCCTATCCGGGTTTCTCGGCGTTCCCGTACCGCGAGTACTCCGAGGTGTTCTTCGGGCCGGCCCACAAGGTGCTGCGCGGCGGCTCGTTCGCCGTGGCCCCGGTGGCGTGCCGGGCAACGTTCCGCAACTGGGACCTGCCGGTGCGGCGCCAGATCTTCTCCGGATTCCGCACAGCGAGGGATATCTGATGTGTCGCCATATCGCTTATCTGGGGCCCCCGGTGGCTCTCGGCGAATTGCTGACCCGACCACCGAACAGTCTTGTGCGCCAGTCCTGGGCGCCCAGACACCAGCGGCATGGGAACGTAAACGCCGACGGTTTCGGCGTCGGCTGGTACGCGGACGGCGATCCGGTGCCCGGACGCTACCGGCGCCGGGGCCCGGTCTGGGGCGACCAGACATTCGCCGATCTGGCCCGTGTGGTGCGCACCGCGGCGCTGCTCGCCGCGGTACGCGACGCCACCGAGGCGGGTGCCGACGGCGAGGCGGCGGCCGCGCCGTTCGCCGCCGGAAGGCTGCTGTTCAGCCACAACGGTGCGGTGAAGGGCTGGCCCGAGTCCCTGGTACCGCTCGCCGCCGCGCTGCCCCCGGCCGAACTGCTGACCCTCACCGCCCGTAGCGACTCGGCCCTGGTCTGGGCCCTCGTACGGCACCGTCTCGCCGACGGCGACGAACTGCCGCAGGCCGTCGCCGACACCGTGCTCGACGTGGCGGGGGCGGCGCCGCAGTCGCGGCTGAATCTGCTGCTCACCGATGGCGCCACGATCGTGGCGACGGCCTGGGGCGACACCCTGTGGTACCTCGCCGAGCCCGGCCCGCGCACGGTCGTGGCCTCGGAACCGTACGACGACGATCCGCACTGGCGCTCGGTCCCCGACCGGACGTTGCTGACGGCGACCCGCGCCGAAGTTCTGCTGACCCCGCTCAAGGAGCCCACTGAGTGAGTCCCTTTCTGCTGACCCGCACCCTGCCGGTGGACACGACGGACGCGGCGCTGCGCGCCGATGTGCTGCACGGTCTGACCCGGAACCCGAAGACGCTGCCGCCCAAATGGTTCTACGACGCGCACGGAAGTGAACTGTTCGAGGAGATCACCCGGCTCCCCGAGTACTACCCGACCCGCGCCGAGCGCGAGATCCTGATCGACCGCGCCGGAGAGATCGCCGCGGCGTCCGGGGCGCAGACCCTGATCGAGCTGGGATCGGGGTCGTCGGACAAGACCCGGCACCTGCTGGACGCACTGCCCGCACTGCACAGTTACGTACCGGTCGATGTCAGCGAGAGCGCGCTGCGCGGCGCCGTCGAGGCCCTGCTCGCGCAGCGCCCCGGCCTCTGTGTGCACGCTCTGATCGCCGACTTCACGGGCGGTCTCGCGCTGCCGGTCGCCCCGGGGCCGCGGCTGATCGCGTTCCTGGGCGGCACGATCGGCAATCTGCTGCCCGACGAGAGGTCGGTGTTTTTGAAGTCGGTACGATCGCTGCTTTCCCCCGGCGACGCGTTGCTGCTCGGCACGGATCTGGTGAAGGACGAGGCGGTGCTGGTCGCCGCCTACGACGATGCGGCCGGGGTGACTGCGGATTTCAACAAGAACGTACTGAGGGTCGTGAACCGGGAGTTGGGAGCGGACTTCGACCCGGTCGACTTCGATCATGTGGCGTTGTGGGACCGGGAGCGGGCATGGATCGAGATGCGGCTGCGGGCCCGTAAGGCGCTCACGGTGAAGATCCCGGAACTGGATCTGGTGGTGACCTTCGAGGCAGGCGAGGAGTTGCGTACGGAGGTGTCGGCCAAGTTCCGCAAGGAGGGCATCCGGGCCGAACTCGCCGCAGCCGGTCTGAGGCTGGATCAGTGGTGGACGGATTCCCAGGACCGGTTCGCGCTGTCGTTGGCGACAGCGGTCTGAGCGAGGCGGGCCGGGGCGCGGCGGTCGGGCAGGCTGCCCGCCCAGATCGGCGGCAGGACGCGGATCTGGGCGGTCAGCCCGGCCGCCGTCACCACCCGCCACAGTGAGGCGATGGGCGGATCGACGCCGACGACAGCGGCCGCACCGGCGGGGCGGTGTGCTCCGCAGATGTGGAACCCTCGCGGCCGGGCGGGTGGTCGCCCACCACGCCCTCGCGCCCCTTCCGACCCATGGCGACAGTGCAGCACGGCTCCGCTGTGCGGTAGGTGATAGGACGGGGTGCCCAGCACCCCGGCCAGGACGAAGGTGCACCCGGCTAGCAGCAGGGTCACGGCCGCCGGGCGGGGCCGCGCGGGGCTGCCCGGGGCCGTCGTGAACCGCGCAGGTGAGCGGGGTGCGGGGTGCGGTGGGCAGCCAGGGGTTCATCGCAGCGGGGCGAGGGCGAGGAAGTGGCGCAGGTAGCGGGGATCGGTGCGGCGCAGCGACAGCAGTACGTACAGGTCGGCGACGTTGAAGTCGGGGTCGTACGCGGGCGCCCCGCAGACCCGGGCGCCCAGTCGCAGATAGCCGCGGAGAAGCGGCGGGAGTGTGGAGAGTCCGGTGGGCACTTCCCCCCGCCCTGCGACTCCGGCGGTGGGCTGCCAGAGGCGGTGGGGGGTGACCCAGTGGTCCTCGGGTGCCAGGTACTGCGTCCGTACGGTTTCCCATGCCCCGGCCGCCGCGACGCCACCGTCGGAAAGTGGTATCGAGCAGCAGCCGGCCAGCCAGTTGTGCCCGGTGCGTTCCATGTAGCGGGCGAGTCCGGCCCAGATCAGCGCGATGACGGCGCCGTCCCGGTGGGCCGGGTGGACACAGGACCGGCCGACCTCGACCAGGTCGTCGCGGATCGGGCCGAGCCGCCCGAGGTCGAACTCGCTCTCCGCGTAGAGGCGTCCGGCGATCCGTGCCCGGTCGGGCGGCAGCAGGCGGTAGGTGGCGACAATGTCCCCGGTGTCCTGCTCCCGTACCAGCAGATGGTCGCAGTACGCATCGAACGCGTCACTGTCCAGACCGGGTTCGGCTCCTTCCAGCCTGGCACCGAGCTCACCCGCGAAGACCAGATGGCGCAGTCGCTGGGCCGCGCGTACCTCGTCCTCGTCGACGGCGAGGGACACCTGGTAGCGAGGCGGGGCGGGAACAACGAGAGCGGCGGGGAGGGAGGTGACGGGCAGCGCGTTCATGACGGTCTCCGGGGACGGATCGGCAAGGGCGGCCGCCGGGCCTTCGCACCGCTGCGAAGGCCCGGCCCCTTACTTCTTCCGTGACCGGCTGGATTCGACATGACCGCGTGGGAGAGCCGGGATGTGCGAAGGCTGAATCCCCGGTGTGTCCGAGGCGCTCGCACGGGCGTGGCCGGATTTTGGTATGGACCATCGCCCGTCAAGGCCCGCTCTCGACACATTCCGCACAACGATCTCTCGCGTACCCGGGCCGGGTGGGGCACCGTGGTAGGGACGAGAGGAGACAAAACATGTCGAATCACATCTACCGGGTTACCGAAATCGTGGGATCCTCCCACGAGGGCGTCGACGACGCCATCCGCAGAGGCATCGCAAGGGCTTCGGAGACATTGCACAATCTCGATTGGTTCGAGATCACACAGGTTCGCGGGGAGATCAGAGATGGCCGGATCGAGCACTTTCAGGTGGGCCTGAAAGTGGGCTTCCGGCTCGACGAGACGAGCTGATACGGCGCGATCGGGATCAACTCGCGTCCGACCGCTTCCGCTTCGCCGAATTCAGGCGTGCCGCGTTCAGGTACGGCCCACGCGCTCCTGCGCGTCCTTGAACGCGGGCGACACCTTCGCCCAGCGGGCCCGCACCACGGCGAAACCGGCCTGCTCCGCCGCATCGCAGACGAGTTCGTCGTCATCGACCAGCATCCGCACCTCGCGCTCCCGGCCCAGCCGCTTAAGGATTTCCAGCTTGGTGTGCCGGGCCGGCCTGCGGTCATCGTTGCGGCGCATGTACAACGGCCCCTCGGGCAGCCCTTGTTCCGCCAGCCACGTCATGGTGTCCCGGCGGCACCGCTCGGGCCGTCCGGTGAGGTACCTGACCTCGCACTCCTCTGCGCTGCTCAGCACCAGCCGCACCCCTTCGGGAATCGGAGGGTCGTCGACGGCGGCGGAGAAGAAGCTGCCCCAGTCGCGTCGGCGGCCCTCCAGGTAGTGCTGCCGGTGACCGCTGTGCGCGAGTGTGCCGTCCAAGTCGAATACGGCCAGGGGCCGGTGATCGCTGCTCACACCCCCAGCAAATCAGACCAGCGCGACCACCAGAAGCACCAGTACGACCACCCCGGCCACCACTGCGGCGACCCGCTGGGACCGGCGCCGCGACCAGATCGGGAGGACTTCCGGGCCGTCGTGCCCGGGGAAGACATAGAAGACGTGGTCCGGATCGTCGGGGATCGCGACCGCGACCAACGGCAGCCGGCCGATGTCGACCCGCCTGGCTACTTCGCCCTGGCGCGGCACGAGGGCCGATTCGACGGCCTCGCGGTGTGCCGAGTCCAGACCGTCGGGCAGCGGGTCGCCGGCCGAGGTCAGAGTGTCCCGATCCCACGCACCGACGCGTCCGGCCTGCTGCCTCACGCGCAACGGCGGCGCCGGCTCGGGCAGTTTCAACTGGATCCGGTCGGGCGCCTGTCTGACCGAGCCCCCGGTCCACAGGGTGACCAGGCCCGTACCGTCGCACGGCGTGTGCTCCCGCGACCGCTCGCCCGCACAGACCGGGCAGACCCTGAAGCCCGTATCCTCGCACTGCGGACACTTTTTGGTGCCCCAACCCCGACATTCCGGGCAAGCGGTGCGGGGCTTGTGACACTTCACACAGGTGGTCCGCCCGGCAGGAGGCTTCTCCCGCGCCGACTCGGCTGCCGTGCGGTCCTTGCGGCGCTCGCCCGTGCCGTCGCACCAGGTGCACGGCTCGACACCCTTGCAGGACGGGCACATCGGGCCGGTGTCGCAACGCAGCCTTCCCCTGGCCCGGCACCGCGCGCACGGCTGGCGACCGTCGTCGCAGCCGCAGGGCGCCGTTCTCACCGAGCCGCGGAGCACGAGCTCCACCGTCCGCGACACCGTCGGATCCTTCGGCGACTCGACGGGATGGTCGCGCAGATCACCTTCATAGGTGGGCCGCCCCGACATGTCGTACGTGCCGGGCCTGCTCTCCGGCCGCGTGGTACGCGTCTCCACGCACCGAACGATTCGCAGGTCGAGCATCGGGAGCCGGGTGATGTCGGCGCCTGCCCGCCGCAGTTGCGGCCCCTGTCCAGGTCGGCCGATGTGCCGGGCGATCGCTTCGAGGATGTCATCCTCGGACAATGAGTCGGCCATGACCGCGCTTCCACCTCCCCGGTAGGCGCCCCCGCGCGCAGGAGGCAGCGTACGGGCGGGGCCGTCCGGCGCTCAAGAGGGCATCGCGGGACCGCCTCGGGGAGCCGTAACCCAAAAGTACCCGCGCTCCCGCTCGCGCGGATGTGTGATCATGCCCTTACGTTCCGCGTGGATCGCAATGTTTGTACAGGATGCACGTGGAACCAAAGGTGTTTGTAAAGCTATATTCAGGTTTGTGGCCTCCAACGTTAATCATGTGAAGCGAATACTCCTGCGTTCAGGGAAGAGCCCCTACGACGTCGTCCCTGTCGAGCGCGCTCTCCATGAGGACGTGTTCGCCACCAACTCGGGCAACCTGATCTTCAGTGACGCCGCTCACAAGATCCTGGAGACGCCACGTTCGGAGGTGGTGTCGAACGGCATCACCACCAGGGTCGCAGACGCCGACCGGATCAACAGCGAGTACGACGTCTTCGTCATCCCGCTCGCCAACGCCTTCCGGCCGTCCTTCGAGCGCCAGTTGGAGCGCCTGACGCAGCTCATATCCAAACTGAAGATCCCGGTCGTCGTCCCGGGTGTGGGCGCCCAGACCGGCGTCGACTACTCCGCGGACCGGCTGCGGCCCATGCAGTCAACGGTTTACGCGTTCGTCTCGGCCGTGCTCGACCACAGCGCCTCCATCGGCGTACGCGGGGAGTTCACCGAGCGGTATCTGCGAGACATGGGTTTCCGCGACGTGGACGTCATCGGGTGTCCCTCGATGTTCCTCAACGGCACCAAGCTCGACATCCGGGCAAGCGGGCGGGCACTCGGGCCCGAGTCACGGATCGCCGTCAACGGATCGCACGACGCCGTGCGCAAGCACAAGCTCGATCGGATCATCAACCGTACCCACGCGCGCTACCCCCATCTCCGGTTCATCGGCCAGAACATCTCCGAGGCACGTCAGCTGCACTGGCGCGATCTGTCCCATCAGAACGCCTCGCTGACCGACATCCCCACCCATCCAGACCACCCCATGTACAGGGAGGACAAGGTGCGGGTCTACATCGACCCGGTCACCTGGATGGACGACCTGCGGGGCTTCGATTTCTCCTTCGGCTCCCGGATCCACGGCAACATCGCGGCGCTGCTGGCCGGGACGCCCGCCACCGTGCTCTGCGGCGACTCCCGGACGCTGGAGCTGTGCCGCTACTTCGACATCCCGCACCGGATGCTCACCGAGGTCCCCTCCGACCTCGACCCCGCCGAGCTCTACGCCGAGGCGGACTTCGGGCCGCTGATGCGCGGCCATCAGGAGCGGTTCGACCGGTTCATGAACTTCCTCGACAAGAACGGCCTGGAGAACACCTTCGCCCACGGCGACGGCGGCGCGGACTTCGAGGCACGGATGAGCACGCTGGCCTTCCCCCCGGGCGTCCGGCCCTGGGTCGGCGCCGACGCCGCCACGATGGGTGCGCGTCTCAACTGGCTTCAGTCCCAGCTGACGGTACTCACCGCCCAGAACGCCCAGCTCAAGCGGAAGCTCTCGAAGAGCCCCACCCCTCCCGTCCAGCGCTCCACGTACCAGCGGGCGCGCAGTGTCGTGGGAAGGCCCATCAGGCGCGCCCTGCGTCCCTCGCGGTAGAAGCCCCGCCCCATCGATCCAGACTCGATCCGAGGCCGGTCCGGCAGGACCGGCCTCCGGTCGTTCCGGGCCCGGGAGACTGTCCGGCTGCCCGGCGCCGACCGGTCGAGCGCCGGGCGGGCCCCGTCACCCCTGACGCCTAGAATCGGAGTGTTTGTCCCCAGAGCTGTTGACCCGCCCCGAGCCGTACGGAGTCCCCGCCCACATGCCCACTCCCCACGATCCGTACGTCCGGGTGCGCGGCGCCCGTGAGCACAATCTCCAGGACGTCTCGGTCGACATCCCGCGCGACACACTCACCGTGTTCACCGGCGTCTCCGGCTCCGGGAAGTCCTCCCTCGCATTCGGCACGATCTATGCCGAGGCGCAGCGCCGCTACTTCGAGTCCGTCGCCCCGTACGCCCGTCGGCTGATCCACCAGGTCGGTGCGCCCGCGGTCGGTGAGGTCACCGGGCTGCCGCCCGCCGTCTCGCTGGAGCAGCGCCGCTCGGCGCCCGGTGAGCGTTCGTCCGTCGGCACGGTCACCACGCTCTCCAATTCCCTGCGCATGCTGTTCTCGCGCGCCGGGGACTATCCGGCCGGTGCCGGACGGCTGGAGTCCGACTCCTTCTCGCCGAACACCGCCGCCGGGGCGTGTCCTGAGTGCCACGGTCTCGGCCGTATCCACCGCACCACCGAGGAGCTGCTCGTCCCCGACCCCTCGCTGTCGATCCGGGACGGTGCGATCGCCGCCTGGCCGGGGGCGTGGCAGGGCAAGAACCTGCGCGATGTGCTGGACACGCTGGGGTACGACATCGGCCGTCCGTGGCGTGAGCTCGACGCCGAGGACCGGGAGTGGATCCTGTTCACCGATGAGCAGCCGGTGGTGACGGTCCATCCGGTGCGTGACGCGGGGCGCATCCAACGCCCGTATCAGGGTACGTACATGAGCGCCCGTCGCTATGTGATGCACACCTTCGCGGATTCCAAGAGCCGCACCCTGCGGGCGAAGGCGGAGCGCTTTTTGACCAGCGCCCCGTGCCCGGTATGCGGCGGCAGCCGGCTGCGTCCGGAGGCGATGGCCGTCACCTTCGTCGGCCGTTCGATCGCCGAACTGGCCGCGCTTCCGCTCACCTCGCTCGCCGAGGTGCTGCGGACGCCGGGCGGCGGCGACACGGCGCGGGTGCTGACGACGGATCTGCTCACCCGGATCGAGACGGTCACCGAGCTCGGCCTCGGCTACCTCAGCCTCGACCGTACGGCTCCGACGCTCTCCTCCGGCGAGCTGCAACGGCTGCGGCTCGCCACCCAGTTGCGCTCAGGCCTCTTCGGTGTCGTCTATGTGCTGGACGAGCCGTCGGCCGGTCTGCACCCGGCGGACACCGAGTCGCTGCTGGGGGTGCTCGGCCGGCTGAAGAAGGCCGGGAACTCGGTCTTCGTCGTGGAGCATCAGATGGATGTGGTGCGCCGGGCGGACTGGCTGGTCGACGTGGGGCCGCTGGCCGGTGAGCACGGGGGCCGGGTGCTGCACAGCGGCCCCCCGGCCGGACTTGCGGAGGTGCCGGAGTCGGCCACCCGGCGCTTCCTCTTCGACGACGGGCCCGCTGCGGTGCGGGAGGTGCGTACGCCGTCGGGGTGGCTGAAGCTGAACGGGGTCGACCGCCACAATGTGCGGGGGGTCGACGCCGAGTTTCCTCTGGGGGTGTTCACGGCCGTCACCGGCGTCTCGGGGTCGGGGAAGTCGACCCTGGTCGGCCAGGTCCTGGCAGGTGTCCTCGCCGACCGCCAGGCCTCCGCCACTGCCGATCTGCCCGCGGAGCGTCCCACGCCCGGGTGTGCGTCGGCGGAGGGGCTGGAGGCGGTGGACCGTCTCGTGCAGGTGGACCAGAAGCCGATCGGCCGTACCCCGCGGTCCAATCTGGCCACGTACACCGGGCTCTTCGATGTCGTACGGAAGCTGTTCACCGAGACGGACACGGCGCGCGAGCGGGGCTACAAGGCCGGGCGGTTCTCCTTCAACGTGGCGGGCGGACGGTGCGAGACCTGCCAGGGCGAGGGGTTCGTTTCGGTGGAGCTGCTCTTCCTGCCCAGTACGTACGCGCCCTGCCCCGACTGTCACGGTGCGCGGTACAACCCGGAGACCTTGGAGGTCACCCTGCGCGGTCTCGACATCGCGCAGGTGCTGGATCTGACGGTGGAGTCGGCGGCCGGCTTCTTTGCCGGTACGCCGGCGGCCGAGCGCAGTCTGCGGACGCTGCTCGATGTCGGGCTCGGCTATCTGCGGCTCGGTCAGCCGGCCACGGAGCTGTCGGGCGGCGAGGCCCAGCGGATCAAGCTCGCCGCCGAGCTCCAGCGCACCCGCCGGGGCCACACCGTGTATCTGCTCGACGAGCCGACGACCGGGCTGCATCCCGCCGATGTCGAGGTACTGATGCGGCAGTTGCACGGTCTGGTCGACGCGGGCAACACGGTGGTGGTCGTGGAACACGACATGGCGGTGGTAGCCGGTGCCGACCGGGTGATCGACCTCGGGCCGGGCGGCGGCGACCGGGGCGGCCGGATCGTGGCGGCGGGTCCACCCGCCGAGGTTGCGTTTGCGGAGGGCAGCCGTACGGCGGCGTACCTCAGGGCGTCCCTCCGTCTCGACTGAGAGCCTGTCGGGTGACCTTGGATCGGATAGCGGACGCGGTCCGGTGCGTGTGATTCCAAGGCGGAGGAGGGAATCAACGCGAAGGGGGTCCCCCATGCCTTCAGGCCTATGGGGAAGTTGGTGATTGACGACAACGCGGGAAGCGTGCGTGCCAGGGCGTGGCCGCTCGGTGGGAGGTCACCCGACAGGCTCTGAGGGTTCAGCCAGGTTCAACTCCCCGGATTCCACCGTGTGGCGTTCACCACCGGTTTGACCGGCACGGTGGCCGTCTATCTGCACGGCTGGTACGGGCAGGGCACGGCCCACGGCGGACGACGACCTCTTTGTGACGTCCTGATCTGCCGGAGCATCCGAGACTTCCTGGCCCCGGAGGTGGGCGGCCTCCGGGCCAGGAACTCAGCCGTTTTCCTTCAGCGGTGCCCCTTCCGGGTCGCCCGCAGCCACTCCTTGTTCATGGCCGCGATCGACGGCAGCGGAATGCCCTTCGGGCAGGCCGTGGCGCACTCCCCGGTGAGTGTGCAGCCGCCGAAGCCCTCACTGTCCATCTGTCCGACCATGTCGAGCACCCGGGTCTCGCGCTCGGGGGCGCCCTGCGGCAGGACATTGAGGTGGTTGATCTTCGCCGAGGTGAAGAGCATCGCCGAGCCGTTGGGGCAGGCCGCGACGCAGGCGCCGCAGCCGATGCACTCGGCGTGTTCGAAGGCGAAATCGGCGTCCGGCTTGGGCACCGGCGTGGCATGCGCCTCGGGGGCGGTGCCGGTCGGGGCGGAGATGTAGCCGCCCGCCTGAATGATCCGATCGAAGGCCGAGCGGTCCACGACCAGGTCCTTGACGACCGGGAAGGCGGAGGCGCGCCATGGTTCGATGTCGATCGTGTCGCCGTCCTTGAAGGACCGCATGTGGAGCTGGCAGGTGGTGGTGCGCTCGGGGCCGTGGGCGTCGCCGTTGATGACGAGGCTGCAGGCTCCGCAGATGCCTTCGCGGCAGTCGTGATCGAAGGCGACGGGGTCGTCGCCTTCGAGGATGAGTTCCTCGTTGAGGGTGTCGAGCATTTCCAGGAACGACATGTCCCGCGAGATGCCGTTCACCTCGTAGGTGGACATGGCGCCGGGCGCGTCGGCGTTCTTCTGGCGCCAGACGCGCAGGGTGAGCTTCATGCGTAGCTCCGCTGAGTGGGGTGGACGTACTCGAAGACGAGGTCTTCCTTGTGCAGGACGGGGGCCTCGCCGGTGCCGGAGAACTCCCAGGCGGCGGCGTAGGAGAACTCCTCGTCCCGGCGGGCGGCTTCGCCGTCCGGGGTCTGTGACTCCTCGCGGAAGTGGCCTCCGCAGGATTCGGCGCGGTGCAGGGCGTCCAGGCACATGAGCTCGGCGAGCTCCAGGTAGTCGATGATGCGGTTGGCCTTCTCCAGCGACTGGTTGAACTCGTCGCCGATGCCGGGCACCTTGATGCGCCGCCAGAACTCCTCGCGGATCTGCGGGATCCGGTCGAGGGCCTTGCGCAGTCCCTTTTCGGTGCGGGCCATGCCGCAGTACTCCCACATGAGTTCACCGATCTCGCGGTGGAAGGAGTCGGGGGTGCGGTCGCCGTCGACGGAGAGCAGCAGGTTCAGCCGGTCCTCGGTGTCCGCGACGACTTCTTCGACGGCAGGGTGCGAGGCGTCGACCTCGTCGTGGTGCGGGTTGCGGGCCAGGTAATCGTTGATGGTGGACGGCAGGACGAAGTAGCCGTCGGCCAGGCCCTGCATCAGCGCGGAGGCACCGAGCCGGTTGGCGCCGTGGTCGGAGAAGTTGGCCTCGCCGATGGCGAAGAGGCCGGGAATGGTGGTCTGGAGGTCGTAGTCGACCCAGAGTCCGCCCATCGTGTAGTGCACGGCCGGGTAGATCCGCATCGGGGTCTCGTACGGGTTCTCCGCGGTGATCCGCGCGTACATGTCGAAGAGGTTGCCGTACTTCTCCTCGACCCTGGCCCTGCCCATGCGCTGGATGGCTTCGGCGAAGTCCAGGTAGACACCCTGTCCGCCGGGGCCGACGCCGCGTCCCTCGTCGCAGACGTTCTTCGCGGCGCGGGAGGCGATGTCGCGGGGTACGAGGTTGCCGAAGGCGGGGTAGACGCGCTCCAGGTAGTAGTCGCGCTCGTCCTCGGGGATCTCGTTCGCGGGGCGGTTGTCGCCCTTGGCCTTCGGCACCCAGATCCGGCCGTCGTTGCGCAGCGACTCGCTCATCAAAGTCAGCTTGGACTGGTGGTCGCCGGTGCGCGGGATGCAGGTGGGGTGGATCTGGGTGAAACAGGGGTTGGCGAAATAGGCGCCGCGACGGTGGGCGCGCCAGATGGCGGTGGCGTTGGAGTTCATGGCGTTCGTCGACAGGTAGAAGACGTTGCCGTAGCCGCCGCTGGCCAGGACGACAGCGTCGGCGAAGTAGGTGTCGACCTTCCCGGTGATGAGGTCGCGGGCGACGATGCCGCGGGCCTTGCCGTCGACGATGATCAGGTCGAGCATCTCGGTGCGGGCGTGCAGTTCGACGTTGCCGGCGGCGATCTGCCGGGACAGCGCCTGGTACGCGCCGAGAAGGAGCTGCTGCCCCGTCTGTCCGCGGGCGTAGAAGGTGCGGGAGACCTGGACGCCGCCGAAGGAGCGGTTGTCGAGGAGGCCGCCGTACTCGCGGGCGAAGGGGACGCCCTGGGCGACGCACTGGTCGATGATCTCCACGGAGATCTGGGCGAGCCGGTGGACGTTGGACTCGCGGGCGCGGAAGTCACCGCCCTTGACCGTGTCGTAGAAGAGCCGGTGGATCGAGTCGCCGTCGTTGCGGTAGTTCTTCGCGGCGTTGATGCCGCCCTGGGCGGCGACGGAGTGGGCGCGGCGGGGCGAGTCCTGGAAGCAGAACTGCACTACGTGGTAGCCCTGTTCGGCGAGCGTCGCACCGGCCGAACCACCGGCGAGGCCGGTGCCGACGACGATCACGGTGTGCTTACGGCGGTTGGCCGGGTTGACCAGCTTGGCCTGGAAGCGGCGGGTGTCCCAGCGTTCGGCGACGGGGCCTTCGGGAGCCTTGGTGTCGACGACGGGCGCACCCGTCTCGTAGTGCGAGTAGTCGGTCATGTCAGCTCACGACTCCGGTCATGACGGCGACGGGTACGGAGATGAAGCCCACCGTCAGCACCAGTGCGAGGACGTTGGCGATGGTCTTGAGGGCACGGTCACGGGTCGCGTTCCCCGCGCCGAGGGTCTGTGCGGCGCTCCAGAATCCGTGCTGGACGTGGAGTCCGAGGGCGAGCACGGCGACGATGTAGATGGTGTTGCCGTACCAGGTGGAGAAGGTGTCGATGACGTTCTGGTACGGGTTCCCGGACTGGAATCCGCCGGAGTGCACGGTGCCCGTCGTCAGGTCGAGGATGTGCCAGACGATGAACAGGGCGAGGATGATCCCGCCCCAGCGCATGGTGCGGGTGGCATAGCCGGAGCGCGGCTTCTTGTGTACGTACTTGGCGGGGCGCGCCTTGATGTCGCGGCGGCTGAGCTGGTACGCGGATATGGCGTGCAGCACCACGGCGGCGACGAGCACGACACGGAGGATCCACAGGGCCCACTCGTAGTGCAGGAAGGGCTCTCCCATGGTCCGCAGCCAGTGTGCGTAACGGTTGAACTCGCCGGATCCGAAGAAGATCTTCAGGTTGCCGACCATATGGGCAACCAAGTAGAGGAGCATGATCAGGCCGCTCACGGCCATGATCGTCTTCTTGCCGACGGACGAGTCCCAGAACCTACGCGTCATGGACGGCCGTCGGTCCGTCCGTGTTGCCAATGCCATGGACACGACGCTAGGGCCGAAGGACCTCATCAGTCCAAGACATGGAACCGCTCATATTCATAGGCGTGGGCTATCGTGGCCGCTAGGCTGAGTGTATGCAATTCCAGCAGCTGACGTACTTCGTGGCCGTGGCCGAGACCCGCCACTTCACCCGCGCCGCTGAGGAGGTGCATGTCTCGCAGCCCTCGCTCTCCCAGCAGATCAGGGCGCTGGAGAACGAGCTGGGGGCTGAGCTGTTCAGCCGGGCCCGCGGCAACATCACCCTCACCGACGCGGGCGAGGCCCTGCTGCCGCTGGCCCGCCGCATCCTCGCGGACGCCGACACCGCACGCCACGAGGTGCAGGAACTGGCCCAGCTGCGCCGGGGGCGGGTCCGGCTCGGCGCGACGCCCAGCCTCTGCACGGGCCTGCTCCCCGACGTACTGCGCGCCTTCCACGACCGGCATCCGGGGATCCAGCTGCTGCTGGAGGAGGGCGGCTCGCTGGACCTCGTACGGGGGCTGGCGCGCGGCGCACTCGATCTCGCGCTGGTCGTGCTGCCGCTGCCTGCCGCTTCTCCCGCCCTCACCACCGTCGAGCTGCTCCAGGAGGACCTGGTCGTGGTGTCGTCTGCCCGGGCGCCGCGGCCGGGCCGGGGCGGGAGCGTACGGATCGCCGACCTTCAGGGTGAATCCCTGGTGATGTTCCGGCACGGTTACGACCTGCGGGAGCTGACGGTCGCCGCCTGCCGGGCGGAGGGCTTCGAGCCTTCGTTCACGGTGGAGGGCGGGGAGATGGACGCGGTGCTCGGCTTCGTCCGCGCGGGGCTCGGGATCGCGGTGGTGCCCAGCATGGTCGCGATCCGGGCCGGCCACGACCTGCGGACCACGCCACTTGCCCGCCCGGGCCTGCGGCGCACGATCGCACTCGCGCACCGCAGCGATGTGGCTCCGCCGCGCGCGGCACGCGAACTGCAGAAGGTGCTGCTCGACAGCCGGACGGGCGGATCAAGCCCGTCCGGCGATTGAGGACATCCTTCAGCCCGTCCGGCGATCGAGGACTGGACCCGCGCCCAGCCGCGTCGTTCAGACCGCGTCGGCCAGCAGCAGCGAGTGGATCCGGTCGGGCGCACCGGGCCGGGCGTAGTACCACCCCTGGGCCGTGTCGCAGCCCAGCTCCCGCAGCTGCTCCGCCTGAGCCCCGGTCTCCACACCCTCCACCGTGACCGCGAGGTCCAGGCTGTGCGCCAGCGAGACGATTCCCTCGACGATCTTCAGATCGACCGGGTCCGCCGGATGCTGCTGCATGCCCTGCGTGAAGGAACGGTCCAGCTTGAGCACACTCACCGGAAGCCTGCGCAGGTTCGCCAGGTTCGAGTAACCGGTACCGAAGTCGTCGAGCGCTATGTCGACGCCCATTTCCGCCAGTTGCCGCAGCGGCTTGAGCAGATCGTCATCCGCACCGATGAGCGCGGACTCGGTGACCTCCAGGCACAGCGCCCCGGGTTCGAGCCCCGACCGCTCCAGCACGTCGACCGTCTCGGCGACCAGCCGCGGATGGTGCAGCTGGGTCGGCGAGAGGTTGACATTGATCCGCAGTGGACCGCCGTCGCTGTGCCGCTCCTGCCAGAAGTTGGCCTGGCGCACGGACTCCTCCAGCACCCACCGGCCGAGCGGCACGATCAGCCCGGTGTGCTCGGCGAGCGGGATGAACCGGTCGGGACCGAGCACCCCGTGCTGCGGATGGCACCAGCGCACCAGCGCCTCCGCACCGTGCACCGTGCCGTCGCCCAGGTGCACGAGCGGCTGGTACTCGATGAAGAACTCACCGCGCTCCAGCGCGACGGGCAGCGCGGTGGTCAGCCCGTGCCGGGTGATGGCACGGGCGTCCGCCTCGGCGTCGGCCAGCTCGAAGCGGTTGCCTCCGGCCGACTTGGCCCGGTACATCGTGATGTCGGCGCTGCGCAGCACCTCGGCCGCGTTGCGTTCACCGGCCGGCCCCTCGACGACCCCGATGGATCCGCGTACGGTCAGTTCGCGGCCCTCCAGCCGGATCGGGGTTCCGAGCACGCCGAGGATGCGGCAGGCCAGCTCGTCGACCTCCGTCCGGGTGTCGGGGCCGGTCGTCAGGGCCACGAACTCGTCGCCGCCGAGCCGCGCCACCATCTCGCCGGATGCGGTCGCACAGCTCTGCAGCCGGTCGGCCACCTCGACCAGCAGGCGGTCCCCCGACGCGTGGCCGAGGCTGTCGTTGATCGCCTTGAAGCCGTCGAGGTCGAGGTAGCACAGGCCGAAGCGGCTGCCGTCGTCGGCGGAGAGCGCCTTCTCCAGCCGTTCGAAGAAGAGCGTCCGGTTGGGCAGGCCGGTGAGCGCGTCATGGGTGGCCTCGTACCGCAGCCGCAGGTTGAGCAGACGACGCTCCGTGGTGTCCTCCATCAGCGCCAGCTGATACTCCGGCCTGCCCTCGGAGTCACGCAGCAGCGACACCGTCAGATTGGTCCACAGCACGGTGCCGTCGTTGCGGTAGTACGGCTTCTCGACCCGGTAGTGCTCGCGTTCGCCACGTACCAGCTCGTTGTAGTACTTCCACACCTGCGGCGAGTCCTCGGGGTGGACCCACTCGTTGAGCTTGTGGCTGCGCACATGGTGTTCGAGCCCGCCGAACATCCGGGTGAGGGTGTCGTTGACCTCCAGAACATTGCCGTCCAGGTCGGCGATCCCGATGCCGATGGCCGCGTCCTTGAAGACGGCTCGGAAGCGTGCCTCGGTGGCGTGCAGCGCCTGTTCGGCGTCCGAGCGGGCGGTGAGCGCCGAGCGGGCGATGGCCTCCTGTTCGGCGAGGGTCCGCTCGCGCAGTGCCTGGGTGAAGCCACCCGCGAGGGCGTGCTGGATCCGGGCGCAACGGGCTCTGCCGTCCTCGGTCGACAGCGCCGTCGCGCCGTTGCTGCCGCAGTAGAGCACGAGGTACGAGTCGATGACGCCGAGCGTGCTGCTGAGTGCGTCCGGGTCCGTGCAGTGCGCGGCGACGAGGGCGGCGCCCACCTCGCTCGCGGGCGCCGCGTCGAAGGGCCGCGCGTGCAGGATGTCGCTGAGCGCGCGCGCCGGGGGCAGCAGGTGCTGTTCGAACTCGGTGCGCGTCATGGAGGTGGCCGTCGACGGGAAGATGGCCCTGCTCCAGATCGTGGCGAATCTCCGGAGCCGGTCCTCGGGGCCGTCGGGCTCCGTGTCGGGCGTTCCGGAGGACTGGGCGGGAATGCTCACGCCTTGCGTCCCACTCCTGCGAAGCCCGAGAAGGCAAATGGGTCCTCGTGCTCCGGCGCTAGAGGGGTGTCGGGGCGCCAGTTCGGCATCGACACGAGTCCGGGCTCGACCATCTCGTACCCCTCGAAGAAGCTGGCGACCTCGTCGCGCGACCGCATGACCAGGGGGTTGCGGATCTCCCTGTAGACGCGGACCGTTTTGCCCGCCTCCTCCCGGGTGAGCGGAATCCCCTCGTACGAGGCGTGGGTGACGACGATGAGGCTGCCGGGGGCGAGTGCCTCGCGCAGCTCGGCGACCGCGGTGTGCGGGTCGTCGGAGTCCTCGATGAAATGGAGTACGGCGACGAGCAGCAGAGCCACCGGACGGTCCAGGTCGAGCAGTTCGGAGATCTCCGGGTTCTTCACGATCTCCTGCGGGCACCGCAGATCGGCGGCTGCGATCAGCGCCCGGTCGTTGCCTTCGAGTACTGCCCGGCTGTGCGCGACCGCAACCGAATCGTGATCGACATACGCCACCCGGGCCTCCGGGTCGGCCGCCTGTGCTACTTCGTGCACATTACCGAAAGTCGGTATTCCGGAGCCGATGTCCAGAAACTGGGTGATGCCCTCGCTCACCGCATAGCGCACGGCCCTGCGCATAAAGGCGCGATTCGCCTGCATGATCTTGGGGAGTCCGGGCATGAACTCCATGGCCTTGCGAGCCGCTTCCCGGTCCACCTCGAAATTGTGCGATCCGCCCAGATAGAAGTCATACATGCGAGACACGCTAGGCACCGAAATGTCTATGCCTTGCGGTGCCCAGGCGGGACGCTCCATCGATGTCTCCAACAAGTCGCCACGGCGATCCGGCCATGTTCATGGTCAGTGTTGACCAGAGGCTACTGATCGACCGCCAGGAGAGCGAGCGGAAACGGAAATTAGCCGTCCGTTATTGGTCACACACCAGCGGCATGTGCAACCGGCCCGTCGCAGCGTGTGACATTCGGCGACGGGCCGGCCCGCGGGAGGCACTTTCGGACTACTTGGGGGCGCCCACCAGTTCGGCGTCGGGGGACACCGCGTACCATGTACCTTCGACGCCTTGGCTGTTGGCGTCTCCCAGCGTCACATCGCCGGAGAAGGTATGGACCGGCCAGCGGTCGAGGAACTGTTACTTGAGCCCGTCGGGCCGATTGAAGGTGACAAAGCCCTTGGTGATGACGCCTTTTGACGTCTTTCTTTCTCAATGAAGCAGCAACCGGCCGCTTCGCGAGGCAGGCACCTGTGCAGGCCGACTTCATCGGCCATGCGAGGTACTGCTTGAACCGATAGACCGTCATGCCGCGCTTGTCCACGACGATGTCCCCGAGTCTCGGATCCTTACGGACCGAAAGTCCGGTGAGTTCGGCGCCGGCCGGTCCGTCAGCATTCAGCGCGGCCTTCTGGCCGTCCGGCGCGGACACGAACCAGGTGCCGCCCCCTGCCCATTGGCATCGCCGGGCGTGGCGTCCTTGGCGTAGCGGTACATCGGCCGGCCCACAATGGTGAGTTGCCGGGTACGTCGGAGCAGGGGACCTTGCCGATCAGTGCGGGATCGGTTCCGGGCGCCGCCGTCGCATTGCCCGCGGCTACCACCGGCCAGATCTTCGCGCAGTCGCCTTCGCAATTCGACTCGGGAGGACCGGCGGTGTCCTCATCGAAGCGATAGAGCGTGAACCCCGCTGTCCGTGAGGGCATTGCCGAGCTTCTCGCTGTCCCACACCGCGAGCCGGGCGGCCTGCTTGCCGGTGGCGGTGGCACCCCCGTCCGCACCGTTGGAGCCGTAGCCGATGCCCGATCCGCAGCCGCTCTCCGCCGCCTGCCCGGCGTTGCCCACATTCTGCCCGTCAGAGGTCTCGGTTCCCTTGTCCTGACCGCACACCGCGGTCAGCGCCAACAGGGCAGCCGCCGTCACTGCGAGCGAGAGATGTTCCGCCAGATACTCATGTCAACTCCCGTTCATATGGGGACGGTTATGATGATTTTTCGCGTCGCCCCTGGTCCTGGGTACGGGCGACGGTCCCTGCTTCGTTCAACGCGTTCACAGAATTCCCCCGAGCCGCAAACACCCGACGCCCCATGTCCCCACCATCAGGGGAATCCGCACCGCCCGCGGCGTGCCCGGCGACCGGCCGGAACATGCTCCCCATCGTGTACGGATCACTCATAGGACGGCTCACGGCGGCCGTCGTACTCCTCTGGCTTCTGACCGCCCCGGCACCCGCGGCGGCGGACAACTGCGCGTACGCCTCCATCGGGGAGAGCGGCGGGAGTTCGGCGGTCGCCACGTCGGGCAATGGGCACTGTCAAGCGGGCCCGGCGCCCAAGCCGACTCCACCACCCGCACCCCCGCCGCCCCCACCGCCCCCGCAGCCTCCTCCGCCACCACCACCGCCGCCGCCCGCGCCGCCCCGACCAGAACCGGAGCCCGTGCCACCACCGCCGCCGCCCGCGCCGCCCCGACCGGAACCGGAGCCCGTGCCACCGCCCCCTTCACCCTCGCCCTCCGTACGCCCCACACCCCCCGTGCCCCGGCCCGTGGCCCTCCCCACCTACCGCAAGCCGCCGCGCAAGGTCCCGCGGCGCGGCACCTCCCTGGTCACCCTCACCCTGCTGATCACAGCCCCCGCGGTGTTCGCCGTCGCCGTGCTGCGTCCCCGCTCCCGATGACCTCCGGAGAAGCCCATGTCGGAATGGCTTGTTCTCACCCTCGCCATGGTCGCGGCCAGCGCCGTCGTCCTGACCATCGCCGTACTCAACAACCGCCGGATCGGAGAGGATGACGACCCGTCCGAGACCCCTGACGTCATCGAGTACATGACGATGATGATCGGCGTGGTCTACGCGATCGTGCTGGGCCTCGCCATCGCGGGCGTCTGGGAGGGCCGCAGCGCCGCCCAGGAGTACGTACGCCAGGAGGCCCAGGCGCTGCACGAGGTGAACGTCCGCTCCGCCGTCTACCCGGCCGAGGTGCGTACGCGCATCCGTGCCGATGTCGACGCCTACGTCCGCCACGTCGTCCACGACGAGTGGCGGACGATGGCCGAGCACGGTTCGCTCACCGACGAGGGGACCCGGCTTCTCGGCCGGGTGCGCGCCGATGTCACCGAATACCGGCCGGGAAACGATCACGAGGGGCAGGCATATCAGCCACTGGTCGATCAGGTCGCCGCGGCCGACGACGCGCGCAACGCACGCGGGCAGAGTGCCGGCGCGACCATGCCGGGCGTGGTCTGGTTCGGCCTGATCACCGGGGCGCTGGTGACCGTAGGACTGATCTTCACACTGCAGATCCGCAGAACCTTCCGCGAACTACTGCTGGCCGGCCTCTTCAGCGTCCTGATCGCCTTTCTGCTCTTCCTGATCTGGGACTTCGATTCCCCCTTCGGCCGTGGTATCTCGGCCACCGCGGCGCCGTTCCTCGATCTGTTTCCCGGCGCGGCGGACACATAGCGATCCGCCGGAATACGGGTGGGTACGCCGCTCGGGGGAAGGCGGTGCCCCGAGCGGCGCACTCCGATCGCGAGCAAAATGCGCGACTTCTAGCGTTTGGCGCGTCGAGGTGCATTTCTTACGCTATGTGGAAATTCGTTCCGCAACTGCTCCTCGGGGACCCGGAGGATTCACCCATGCGTGCAATAGGTGTCGCACCCGTCGCCCTGCCTGGCGCCGCCGCTCTCGCCCTGACCGCTCCGGCTGCAACCGCATACGCCGCGACGTCGGGAGGCGCGCCCTGTGCGACCCGGTACACCGTCACTCCGTCGGTGATCGCGCCGGGAAGCCAGGTCACCCTGGCCGCCCGGGGGTGCTCTACAACCGCCACGGCCGACTCCGGAGTGTTCGACACGGTCACCATCCCCAGGGGTGGCGCCGCCGCGGCCACGCTCGACTGGGACCCACGACCTGGCGCCGCTTACGAGGTGACGTTCATCTGCGACACGGCACCCGGCTCGACGGCGAAGGTCGGTCTCACGTTCAGCGCGGCCTTTGACGCATCCGCCACGAGTTCCGCGGTCTCCTTGACCGATGTGCAGGGCGGACTCGGAGGCGGCGTCGACAGGATGAACGCCGCAATGATCGCCGTCGGAACGGCGCCGGCGGTGGTCACGGCCACCGGCACCATCCATGTGGTGCGTCAGCGCAAGGAGGGCCGCCCGCACTGAGAGCAGGGCAGTGCGGTCCGATCCGCCGTCGCCCCGGGTCCTGTCCCGGGACTCGGGGCGACGGGCGGATCGGACCGGGCACCACCCGTTCGCCCGTCCCTGATCGCCGCCCGGCCGTCCCGCGCCTGGCGTACCGAGCGTCGCGACGAAAGGAGCACCATGGGCCGGAACAACTGGCGCGTCCACCGGACCAGGCACATGCCGTGGGGCGCCCTCGCCCTGGTGGTGCTCGCCTGCCTGGCCTTGACGCGGAACGGCGCGGACTTCTCACTGGGCCCTCCCCGGCTGGTGGCCACGGTTTCGGCCGAGCTCCATCGGGCAGCCCCCGGGGTGCCGGTGACGGCCGACGCCGCGGAGCCGCACCCGGCGGGGCCGCTGCCCCTCCGTGGCCGCCTCGCACTCACCGGCGCTGCGGCACCGTGATCCGGTAGCCGTCGTCGAGCAGTTCGGGGAGATACCGCCGCAGCGCGGACACGCTCTGCGAACGGTCGCCCCCGGCGTCGTGCGACAGCACCACGACGCCGGGCGCCGCCCCCTCCCGGACTCTGCGGACAATCGTGCGGACACCGGGATCGGTCCGGTCCAGGGTGTCGACGGTCCAGGCCATCGGCTCCATTCCCATCTCGGCGCCGATCTCGAAGGAGCTCCGGTTCCACGCTCCGTACGGCGCCCGGTACCAGACCGGCGGAGCGCCGGTGATCTTCTCGATCAACTCGCTGGTGGGGCCCAGCTCATCGCGGATGCCGGCCCTGGACAGCTGGGTGACCAGGGGATGTGTCCAGGAGTGGTTGCCGATGGTGTGACCGTCGTCGGCGATCGCCCGCACCAGGTCCTGATTGTTGTTGGCCAGTTCTCCGCAGACGAAGAACATCGCGCGAACATCGTGTTCGCGCAGGGTGGCGAGCATGTGCGGAGTGTAGAGCGGGTCGGGGCCGTCGTCGAAGGTGAGCACCATGGCATGCCCGAGTTCGGGCAGTTCCTCGAAGGGCCTGGTGCGGACCGGTGGCGCCGCGGGCCGGAAGCGGGACGCGGTCTGCGCGGTCATGGGCCGGAGCCGATAGGCGGAGGACCGCACGCCGAGGGCGGACGGGGGTCCGGCGGCCCCCTCCGGGAGCGGTGCCTCGGGCCGGAACGGTTCTCCGGCCGGATCTGCGGCGATCACGCGCACGGCAGCGGCCGTACCGAGTCCGGCGACCAGTCGCAGCAGCGCCCTGCGCCCCGGCAGCCTCTGATCATTTTTCATGAACAACTGCTCGCATGTCGGCGGAGCCACCCCGGTGAACGACACCGGGAGCAGGCGGTTTTGCACCCGATGGAGGTACCGCTTCCGAGGCAACCGGCAGCTTCGTCCCAGGCCGTGCCGGATCCGGAGCCGGGGTCAATGCCCGGGTCCACGTCGGCGCCCGGGTCCACGCCGGCGCCGGGGTCCACGTCGGCGCCAAAGTCGGCGTCGGGAGCGGATGGCCTCACCGCCGTGACAGACCAACAGCCCCACCAGTTCGAACGTGGCACAAGGCCGATGCCGTCGTGGTGGGCGCGTCGAAGTCGGCCGGGCACCGGTTCATCAGCTCGGTGGCGATCCGTTCGGTGAAGGCGGGTCGTTGGCCCGTCACGGTGGTCCCGTAACCGTCCCGGAATCCTCGCCTCCGCTGGACGGCACGCCGTCTTTCGTACCGACCTCACCTGGGCCATCATGAGCGCCCGTCAGGGACAGCCGTCAGCGGAGAGGTGACTCATGGCAAGGCTCCGAGTGGGCGAGGGTGTACTGCGTCGCAAGCCGATCGAGCGGATCGACGAGAAAGCGCTGGCGGGAGACGTCACCACTCAGCTCACCAGATCGCTCGGGCTGTGGCAGCTCACGGCGATCGGCGTGGGCGGCATCATCGGCGCGGGAATCTTCACCCTGGCCGGCACCGTGGCGAACGGAACCGCCGGGCCCGCGGTCCTGATCTCCTTTCTGATCGCGGGTGTGGCGAGTGCGGCGGCCGCGTTCAGCTACGCGGAGTTCGCGGGCCTGATCCCCAAGGCCGGCTCCGCCTACACCTACGGATACGCGGTACTGGGCGAGCTCGTGGGATGGCTCATCGGCTGGGACCTGCTGCTGGAGTACACGGCGATCGTCGCCGTCGTCGCGATCGGCATCTCCGGCTACTTCAGCTTCCTGCTCGGGGAGACGGGACTCGAACTGCCGCAGTGGATGCTGGGCGCGCCAGGCACCGGGGCGGGTCATCAGGTGGACCTGTTTGCCGCGCTGCTCTGTCTGCTCGTGGCATACCTTCTGACCCTCGGCATCAAGAACGCGGCCCGCTTCGAAACGATCGTGGTCGTCCTCAAGGTCCTGGTCGTCCTGCTGGTCGTCGGCGTCGGCGCGTTCCACATCAACACCGCCAACTACAACCCCTTCTTCCCGTTCGGGGTGAGCGGCGCCTTCACCGGTGCGGCCACGGTGTTCTTCGCGGTGTTCGGCTACGACGCCATGTCGACGGCCGCCGAGGAGTCCAAGGACGCCCAGCGGCACATGCCGAAGGCGATCCTGTACTCCCTCGCCATCTCCATGGTGCTCTATGTGGCGGCGTGTCTGGTGCTGACGGGAATGCAGAGCTACGAGGACATCGACCCGGAGTCCGGATTCTCCACGGCCTTCAAGTCCGTGGGGCTCAGCGGACTGGCCGATGTGATCGCGGTTGGCGCGATCATCGGAATCCTGACGGTGATGTTCACCTTCATGCTCGGCGTGACCCGGGTGTGGTTCTCGATGAGCCGCGACGGACTGCTGCCGAAGTGGTTCGCCAAGACCCACCCGACCAGGCACGTTCCTACCCGGGTGACCTGGATCGTCGGCGCGGCATCGGCCGTGATCGCCGGGTTTTTGCCCATCGGCGAGGCTGCCGAACTGACGAACATCGGCATTCTGCTCGCGTTCGTGGTGGTGTGCATCGCGGTGATCGTGCTGCGATACAAGCAGCCCGATCTGCCGCGTACGTTCCGCACCCCCGGCATGCCGTTCGTGCCGGCCCTGGGCGTGGTGTTCTCGATCTGGCTGATCACCTTCCTGCAGTGGCAGACGTGGGTGCGGTTCGCTATGTGGTTCCTGGTCGGTCTGGTGATCTATTTCGGTTACTCGTACCGGAAGTCGGAGATGGCGCAGACACCGGGCACGGGCCCGGGCACGGGTTGATCCGACGCCCCGTGCGCCTCGGTTCCGTCCGCCGAGGGAATGGGCGGAGGGCGGCCGGAGGGCGACGCAGCGCACGACCGATGCCCGTACGAACGCCGCTCCACCCGCCGCCCGACCGTTCACCGCACCATTCGCCGCACTGTGCGACCGCTCGTCGCACGGGGCCGCCCTTCGCCTGTTCCTCGACGCCCCGATGCGTTCGTATACGCAAGTCGGCAGCGAAACGGCAGGAGCCTCGGGGGAAGGGCGTTCACGATGACCACCACGACGACCGATGAGCGAGCCCTCGCGGACCTCCAGCGGGAGCACGGCCCCGCCCTGTTCCACTTCCTGCTCGGGCTGACCTTCGGCGACCGCCAGCGGGCGGAGGACCTGCTCCAGGAGACGCTGGTGCGGGCCTGGCAGCATCCGGAGGCCTTCGACGCCCCGTACGACTCGATGCGGCCCTGGCTCTTCACCGTCGCACGGCGCCTCGCGATCGATGCGCGCCGCTCCAGGCAGGCCCGGCCGACCGAGGTCAGTGACGTCGTGCTGGAAGCGGCCGCGGGCGAGGACGACACCGCCGAGTCCACGGTCTCGGCGCTCGACCTGCGCAATGCGGTACGCACCCTCAGCCCGGAACACCGTGCGGTCCTCGTCCAGATATATTTCCGCGGGCTGAGCGTGGCCGAGACGGCCCGTGCTCTCGGTATTCCGGCGGGCACGGTCAAGTCCCGGTCCTACTACGCACTGCGTCAGCTCTCCCGCAACCTGCCGGGCTACTCCAGCAGATCCTCCTCGCTGAGCAGGGCGAGCAGCGAAACGGCCTCCGCGACCTCCACATAGTCGGCGGCGCAGCGGTCGCAGGACTGCAGATGGCGGGAGACCCCGCGGGTCTCGCCGGCCGTGAGCGCATCAAGAACATAGGCGCCGAGCAACTGCCGCACGTGCGGGCCTCCCCCGGGATCGGCGGTCATCGCATCCTCGTGTCGTGGACGGATCCGGTCGTGACAGATCCTGTCCTTCTGGCCACGCGGGGCGCGGCCTGCCGGTTCAATGCTCCGAGAAACCCGGTGCCGAGATGAGAAGAGGCGAGACGGGATGCGCCCGGAACGTCAGGGCCACTCCACTGAACGCCGTCCCGCCCGGTAGTCAGGAACCGTGCACCCCCGCACGGTACTTCGGCAGCCGTACCGTGATCTTCATCCCGGCACCGATGCCCGTCTCGATGACGAGTCCGTAGTCGTCCCCATACACCTGGCGCAGCCGTTCGTCGACGTTCAGCAGCCCGATCCCGGTGGAGTGACCGCCCTCGCCACGCAGGATGTTACGCAGGCGTTCCGGGTCCATTCCGGTGCCGTTGTCCTCGATGACGACCTCGGCCTCGGAGCCTGCGTCGAATGCGCTGATGGTGATGCGGGTCGGAGTCTGCCCTGCTCGAACGGAATTGAGAGCTCGAGGAAGGGTGGCGGCCCCTTCGAGGCCGTGTTTGACGGCGTTCTCGACCAGCGGCTGGAGGCAGAGGAACGGCAGGGCGACGGGCAGCACTTCGGGGGCGACCTGAAGCGTGACCGCGAGCCGTTCGCCGAAGCGGGCCCGAACCAGTGCCAGATACTGGTCGATGGAGTGGAGTTCGTCGGCGAGAGTGGTGAAGTCGCCGTGACTGCGGAACGAGTACCGGGTGAAGTCGGCGAATTCCAGCAGCAGTTCGCGCGCCTTCTCGGGGTCGGTGCGGACGAACGAGGCGATGGCGGCGAGCGAGTTGAAGATGAAGTGCGGGGAGATCTGGGCCCGCAGTGCCCTGATCTCGGCCTCGATGAGCTGGGTGCGGGAGCGGTCGAGTTCGGCGAGTTCCAGCTGTACGCAGACCCAGCGGGCGACCTCTCCGGCCGCTCGTGCCAGCACCGCGGACTCGCGCGGAGCGTAGGCGATGAGGGCGCCGAGGACCCGGTGATCGACGGTGAGCGGCACGGCGACGGCCCAACGCAGTGGGCAGTCGAGGTCGTCGCAGTCGCTGTGGAATGCGGTGTCACGGCCGCTGGCGAGGAGGCCCTGGACCTGCTCCATGACGTGCCGGCCGTGGTGTTCTCCCGCGCCGTCCCAGACGAGCACCCGCTCGCGGTCGGTGAGGCAGAGGGCGTCGGTGCCGAGGAGGGAGCGGAGCCTGCGGGCGGATTTGCGGGCGCTCTCCTCGGTGAGTCCGGCGCGCAGCGCGGGCGCGGCGAGCGAGGCGGTGTGCAGGGTCTCGAAGGTGGCGTGCTCGACGGGGGTTCCGACGTCGCTTGTGCGGACGGGGCGGGCGGTGCGGCGGCCGAGCAGGAAGCCCGCGCCGAGCAGCAGAAGGACGAGTACGGCGTATCCGGCCCCGGTCATCGGTGTCTCCCCGAGGTCAGCGCTTCCGGCAGATGGAAGCGGGTCATGGCGGCGTTCGTACCGGGAGGTATGCGGCCGGGAGTGGCGAGGGACACCAGGACCATGGCGAGGAAGCCGACGGGCACCGACCAGACGGCGGGCCAGGCGAGCAGGGCGTGCGGCCAGCCGGGCGGACGCACCGCACCGCTGACCGTGACTGCAACGGACAGGAACGCGGAGCCGCCGCCGAGCAGCAGTCCGGCGATCGCGCCGGGCGGGGTGAGCCGCCTCCACCAGATGCCGAGGACCAGCAGCGGGCAGAAGGAGGACGCGGAGACGGCGAACGCCATCCCCACCGAGTCGGCCACCGGCACTCGGCTGACCATCAGCGAACCGGTCAGCGGTACGCACATGGCGAGGACGGTGGCCAGCCGGAAGTGCCGTACCCCGCGCGAGGGGAGCACGTCCTGGGTGATGACTCCGGCGACGGCCATCGCGAGGCCGGAGGCGGTCGACAGGAACGCGGCGAAGGCGCCGCCCGCGATGAGTGCGCCGAGCAGATCGCCACCGAGCCCGCCGATGACCCGGCCGGGCAGCAGCAGTACGGCGGCGTCCGCGTCCCCGCCGCGGATCAGTTCGGGGGCGTACAGCCTGCCCAGTGCGCCGTATACCGGCGGCAGCAGGTAGAACACGCCGATCAGGGCGAGGACGGCGACCGTCGTGCGGCGGGCGTCGCGGCCGTTGGGGCTGGTGTAGAAGCGGACGACGACATGCGGGAGGCCCATGGTGCCGAGGAACGTCGCGACGATCAGCCCGTAGGTGGCGTACAGCGGATGGTCGGCGCGGAAGACGGAGAGCTGCTCGTCGAAGCTGACGCGGGGCCGCCCGTCTCCCTGCCAGGCGAGCATCAGGAAGATCGCGGGGACGAGGAGTGCGGTCAGCTTCAGCCAGTACTGGAAGACCTGTACGAAGGTGATGGACCGCATGCCTCCCGCGGCGACGGCGATGACGACAACGGACGCCACGAGCACATCGCCGAGCCAGCCGGGCGCCCCGGTCAGGGTCTTGAGCGTCAGTCCCGCGCCCTGAAGCTGTGGTATGAGATAGAGCCAGCCCGCCGCGACGACGAAGACGCTCACCAGCCTGCGAACCTGCCGCGATTCCAGCCGCCCCTCGGCGAAGTCGGGCAGGGTGTACGCCCCCGAGCGGCGCAGCGGTGCGGCGACGAAGACCAGCAGCACCAGATAGCCCGCCGTGTATCCGACCGGGTACCAGAGCATGTCCGGGCCGTGTACGAGCACCAGGCCCGCGATGCCGAGGAAGGAGGCGGCGGAGAGGTATTCGCCGCTGATCGCTGCGGCGTTGAGCCGGGGCCGTACGGTGCGTGAGGCGACGTAGAAGTCGGAGGTGGTACGGGAGATGCGCAGCCCGAAGCCGCCGACGAGGACGGTCGTGAGAACGACGACGGCGACGGCCGTCACCGCGTACGTGCGGCTCACTGTGCGGGGCGGCCTTCCACGAGCCGGGCGAAGTCGCGTTCGTTGCGCTCGGCCCTGCGCACGTACCACCAGGCGGTCAGGGTCAGTGGCGGATAGGCGGCGAACCCGAGGACCGCCCAGACGAGCGCGGCGCTGTGCAGGGCTTCGAAGACCAGCGGCAGTGTCCCGACGATCACGGCGAGGACAGTGAAAACGGTGAGTCCGGCGCGCAACTGACTGCGCATCAGTGAACGGACGTACGCGCCGCCGAGTGCGGTCTGCTCGTCGATCTCCGACTGGGTGCGGTAGCGCGGCAGCGGGCGAACCCGCCGGGGCTCCCCCGTCACCACTTCACGCCGTGGCGTTGGCTCTGCGGACATGGGCCCGGAGTGTACGCAGCACCGGTCCTCCGTGGGAAGGGCTTCGAACCTGGGTAGGCCCTGGTCAGCTACCGGTCTGGCGCATCAGCAGATCGCGCAGCGCGCGGCTGTGGCGACGGCTCACGGCGAGTTCCGCGGTGCCGATGCGCACGCTCATGCTGCCCGCGTCGAGGCGGAGTTCGTCGATGCGGCCCAGCGCGACGAGGTGGCGGCGGTGGATGCGTACGAAGCCGCGCGAGCGCCAGCGTTCCTCCAGGGTGGTGAGGGGGACGCGGACGAGGTGGCTGCCGGTGCCGGTGTACAGCCGGGCGTAGTCGCCCTGGGCCTCGGCGTAGGCGATGTCGTCGATCGGGATGAAGCGGATCACTCCGCCGAGCTCCACCGGTATCTGGTCGTTGGCGGTGTCGAGTACGGGGGCGGAGCGGTCGCCGACCTGTTCGGCCACGCGGCGTACCGCTTCGGCGAGGCGTTCACGGCGGACCGGCTTGAGGACGTAGTCGACGGCCTTCAGGTCGAAGGCATGGACGGCGAAGCCCTCGTGTGCGGTGACGAAGACGATGAGCGGGGGTTCGGCGAATCCGGCCAGCAGTTGGGCGACGTCGAGACCGGTGAGTCCCGCCATGTGGATGTCGAGGAAGACGACGTCGATGGCGGACGGGTCGTCGGGGCCCGCCTCGACGGCGCTGCCGATGCGGCGCAGCGCCTCGGTGGCCCCGGTGGCGCCCTCGGCGCTGCGGATGCGGGGATCGGCGCGCAGGAGGTAGAGGAGTTCCTCCAGGGCGGGTTCTTCGTCGTCGACGGCGAGTACGCGCAGCATGGGCCGGAGTGTAGAGCGTGCCGGGGGGTGAAGGGCTGAGTGATTCACCCGGTCTTTCCGTACCGGACAGCATGACTTGATGCGGCGCGAGTGCCGGTGGTGGGGCGTGCTCCTACGCCTTGAGGACGCTGACGGTGAGCGGCAGGACACGGTCGATCTCCTTGCCGACCAGGTGGTCGTCGAGGAAGACCCGCAGGGCTTCGACTTCCGGCAATTCGGGCATGGTTCAGCAAGTGGGCAGCAGCGCGAGCAGCTGCGCCACCTCGTCGTCGGCGCAGCGCGCCAGCCGCCCCAGATCGGGCAGCGCCTTGCCGTCGGCCACCAGTCCGACCTGCACCCGGCCGCCGTACGTGGCCAGGGCGATGGCCAGGGACTGGCCGCGGGCCAGCGGCGCCATGGGGTAGACGGCGCGGAGCGGGCAGCCGCCGAGCGAGAGTGCCGAGCGCGGCAGGGGCACGCTGGTAACCAGGACGTCGAAGAGCATCCTGGCCGCGTTCCCGGCGATCGGGGCGCCGAAGCGGTGGGCCAGTGAGGGCAGTTGATCGGCGAGCACCGCGACCGCACCGGCACCGCGGAAGGGCCCTGCGGACTTGTTGCGGTCCATGGCGGTACGGACGGCACGGAGCCGTTTCCACGGGTCGGGCTCGGAGACGGGGAGCCCGAGCAGATAGGCGGAGAGCTTGTTCCCGGTCGCAGCGGCCTGGCCCGGTCTGCGGCGGGAGACCGGCACCAGGGCGCGCGGGTCCTCGGCGGGCAGTGGCTCTCCGCGCTCCAGCATCCAGCGGCGCAGCGCCCCGGCAACGATCGCGAGCAGGACATCGTTGGTCGTGCCCCCGGCGTCCCGGCGGATCCGCTGAACGGCATCGAGATCCAGGTCCGCGGTTGCCAGCCGCCGGGTGCCGCTGGAGCTCGCGGTGAGCGCGGGCGCGCCGCGCAGATCGAGGCGGCTGGCCCGCACCATGGAGGCACCGACCCCGAGCGCCCGCCCGAGGTCCTCGATCCGGCCCAGCGCGAGGCCGGCCACCTGGCGCGGGCCCGGCATCCAGGAACGGGGCGGGAACGCGCGCGCCCTGCGGGCGGGAACGCCGCTGCGGGCACGCCCGGCGACGGAGGCGATCTCGTCGAAAATCCCGGCACCGATGGCGACCGCGCGCATCCCGTCGGCGAGCGCGTGATGGAGCTTGACGAGTACGGCGAAGGGTCCGCCTTCGGCGCCACCGATCACGTACATCTGCCAGGGCGGCCGACCACGTTCGAGCGGCCGCTCCATCAGCTCACCGGCGAGCCGGGTGGCACCCGCCATGAACCCGCCGTCCTCGCCCCGCGACTCCGCCTCGCTCAGCCGCACCCGCCCGATGTGCCGGTGCACGTCGAAGTCCTTGTCCACGAACCAGGCCGCACCGCCGACCGGAAGCAGTACGTCCCTGACCCGCATGCGAAGCCGGGGAATCGCGGCGGCCCGGGCGCCCAGCAATTCCAGCACGGCCTCCGTGTCGGCGCCGCACGCCGGGTCCGGAGCCGGGGAGAAAACGGCTAGCGCGCCGAGGTGCATGGGGTGGGCATCGGATTCGAGGTGCCAGAAGGCCAGATCGAGAGGTGCCAGTAGCTCAGTGCCCAACGGGTCCTCATGTCATCGGAAGACAAAGACTGACGGAGTCGCAGTCAATCGCTTGCGGTCGGTTACGGTCAAGCACAGACATGTTACTTTCTGTTACTGTCGAGTAATGCTCAGCTTTGCAGTCATCCGCGTTCCGGAATGATGAATTCGCACCACACGCACGTGCCGCCGCCCTGCGATTCCAGTTCGCGGCGGGCGGTCGAGTCGGCCAGCTCCTGGATGGCGTCACGGGCGATGCCGACGACGCGACGGGGGCGACCGGGGGCATCCGGTGCCGCGCAATCGGAAAAGCGTCCCGACTCGCGCCGGGCACCGGGCCACACCGCCCGGACCGCCCGGAGGACCGCCCGCCCAGAGGTCGCAGGCCGGCAACGGCTACCGTGTCCCGTGGAGCACGGTAAGCCCATCCTTACTTCTACCCTGCGCCGCACTGCCCGCGTCGCCCCGTTCTAAGGACCTGCACTTCATGACCCGCCCCGTCCGCGTCGCCATAGTCGGAGCCGGCCCCGCCGGAATCTACGCAGCGGACGCACTGCTGAAATCCGAGGCCGCTCAGGACCCGGGTGTTTCGATCGACCTCTTCGAGCGGATGCCCGCCCCCTTCGGCCTGATCCGCTACGGAGTGGCCCCCGACCACCCGCGCATCAAGGGCATCGTCCAGGCACTGCACCAGGTGCTCGACAAGCCGCAGCTGCGGCTGTTCGGCAACGTCGACTTCCCCGCCGACATCGACCTGGACGACCTGCGGTCCTTCTACGACGCGGTGATCTTCTCCACCGGCGCCGATGCGGACCGCGCGCTCGACATCCCCGGCAGCGCCCTGGCCGGCTCCCACGGCGCAGCCGACTTCGTCTCCTGGTACGACGGAAACCCCGACGTGGCGCGCACCTGGCCCCTGGAGGCGGAGAAGGTCGCCGTGCTCGGGGTGGGCAATGTGGCCCTCGACGTGGCACGCATGCTCGCCAAGACGGCGGACGAACTCCTGCCGACCGAGATACCCGCGAATGTCTACGAGGGCCTCAAGGCCAACAAGGCCCTGGAGGTGCATGTCTTCGGGCGTCGCGGTCCCGCGCAGGCCAAGTTCAGCCCGATGGAGCTGCGGGAGCTGGACCACTCGCCGAACATCGAAGTCATCGTCAATCCCGAGGACATCGAGTACGACGAGGGTTCGATCGAGACCCGGCGCGGCAACAAGCAGGCCAACATGGTCGCCTCCACGCTGGAGAACTGGGCCATCCGCGACGTGGGCGACCGGCCCCACAAGCTGTTCCTGCACTTCTTCGAGTCCCCGACGGAGATCCTCGGCGAGGACGGCCGGGTCGTCGGTCTGCGCACCGAGCGAACCGAACTGGACGGCACCGGGAACGTCAAGGGCACCGGACGTTTCACCGACTGGGACGTACAGAGCGTCTACCGGGCGGTCGGCTACTACTCGCAGGAACTCCCGAAGCTCCCGTTCGACGTGGCCTCCGGCACCGTCCCGCACGCCGCGGGGCGTGTCATCGAGGGCGAGGAGCCCATGCCGTCGGTGTACGTCACGGGGTGGATCAAGCGGGGCCCGATCGGCCTGATCGGCCACACCAAGGGCGACGCCAACGAAACGGTCGCCTGCCTCCTGGAGGACCACGCTTCGGGGCGGCTGACCGCCCCCGTGCAGCCCGAGCCGGAGGCCGTCACCGCGTTCCTGGAGGAGCGCGGCATCCGCTACACCACCCGCGAGGGCTGGTACCGCCTGGACGCGCACGAGCAGGCCCTGGGCGCGGAGCAGGGACGCGAGAGGATCAAGGTCGTGGAGCGCGACGCCATGCTGGACGCTTCCGAGCCCCGTTCCTGACGGTACGGCCCGATGGCCCGGCCGGCCGCCGCGGCGGCCGGCCGGAAGGACGGCTCCGTCCACCTAGGCCGTGACCGGCAGTGTCCTCCTGCGCGGCGCTCGGCGTTGCACCAAGCAGCGTGCGAATGTCATGATCCTGACATGCACTCTCGACGGCCTGGAACACCCGGCTCGCGAAGCCTCTCGTACCGCTGATCCAGCGGTGGTACGCCCGTCGGCTCGGCACCACACTGCGCAGGGTCGTCGCCGCAGGCCGCAATGCGCGGGGCTGAAGGGCCGGACCTCCAGGCCGATACTGGAAGCAATGGAGTGGTTCACCGCAGAGGGGTACTGGCTCAGCCGGCTGATCTTCCAGCGGGCTCTCGCCGGCGTCTATCTGGTCGCCTTTCTCACCGCCGCGCTCCAGTTCCGGGCGCTGATCGGCGAACGCGGCATGCTGCCTGTACCCGAATTCCTGCGGCGTACGAACTGGCGCAGCACGCCCGGCCTCTTCCGGCTCCACTACTCCGACCGCTTCTTCGCCCTCGTCTCGTGGACCGGCTGCGCGCTCGCCGTCGCACTGCTCGCGGGCGTGGACTCGTACGTTCCGCTCTGGGCGGCGATGGTGCTCTGGGCAATGCCCTGGGCGCTCTATCTGTCGATCGTCCAGGTCGGCCAGACCTGGTACGGCTTCGGCTGGGAGTCCCTCCTGCTGGAGACCGGCTTCCTCGCCGTCTTTCTCGGCAACGCGGACACCGCTGCGCCGGTACTGGTGCTGTGGCTGCTGCGCTGGGTGCTGTTCCGGGTGGAGTTCGGCGCCGGGCTGATCAAGATCCGCGGCGACGAGTGCTGGCGGAAGCTGACGTGTCTGTACTTCCACCACGAGACCCAGCCGATGCCGGGACCGCTGAGCTGGTTCTTCCACCGGCTGCCGCGGCCCCTGCACCGGGCCGAGGTGGCGGCCAACCACGTCACCCAACTCCTGGTACCGGTGCTCCTCTTCACTCCACAGCCGGTGGCGAGCGCGGCCGCGGGGCTGATGATCGTCACCCAGCTGTGGCTGGTGCTCTCGGGGAACTTCGCCTGGCTGAACTGGCTGACGATCACCCTCGCCCTGTCCGTCGTCGACTGGTCCCTGTTCGCCGAACCGCCCGCACAGTCCGCGCCGCCGCTCTGGTACGAGGTCGTCGTCATCGCGGCCACCGCGCTGGTCGTGTTCCTCAGCTACCGCCCGGCGCACAATCTGATCTCCCGCCGCCAGGTGATGAACCGCTCCTTCGACCCGCTGCATCTGGTCAATACCTACGGTGCGTTCGGCAGTATCAGCCGGGTCCGGCTGGAGGTCGTGGTCGAGGGCACCGACGAGCAGGTGATCCACGACGGCACTGTCTGGCGGGAGTACGGTTTCCGCGGCAAGCCGGGCGATCCGCGCCGTATGCCCCGCCAGTTCGCCCCGTACCACCTGCGGCTCGACTGGCTGATGTGGTTCGCGGCGCTCTCCCCCGCGTACGCGGGCCCCTGGTTCGGCCCGTTCGTGGAACGACTGCTGCAGAACGACCGGGACACGCTGCGGCTGCTGCGTCACAACCCGTTCCCCGATACCCCGCCCACACATGTCCGCGCCAGGGTGTACCGCTACCAGTACACGACCTGGCGCGAACTGCGGGCCACGGGGCGCTGGTGGCACCGCACCTACGTGCGGGACTTCATGCCGCCCGTCTCGCTCGCTCCCTCCTGGCTCAGACCGACCAGGCAATCTTGAACACCCAGGCCCCCCGAACAGCCGAGCTCCGGCCCGCCCCTTGCAGGGTGTGGGCCGGAGCTCGGGTGTGAAGGTGTGAAGCGCTCAGTCGATGCCGGGCAGGATGTGCGGCTCGGCGAGGTCCTCCTCGTAACCGGCCAGCCGGATCGGCGCGGATCTGGCCCAGACTTCGATGTTCCGGAGCTTCTCGGGTCTGCGGGTCCGCTCTCCGTGCCGTTCGGCCGGTCGCTTCTCGTGCTGCGTCGTTTCTGGTGTCGTCACCGCGCACTCCTTTGTGTCGCGTAACCCCGGGCGGCGCCGACGCTCCGGCCTCATTACCGGGAGTCGACCGCCCGTGAGGGGCAGGGGCAAGAACAGTTCGGTCGCGGTGGCGCCGGTACGGGGCGGGACGGCGACTCGGTTGACAAGTCTGTCCCAGGACGGCCGAGGAGGATTCGTGGACTCCTCGATGATGTCCGTTCGGATCAGCCTAACCAAATGAGCGCGTTCATGCTCGATGGAACGTTTGGCCTGGGTCACTTTCGGCCACGGGACAGAAAAAGACCCGGCCCGGGAGTCACTCCCGGGCCGGGTCCCCGGCGCCGCACACACGCCGCGCCACCGGTTGACTACCAGTTGGCGGGCGCGTAATCCTTGAGGAAGCAGCCGTACAGGTTCTCGCCCTCCTCGCCGCGCACGATCGGGTCGTAGACGCGGGCGGCGCCGTCGACCAGGTCGAGCGGGGCGTGGAAGCCCTCTTCGGCGAGGCGGATCTTGTCGGGGTGCGGGCGCTCATCGGTGATCCAGCCGGTGTCCACGGCGGTCATCAGGATGCCATCCTTCTCGAACATCTCCTGGGCGCTGGTGCGGGTGAGCATGTTCAGCGCGGCCTTGGCCATGTTGGTGTGCGGGTGGCCCGCGCCCTTGTAGCCGCGGCTGAACACGCCCTCCATCGCGGAGACGTTGACCACGTAGGCACGCTTGGCGGCGGTCGCCGCCATCGCCGGACGGAGTCGGCTGATCAGGATGAACGGCGCGGTGGAGTTGCAGAGCTGGACTTCCAGCAGCTCGATCGGTTCGACCTCTTCGACCGTCTGGATCCAGCTGTTGGTGTCCTGCAGATCGGGTACGAGACCGCCCGCGTCGATCGCCGTTCCGGCGGCGATCCGCTCCAGGGAGGCGGACCCGGTGACCAGGGCTAGTTCGGTGACGTCCTGCGCGCTCAGGCCTTCCTTGCGGGCGGCCGGCAGAGCCGCGACACGGTCGACGGTGCCGCTGCCGAAGGTGCCGATGACCTCGGCGGCGGGCAGCTCGCCCGCCGGAAGCGGGGCGGACTCCGCGTTGACCAGTTCGCTGTACGCGTTGGCGGAGCGGCGCACGGTCTGCGCCGCGTTGTTGATCAGAATGTCCAGCGGGCCCTCGGCCGCGACAGTGTCGGCGAGCGCGACGACCTGGGCGGGATCGCGCAGATCGATACCGACGATCTTCAGCCGGTGGATCCATTCGTCGCTGTCCGGCATCGCCTTGAAACGACGGATCGCGTCATTGGGGAAACGGGTGGTGATGGTGGTGTGCGCACCGTCGCGCAGCAGCCGCAGCGCGATGTACATGCCGATCTTCGCGCGGCCTCCGGTGAGGAGCGCGCGCCGACCGGTGAGGTCGGTCCGCGCGTCGCGGCGCGAGCGGTTCTCCTTGGCGCACTGCTGGCAGAGCTGGTGGTAGAACGCGTCCACCTCGACGTACCGGGTCTTGCAGACGTAGCAGGACCGGGGCCGCTGGAGGACGCCCGCGATCTCGGCACGGGCGGAGGACGACGGCAGGACGCCCTGGGTCTCGTCATCGATGCGGTCGGCCGAGCCGGTCGCGGTGGCCTCGGTGACGGCCTTGTCGTGCGCGGTCTTGGCGGCGCGGCGCTCCTGGCGGCGGCGCTGCTTCACGGTCCGGTAGATTCCCGCCGTGGCACGGCGCACGGCGATCGCGTCGGGGTGGTCGACCTCAATGGTGTCGAGTTCGTCGAGCACGCTCAGGCAGACAGCCAGCCGCTCCGGGTCGATACCGGGACCGAACTCCTCAGTACCGGGAGCAAGCTCCGGGCTGTCCTCTGTCACCGTCATTGCCGTTCCTCTGTCGCTTGTCACTCGTGGCGCCGACCGCCGTACCTGGTCCTGTCGGGCCGCATGCCCCGGTCAAGTTTGCCATGTACCGGATGCTGCTCCGTTCGCGTGACTGCACGGACGTTCGCCGCAGACTGGGTTCATCTGATTCTCGCCGTCTTCGTACTGGTCGTCTGCGCCGGGTACTGGTCTGCGCCGGCCTTTGACCGTCGGTGGTCCGGTGCTGTCCCGGATATCCGACCGCATTACCGAGCCGCTGGTCGACGCGGTCCGGCGGGATGGCCCGGCATCCGAGTCCTCGCACCCGATCCGGCGGAGCAAGGACGCATTCGATGTGCTGCGGCGGCTCTACACGGCGCAGCACGTGCATCTCGACGTGGCGCGCGACCGGACCCGCGCCGATCTGGGCATGGCCCGTACCACTCGGAACCAGGTGCTCGTCTCGCTGGTCGTCGGCTTTCTGCTCGCAGTTGCCTCGCTGAGTCTGCTGCTGAACCGGATGGCGGGCCGGCCGCTGAGCCGTGGACAACGTCGCCGGGCGGCCCGGCCATGGCTGAGATCTGCCGGGTTCTCGTCGGAGTGGGACCGTTCGTCGCGGGTAGGCGAACGTCGACGAGCTGTCACCGAACACCCCTGCGTCGCCCTGGCTGGAGCACATGAACGAACAGGTCACCTCGCGACCGGCCGACCGCCCCTGTGGAGACCGGCTCACCGAGGTATTGCACAGCGCCGAGGTGTTCGACGGCGAGCCCGGCTGCATTGCGCAGGCCCGGGCCCTGGCCGATCGCTTTCTGGTCCGGCTCGCCGCCGAGTGGCTGGCGGTGTTCGGCGAGCGCACCCGCGGCGATCTGATGCTGGCGGTGAGCGAGCTGGTCACCAATGCGGACCGTTACAGCCAGGGTCCGTACCTGCTGGAGCTGGAGGGCACCGCGGAGCGCGTCAGCGTCACGGTGTACGACAGCAGCACGGCCCTGCCACGGTTCTGCTCACCCGACCCGACGCGCCCCGGTGGCCACGGCATGGAGATCGTCGTGGCACTGTGCGACCGGCTGACCGCCGAGCGCGTGCCGGTGGGCAAGCGCGTCCGGGCCGAGTTCGAGCTGAGCAGCTGAGCTGTGGGGCGGGCGGGACGCCGCCCGCCCCACGACCACGGTCGCGGCCTGGGCTGTGGCCGACACTCTGGGCGGCCCGGATCAGCTGGTGCTCGCCGGCGTGACGCTCGGGGCGGTTGCGGCGTTCTTCCTGATCTCCAAGGGTGTGCACCGGCCGGTGGTACGGAGCGCGATCCTGGCCGGGGCCGCAGGTGTGGCCTTCGGTATCGCCTTGGCGGACGGCACAGAGGCGAAGGTCTCGGCCCCGGAGCCGGACGCCGAAGGTGCTGCGGAACCGACGGTGGATCCGGCTGGGCCCGCTGACACACAGACGGTCGTCGTTCTCCCCGGGCCCGCACCGTCGACGCCCGCCGGGGCCGTTGAGGCCATCACGGAAACGTTCCCGGCAGCCCCTCCGCTCCGCTGATTTTGCCGCTGGAGCGTCGGTTCGGGCAGATGGAGTTCGGGCCCGTGCGGTCGTCGCACACCGGCACCGAACGGCGGGGCGGCATGTCTGCGGGGTCTGCCGCACCGGCTGACCCGGCCGGGCCGGAAGGGGCCGTTCAGACGCTGACACCGCCCGCCCTGAGGTAGGCCAGCGGGTCGATGTCCGAGCCGTAGTCGGGGCCGGTACGGATCTCGAAGTGCAGGTGCGGACCGGTGACGTTCCCGGTCGAGCCCGAGCGCGCAATCCGCTGGCCTGCGGAGACATGCCGGCCCTCACGCACATGAACTGCGGACAGATGCGCGTACTGGCTGTACTTGCCGTCGCTGTGCCGGATGACGATCTGGTATCCGTACGCCCCCGCCCAGCCTGCCGAGACGACCGTGCCGGACCTCACCGCCTTCACCGAAGTGCCGGTCGGGACGGGGAAGTCGATACCGGTGTGGTAGCCGCTGGCCCAGGAACCGGCCTGGAGGTATGGGGTTCCGATACCCGCCGCAACCGGCGCGACGAGGCCGGAGTGCGTCTGCGCCCGCTCCGGCTTGTTGCTCTCCCGCTTGTGGCTCTCCGGCTTGTGGCTCTCCGGCTTCTTCGGATGCTGCTGCTTGGGCTTCGCGGTCTGATGTCGGGGATTCGCGGCCTGGTGCAGCGGCGTGGTCGATCGCTGGTTCGGCTTGGTGGCCTGGTGCTGCGGCCCTGCCGTCTCGTGCTTCGGTTCTGCCTTCCGGTGCGGCGCGGTCGTCGCCTTCGGCCTCGGCGTCGACTTCGGCTTCGCTGCCGCGGTCGAGCCCGTCTCGGAACCCGTCCTCGGCGCCTGGGCCACATCGAGGCTCAGTCGCTGCCCGGGAAGGATGAGATCCGGGTCATCCCCCACGACCTTGCGGTTCGCCGCGTACAGGTGCTGCCAGCCGCCCCGGACATGCTCGGTCGCCGCGATCGCGGAGAGCGAGTCACCGCGGGCCACGGTGTACGAGTCGCGCTTGCCGGGCACAGTGGTCGGCGTGGCGGTCGTGGACGTCCGCTTCGTCTCCGGCTTCCCTGCGGCAGCCTTCCCGGGCGCCTTCACCTGGTCGGTCCGCTCCGACTGCGGGTTGATGTCGGGGGCGTCCCCGCCGCTCGTCAGACCCGCCCGCGTCGAGCAGCCCGGCCAGGCGCCGGGCCCCTGCCCTTCGAGCACCTCCTCGGCAATAGCGATCTGCTGGTCCTTGGTGGCCAGATCGGCGCGAGGGGCGTAGACCGTGCCGCCGTAGGCCGCCCAGGTCGACCGGGTGAACTGCAGGCCGCCGAAGTATCCGTTGCCGCTGTTGATGTGCCAGTTGCCGGCGGACTCGCAGGCGGCGACCTTCTCCCAGACATCCGTCGATGCGGCTCCTGCCGAGGCGGCCGCTATGAGCGGGAGCGCGATGCCCGCACCGCCGGCGGTGACCGTGAGCGAAACACGGTTGAGCCGGCTCGGCTGATATCTGCGGTGCCGTCCGTTCGCGGCCATGACTTGGCTCCCCCACTGGCAGTAGGACACGTCGCAAGCGCCCAACTTAGGGGCAGACAAAGGCCGATGACAAGAGAGCAATATCGGCTCACCCGTCACGGACGGCTCAGGGGGCGCACAGTGGACACTGCCGCCGGTGGTTCGTGGCCGGTGCACTCGTCAGCCCTCGTACTGCGGTGTCGGGTACGAAAGCTGACGACTGAGCCTGACCGTCCGGCCTTTTCCGGTGGGGAGTTGTCTGGCCTCACGGCAAGTTGCCGGTCACGGCACTGGCGTGTGGCGTCGCGGTCCACCGCAGAGAACTGGCCGGTGACGCCGATCGCGGCGCGTACGGCTTCGGCTTCGGCTTCGCGGACCAGATCGTGGCCCGCGACCAGCACCTCGCCGGAGTCGGCGGGGATGAACATGGAGAGGATCTGCACGGTGGTCGTCCTGCCGGCACCGTTCGGCCCGAGCAGGGCGAAGACGGTGCCCTCGGGGATGTGCAAGTCGGAAGCTGATCCGCGCCGTACCGCCCTCGTCACCGTCCGAGGGCACGGGCGGCACGGGCGCCCCCGCCGCGCCGGTCAGGCTCTGGCGCTCGTCGGCTTCCCGGTACGGCTCCGGGACCGGCGGTGGTGTCACCACGAACTCGCGGTCGATCCCGCGCAGTCGTGCGTCGACCGAACCCTGCGCCGCCCAAATGACCCGGCAGCCGGGCACCCGGAATCGCCGTGAGCAGGGTGTGGGAGTCCTGCCCGGCCCGGTGATCAGCTTCTCCGCACCGCGCCCGAGAGGAGGGGCCCGTACGGCCGATGCTGAACAGGCCGTCCCCGCGTCCCGTATCCATACTGAAGATCCCGGCATCCCCGACACAGATTGCAGAGCACACAGATGAGCGGCACTGCGCAGATCGGCGTCACAGGACTCGCGGTCATGGGCCGCAATCTCGCTCGTAATTTCGCCCGCAACGGCTTCACGGTCGCCGTGCACAACCGCACGACCGCGAAGACGCACGCCCTGGTCGAGGAGTTCGGCGACGAGGGGTGCTTCATGGCCGCGCATACACCGGAGGAGTTCGTCGCGGCGCTGGAACGTCCGCGCCGGCTGGTCATCATGGTGAAGGCGGGCGATCCGACGGATGCCGTGATCCAGGAGTTCGCCCCGCTCCTCGATGAGGGCGACGTCATCATCGACGGCGGCAACGCACACTTCGAGGACACCCGCCGCCGCGAGAAGCAGCTGCGTGAGCGCGGCATCCACTTCGTGGGCATCGGCATCTCGGGCGGGGAGGAGGGCGCATTGAACGGGCCGAGCATCATGCCGGGCGGCTCGTCCCAGTCGTACGAATCGTTGGGGCCGCTGTTGGAGAAGATCGCCGCCAAGGCGAACGACGGCACCCCGTGCACCACCCACATCGGTCCCGACGGGGCCGGGCACTTCGTGAAGATGGTCCACAACGGCATCGAGTACGCGGACATGCAGCTGATCGCGGAGGCGTACGACCTGCTGCGTGCCGTGGCGGGCTACTCCCCCACGAAGATCGCCGAGACGTTCCGGAGCTGGAACACCGGCCGCCTCGACTCGTATCTGATCGAGATCACGGCGGAGGTCCTCGCCCACACCGACGCGGCCACCGGAAAGCCCTTCGTCGACATCGTGCAGGACCGGGCAGAACAGAAGGGCACGGGCCGCTGGACGGTGCAGATCGCACTGGATCTGGGGGTTCCCGTCTCCGGTATCGCGGAGGCCGTCTTCGCCCGCTCGCTGTCCGGCCATGCGGATCTGCGCGAGGCGGCGAAGGCCCTGGCGGGCCCGTCGCCCAGGGCGCTCGGCGAGACGGAGGCCGCCGCCTTCGCCGACCGGGTCGAGCAGGCACTGTACGCGTCCAAGATCGTCTCGTACACGCAGGGGTTCCACCAGATTCGGGCGGGCAGCGAGGCGTACGACTGGAACATCGGCCTCGGCGCGGTGGCGTCGATCTGGCGGGCCGGGTGCATCATCCGGGCCGCGTTCCTGGACCGGATCCGGGCGGCCTACGACACCCGCCCCGACCTGCTGAGCCTGCTCTCGGACGAGCAGTTCGCCGAGGAGATCGGTGCGGCGCAGGACGACTGGCGCACGGTGGTCGCCGAGGCGGTGCGGCAGGGTGTGCCGACGCCCGGGTTCGCAGCCGCGCTCTCGTACTACGACGGGCTGTGCGCGGACCGACTGCCCGCGGCGCTCACCCAGGGCCAGCGTGACTTCTTCGGCGCACACACCTATCGGCGTACGGACCGCGAGGGCTCATTCCACACGCTCTGGGGCGGCGACCGGTCGGAGGTTGAGGCGGGCTGACGCGAGGGACGCCGGTGCGCGATCCTCGTCATCGACGGGGGCAGCTTTCGAGATGCCCTCGCCGAGCCACGGAACAGTCCGTCAATGATCCGGTCACGCTTCAACGCCCGTGCGCGCCTCGTGCTGCCCGACGATTCCGACCGTCTTCTGCAGCCCATGGACCATGGTCCGCGACGCCCTCGCCCTCGCCCGCGCCCGCGCCCGCGCCGGAGGATCGCGGGACCCCGTCCGCACGCGGTCGCCCGGTCGGGTGGCCCGGGGTGCGGCATCGCCGTACGTGTGCGTAAGTAGCAGCGGGCCCTCTTTTGTCACCCCCGCACCGTGAGCCCGCCGTCGTTCCGTACCGCTGACGCCCCATGGAGCCCCTGTATGCCCGACGCCATGCCGGACCCCGTCGCGGCCCAGCCCGTCGTTGCGCCACTGACCAGCGCCGCGCTGATCCTGGTTGCCACGATCGAGCCCGGTGGTGAGCCCGTCGTACGCGAGGTGCTGCCGGATCTGGCGGCGATCGCCCGCTCCATCGGATTCCGGTTCCCGGGCGCCGGCCTGGTCTGTGTGACCGCCTTCGGCTCCGACGCTTGGGACCGGCTGTTCGCGGGACCGCGACCGGCGGGGCTCCACCCGTTCCAGGAACTGCACGGTGCCCGCCACCATGCCCCCGCCACCCCGGGGGATCTGCTGTTCCACATCCGGGCCGAGCGCATGGACGTGTGCTACGAGTGGGCGGCCCAGGTGCTCGACCGACTGCGCGGGGCGGTGAAGGTCGTCGACGAGACACAGGGGTTCCGCTACTTCGACCACCGGGATCTCCTCGGTTTCGTCGACGGCACCGAGAACCCGGTGGGTTCGGGTGCGCTGTCGGCTGCGCTGGTCGGTGCAGAGGACCCGGAGTTCGCGGGTGGCAGCTATGTCGTCGTGCAGAAGTATCTGCACGACCTCGCGTCCTGGAACACACTGAGCACCGAGGAGCAGGAGCGGGTCATCGGCCGCACGAAGTTCGCCGACATCGAGCTCTCCGACGACGTCAAGCCCGCCGACTCGCATGTCGCTCTCAACACGATCACCGAACCGGACGGCACGGCACGCGAGATCCTGCGGGCCAACATGCCGTTCGGCAGCTTCGAACAGGGCGAGTTCGGCACGTACTTCATCGGTTACGCCGCCGATCCGGGCGTGACCGAACAGATGCTCCGCAATATGTTCCTCGGCAGTCCGCCCGGCACGCACGACCGCATCCTCGACTTCTCGACGGCGGTCACCGGCACGCTCTTCTACGCCCCGAGCGCCGACTTCTTCGGCGCCCCGCCGCCATCGCCCGCCGTGACCGGGACCGAGTCCCTGCCCGAGCCGGCGTCCGCGCCGGCGGTGGCGGTGGCGAAGGGCCCGGTCCTGGTCCGTCCGGGCGACGGCTCGCTGCGCATCGGCAGCCTGCAAGAAAGCGCCCAGCGATGAACAATCTCCACCGCGAGCTCGCCCCTGTCACGGATGCCGCCTGGGACCAGATCGAAGAAGAGGCCCGGCGCACCTTCAGCCGCCATCTGGCGGGCCGCCGTGTCGTCGATGTCACCGGGCCGGACGGCCCCGAGCTGGCGGCCATCGGCGACGGTCATCTGCGCAACATCGATCCGCCCACACCGGACGTGATCGCCCGGGCCCGTACCTCGGTGCCCGTCATCGAGTGGCGGGTGCCCTTCACCGTGACCCGGTCGGCCGTGGACGACGTCGAGCGCGGTTCCGACGACAGCGACTGGCAACCCGTCAAGGAAGCGGCCCGCACATGTGCGTTCGCCGAGGACATGACGATCATCGACGGGTACGCGTCGGCCGGTATCACCGGACTCAGGGACGGCTCCTCGCACACACCGCTGCCGCTGCCGGCCGACGCCCGCGACTATCCGGCCGCCGTCAGCCAGGCACTGACCCAGCTTCGGCTGGCCGGAGTCGACGGGCCGTACCGGCTGCTGCTCGGTGCCGACGCGTTCACCGAGGCGACCGAGACCTCCGATCACGGATACCCGGTGGCCACCCATCTGGCCCGGCTGCTCGACGACCAGATCCTGTGGGCGCCCGCCGTCGCGGGCGGCGTGCTGCTGTCCACCCGTGGCGGCGACTTCGAACTGCGCCTGGGCCAGGATCTGTCGATCGGCTATCAGGATCACGACGCGACCAGCATCCGGCTCTACTTCCATCAGGCGTTCACCTTCCGGATGCTGACGCCCGAGGCCGTGGTCCCGATCATCGCTTGAGGCGTGGTGTCCGATCCGGAGCTGGTCGCAGGACTGCACCGGAGCGTCGCCCGCACGCTCATCACCGCGGGCCGCACCACGGAGGCGGACGCCTCCCTCGCCGAGGCGACCGAGATCTACCAGCAGCTCCAGATCCGTACGGCGGCGCAGGAAGGCATGGCGCAATCCTCGTCGCCTCGCGTGCCTGGCCCATTACGCCACACGGGCCGTTCTCGAACGGCTGCCGGCCGCCACCGGAACCACGTTCCACCAGTCGGTGGCACTGGACGTCATCGCGGACAACGGCGAGGCGACCGAGCGCGGCCGACTCGTCGACCGCATGACCAGCAAGCTGAAGATCGACGCACAGGTCGCCGAAGCGGCGCCGGCCGAACTGACCGCCGCCGGGCTCCTGGGGGAGGTCCCGGGCGACACACCCGATGTCGGCCTCACGGCCGCAGGTCGTGACCGGCAGCATGCGAACAGGGCCGGCATCGCCGATATCTCGGCCCGGCTGTACGCGGGCCTGCCGACCGAGGACCTGGCCGCGGCAGGCCGCGTACTCACCGAGGTCACCGCGCGGGCGAACGTCGTCCTGGCCGGGGCCTGAGACGCGCCGCCCAGGACCACCGAACCCGCGAAGCGCACCTGGCAGCGGTCATCCGGCCCGCTGGGGTGACGGCTGCGGTTCTGGGGGCGGCGGAGGCGGCTGCGGAATCGGGTCCGGCGCCGGGCCGGGCGGGACGGGGCCGGGCGGCGGAGGCGGCGGCGGCTCCGGCAGCGGCGACGGAGGCCCGGGCATCGGTCCGGGGGTGGGCGCCGGTGGCACGGGGTCGGGGTACGGATGGGTCATCGGAGGCCTCCGAACGGTTCGGGTGGATCTCCTTCCACCGTCTCCCGGAGCGGCTGCCCGCGCCTGGTGGGTCCGTGCGTACGGGTTCCGTATGATCTGTCCGCGTCCGGAACCCGCATGGCAGAGTCAGCGCGCGGCGGCGAGGCCCGGCCGGGGGCTGGAGAGCACGGAGACGCCGAGCTCGATCCGGTCGGCCTGTTCTGCCATGACGATTGCCCCCGGCGGTCGAGCCGGTTCAGCGCGCCGCAGGCACGGCATGCGGGCTCCGCTCGGTGGCGGTGCCGGGTACGGGCGCCGAGGCGTCGGCGCCGAGCGCGACGATCCGGTTGTCCGCGTCGACGTGCACGATACGCGGGGTCAGGGCGCGAGCCTCTGCGTCGTCGACCTGTGCGTAGCTGATCAGGATGACCAGGTCACCTGGGTGGACGAGGTGGGCGGCGGCACCGTTGATGCCGATGACACCGGAGCCGCGTTCGCCCTCGATGACGTACGTTTCCAGACGGGCGCCGTTGTCGATGTCGACGATGTGCACCAGCTCGCCGGGCAACAGGTCCGCTGCTTCCATCAGCTCGGCATCGATGGTGACGGAACCGACGTAGTGCAGGTCGGCCTGCGTCACGGTGGCCCGATGGATCTTGGACTTGAACATTGTACGCATCATCGAGGTGCTCCTGGATCTAGGCTCCCTGCCTGCATTTTTGCAGGTCAAGTGCGGTTTCCCTACCCTACAACGAGTCGCATGTTCGGGCAGCGTTCCCCAAGTTTTTCAGGACTCACGCTGACCAGTTGCTGACTTTTCTGACGCGTCGTCAAGCAACTGTAGGAGGGCTTAGCCCGCGCTCCCGGACCCCACCGCGACGACGGCACAAGCCTAAGCGGCACCTCCCAAGGGTCGTCAGTGATCACCGTCACTCCGGCGGTCTGGGCGGCAGTCAGGAACGAAGGCGGTCGACCGGGAGTCGGGCCGCGCACCGCCATAAATCAGCTGACCCAAGCCCCTTCTACTGCGCCCTAGTACTCCAGCCGGACTTCTTCATTCGTGCTGGTCAACGGCTTGGGTGTGGGGAGTGTAGCGGGCTGGAGCGGGGGTGTGGCGGTCTTTGCCGGGTGGTCCCGCGAAGGTGTGGCCGCGCTGCTTGTAGTGGCAGCGGCGGGCGCGTGCTTGGTGGCGGCGACGCCAGTGGGACCACCTCATCGTGTGGTCACGGTCCGGAGCACGGCGGCGGGGTCCAACTGCCAGCAGACGTCGAATCTCGGCCGGTGTGAGGTCCACGAGGTCGGGTGTGTCCCGCTCGGTTTCCCCTTTTTCCTTTCCTGGCTGGCCAGGACGGCGAGGAAAGCGTGCGCGAGCATGGCGAGTGTGATGTGCCGGTACCAGCCCACGTAGCGGCGGACTTCGTACTGGTCCAGGCCGCATTCGTTCTTCGCGCTCTGGATGCATTCCTCGACCTTCCAGCGTCAGCCGGCGATGCGTGCGAGGTCGGCGACGGTCGCTTCCAGAGGTGCGCTGGCGAGGCAGTAGGCGATCTCGTCGGGCCTGGCGATGCTGCGGCGGGCCAGTAACCAGCGTTGCCGGGTGGGTTCGTCGCCGTCGAACTCCCACACGGCCGGCAGGCGGGCTGCGGCCCAGTCGTAGAGGCCAACAAGCCGGAACTCGGCACCGACGACCACCGCCACCTGCTGATCCGCCGCAACCGCACCACCGGGGAACTCGCCTTCTACCTGTGCTGGTCACCCACCACGGTCACTCTCACGGAACTCGTCCGCGTCACCGGCGTCCGCTGGAGCGTCGAGGAGTGCTTCCAGGCTGCGAAGAGCCAGGTCGGACTCGACCACTACCAGGTCCGCAACTGGACCTCATGGCACCGGCACATCACGCTCGCCATGCTCGCCCTGGCCTTCCTGACCGCCCTCGCCGCCGACGCGGCACCGAAACGGCCCACCGATCCGTACCGCCCAGCTCACAGCAGCCATCCGATCTCCTTGACCGTCCCGGAGATCCGCCACCTGCTTACCACCGTCTTCGGCCCACCGGCCGTGACCGCTGCCAGGCTGCTGCACTGGTCAATCTGGCGCAGACGCCACCAGGCGACAGCCCGTCACAGCCACTACCGACGACGACCCGCCGACGAGCCCGCTGGATGATCACGAAACCGCACTGGAGTACTAGCCATCAACTTGACTACGCAGCCTGCCTCCTTCGGCTTACTACGCCCCGGTCACGGCGATTGATCTTGATCGTGCTCCCGGCCGCTGCTAATCCGGTTGAACCAACCCAAGGGAGTGCGCTGTGCGGCAGAACCACCCTGTTCCACCTCCTCCTACTCCGCGTTCACGTATCCGGGACGTCATCGGCGCCGTCGCGATGCTCGCCCTCGTCGGGCTCACGGCCATGACCGGTCCGAGCGCCGCCGATCCCCGCCGAGCAGCTGCTTCGAACCCGGCAGCCGTGGTTCGCGACTGGAACGCCATCGCCACCGAGACGATCCGCGCCAGCCTGGGCGCCCGTCCTTCCGGGCAGGGCGCCGTCTGGCACGGGTTCGTCTCCGTCGCCGTCTACAACGCCGTGGTCGGCATCGAGGGTGGCTACGCCCCGTACGAGTGGCGGGAACGCGGCCCCGCCACCGCATCCTCCGCGGCGGCTGCCGCAACGGCGGCTCACGACGTGCTGCTCACCTACTTCCCCGCCTTCAAGAGCGGGCTCGACGCCGCCTACGCCGACTCCCTCTCCGGGATTCCCGAGGGCCCTGCGAAGGACCAGGGTGTCGCCTTCGGGAAGCGCGCCGCCGCCCACATCGTCGAACTCCGCGAGGGAGACGGCCGGTTCGCGGACGTACCCTTCACCGCGTCGCCCGCTCCCGGGGTCTGGCGGCCCACCCCGCCCGCCCATCAGCCCTTCATCGACACCTGGCTCGCCAAGCTCCGCCCGCTGCTGCTCACCTCCCCGCAACAGTTCCGCCCCGGCAGGCCGCCTGCGCTCTCCTCGGCCCGGTACGCCCACGACGTCAACGAGCTGAAGACCATGGGGTCGAAGACCAGCTCGGGCAGAACCCCGCAGCAGACCGAGACCGCCCTCTTCTTCAGCGGCAACCTGGTGGTGCAGGTCCAGACGGCCTTGCGGGACTACGCCGCCCGGCACGGGCTCGGCGCCGCCACCACGGCGCGGCTGTTCGCCGCGGCGAACGCGTCGGCGACCGACGCCGTCATCACCGCATGGGACGCGAAGCTGCACTACGCCTTCTGGAGGCCGATCAGCGGCATCCGCCTGGCCGACACCGACGGCAACCCCGCGACAACGGCGGACCCTGCCTGGGAGCCACTGCTCGCCACGCCGCCCCATCCCGACTACGTCGCCGGCCACACGACCGTCGCCGCAGCAGTGATGCGCGCCGTGACCGGCGTCCTCGGCACCTCGCGTCCCGACCTCTACGTCCCTTCCGAGACCACCGGCACCACCCGGCTCTACGAGTCCGCTGACGACATCAACAGGGACGTGATCAATGCCCGCGTGTGGGGAGGCATCCATTCCCGTACGGCGGACATCGTCGGCTGCCGGGCTGGCAACCGCGTGGGCACCTGGGCGCTGACCCACTTCTTCCAGCCGGTACGCAAGACGAACGCACCGGCGCCGCAGTCGGCCCGGCCTGCCCAGCCGCAGTGCCCCGGCGAGGCCGGCTGAACCGCCGGGCCGCAACGGACCACCTCGGCTTCCGGGCCGGAGGCGCCCCCCAAGGTGAAGTGTGTCAATTTAACGGCCGATCTTGGTTGTTGAGTTGGTGACGGATACGTACCTGGTCGAGGACTTCGAGAAGGCGGCGGGGATGCGGAGGCGGGGCGGGGGCTCGGGGGACTGACTTTTGAAGGGGGCAGGAGTTCTCGGGTGCTCACGACATATCTACAGGCGCCGGAAATCCCCTTGGGCGTTGTCGGTGCCGGCCTCTAGCGTCGTCCCGTGAGCTACCGCGACGTCGCCTCGAAGCAGGTCCTGATCTGGTCCTGCACCACCGTCGGCGCCCGCCTGCCGGTGGCCATGGCCCCGTTGGCCCTGGTCTTCCTGGTGCGCGAACGCTCCGGCGGCTACTCCCTGGGCGCGATCCTCGCGGCGGCCTACGTCATCGGCGAGATCGTCGGCGCCCCCGTCCTCGGGATGCACCTGCGCCCCGACCGCGCCCGTGTTCACCTGGCCGTCGGGCTCGCGGTCGGAGCCGTCGCCTTCGCGGGCCTCGGGGTGTTTCCCGACGCGCATCCGGCGGTCCTCGCCGGGTTTGCGTGTCTCGCCGGTGCCGCCCCGGCCGCTGCCACCGGTGGCCTGCGCACGCTGCTCACTGTGCTTGTACCGAAGCGTGCGACAACGCAGGCGCTGTCCGTCGAGTCGGTATTGACGGCTGGCATCTGGGCCGTCTCCCCGGCCGCGGTTGCCGGCCTGGCCCTCGGTGTCGCATCGCCCGTCCCGCTGTTTCTCGGTGCCGCCCTGATGGCGTCGTCGGTCGCGGGCCTGTGGCTGCTTCCGGCCGGCTGGGGCGCGGACGACACGGGCGGCGAGGACCGGACAGGCGCGTCGCTGCTGCGACTCCTGACCGGCGCCTGGCCGGTGTACGTCATGGGCGCGGCCAGTCTGGCCCTGCTCGGTCTGGCTGAACTCGTGCTGCCAGCTCTTCTCGAACAGCGCGGCGTCGGCGTCGGCTGGTCCGGTCCGCTGCTGACCGGGATGGCGGTGGGCGGGGGGCTCGGCGCCTTCGTCCACGGTCTTCGGTCCTGGCCTGGGCGGCTGCGCACCCGCAGCGTGGTGCTGATGGCCGGGACATCGGCCTGCGTGGCCCTCGCTGCGCTGACGCCTCACCCGGCCGGGATCGCCGCCGCGCTGGTCGTGGCGGGCACGCTCCAGTCGTGCGCGATGCTCACCCGCAACCTGTCCCTGCGCGAGGCACTTCCGCCGGGCGCTCTGGCCGCGGGTTACTCGGTGATGTACGCGGCGGCGGGTGCGGGTTACGCGGCGACAGGGTCGCTCGCCGGCGCCCTCCTCAAGGTGGTGGCACCCTCCACGGCCATCCTGGCCGGAGTCGGCCTCACCCTGGTGCTGACGGGGGTCGGCTGGTGGGGCGAGGTACGCCGGGCTGGCCGTTCAGTGACGGGATCCGACACCGCCGTGACTCTCGGCTCCGCCGCTTCCCGTCCCGCCGCTTCCGATCCCGTCGCCCCCAGCCAGGAACGTTCGGAGATAGGCGGTCGGGGTGATGCTGAGCGCCTGTAGGTGCTGCCGCATCGACTGGGCCGTGCCGAACGCCAGCAACCAAGCACCCAAACAGACTTGACAGGGAATTGTGCTCCTGCGAGCACTGCACGGTCATCGCCGGATCACCGATGGCTACGTAGGTGAGAACGAGGAACGCTTGTTGCCGAGTGCGGAAAGCATCCGCGCATCGGTGGTGACTGAAATGTTGGCGAGTTCTGGGAAGACCTCTTCGGCGTGCCGGGCCAGGCTCGCGGTCAACATGGTCCGTGAGGTGAAATGGGGGCGCTTGGCGTCACAGGACAGGCAGCAGGACTGGAGTGCGTGGTGGGGACGATCCTCAAGGGCATGAGCCGCGTCCGGTGGCATGAGTTGACGCATGCGTACGGATCAGCGGTAGAGGTTCCGGGTCGACTGTCACGCGTCGCGTGGGGTGATGCCCGGACCAGCGCTTCAGCGTTGAGTGATCTTGGTCTGTGGCTCGGTGAGCCGGCCGTCTTCGACGCGACCGTCGAGGCGGTTCCGTTTCTGTGGGATCTCGCGGTGACCGACTCGGTCACCAGTCGGTCCGGCGTGATCGAGTTGCTGCAGACGATCCTCGAGCACGCCAATCCTCCCAAGATCGAGGTGCAGCAGGCGGCTCACTTCTTTTGGCCTGGTCACGATCCCGATCAAGGTCGTCAGCGCCACCGAAGACCACGCGATCCACTTCCACCAGGTCCACCTGGAGGACATGGGCAGGGTCCGCACGCGCAAGGTCTGCTCGATCGAGGACGAGGTCGTGCCACAGGAGGAGATCGGAAGAGGGTACGAGGTCACCAAGGACGAACTCGTCCCGGTCACCGATGAAGAGCTCGACGAGATGCCACTGCCCACCGCAAAGGCCATCGAGATCTGCGCGTTCGTCGACGCCAACAGCATCGACCCGATCCGGATCAGCGACAGCTACTACCTCGCGATTGACGGGCAGGTCGCGGCGAAGCCGTACACCCTGCTCCGCAAGGCGCTGGAGCGGTCCGACAAGGTCGCCGTCGCCAAATTCGCCTGGCACAACCGTGAACGCCTCGGGCTGCTCCAGGTGCGCGACGACGCGATCGTGCTGCACGCGATGCGGTGGCCCGACGAGATCCGCAGCCCCGAGTCCCTCGCTCCCAAGATCGTCGACCTGGACGACGACGAGATCGAGCGTGCCGTCCAGCTCACCGACACCATGTCCCTCGACGACATCTCCGGCTTCCGGGACCAGTACCGCGACGCCCTGGAGAAGCTGATCGAGGCGAAGTCGCAGGGCACCGAGCTCCCGGAGCCGGCCGAGGACGAGGAACGGGAGGCCGGGAAGGTCGTCGACCTGATGGCCGCTCTGAACGCCTCCGTCAAGGCGGCCAGGGAATCGCGCGGCGAGCACGGCCAGGACGCCACCGTGCGCACGATGCAGCCACGCAAGAAGACCACGGCCAAGAAGAAGGCCGCCCCGGCCAGGAAGACCACCGCGAAGAAGACCGCGGCCGGGATGAAGCGCACGGCGAAGAAGGCCACCACGAAGAAGACCGCGGCCGGGAGGAAGCGCAGCGCGTCCTGAGCGGGCGCGGAGCGGGATGGTCATGATGGTGGGTTTGCCGCAGATCGCTCCGATGCTCGCCACGCCGGGCAGCCTGCCGCCCGCGGACATCGAGGGCCGGTGGGCGTTCGAGGTCACCGTGAGTTCCGGGTATGCGGTGGTGATGTCCGCCCCGGACCGGGACCGCAGGAGCACCGTCCCGTCACCGGGCAGGTAGACCATGGCCCGCTGCCCGTCCTGCTTCACTCGGAAGACTGGTCCCTTGAGGAGTTGGTTGACCGGCAGCGAGAGGGTGTACGGCTGGTGGGGGTGGCGGGCGTGGTCATCGCCCCTCCTTCGGGCTGGACGCCCAAGGCCCACTCCGAGGAATCAACCTCGGTACCCGTCTGCCTCACTCCGCGCGACAGCGCCCCGGAGGTGAGGCAGGGTCGCGAAGTGCAGAGAAGCCCCCTTCGCGAAGAGGCACGCATGCACAAGGTCGAGCAGTACGAGCGCTACGTCGGCGGCAGCCCGGAGGCCGAACGGCTGGTCTTCGAGCGACTCGCAGGTGACCTCCTGCGGGTGCAGCTCAAGGCGAAGAAGCGAAGCGGCTCCCCCGCTCTCGAACGGACCTTGCACGCCAAGGCGGTCCTAGGCGTGGAGAACGGCCGTCTGAGGTTCCACGACGACCTTCCCGAGGCCCTGCGGACGGGTTTCGCCAGGCCCGGAGCCGAGTACCCGGTCACCGTACGGCTGTCCAATGCGAGCGGCGTCCGTCAGCCCGACTTCGCACCCGATCTGCGCGGGGCGGCACTGCGCGTCGAGGTGGGGCCCGAGGAGACCCACGATCTGCTGATGACGAGTTTCCCGGTCTCCCATGCCCGCAACGCACGCGAGTTCGTCGCCTTCGCGCAGGCCATGGCGGGTGCCGACTCGCGGCTCGGCAAAGGGTACGCCCTGTTCGTCAAGCTGCCCCTGGCAGTCGGCTGGTCCACGGCTGTCCGCATGCGGCGCAACGTCGCCGCGGGAACCCGGCGCACGGTGTCCAGCATGGCGCTGGAGACGTATTGGAGCCGCGGCGCCATCCTGTGGGGCGACTCCGGACCGGTGCGCTATCAGCTGCGGCCCGCCGCAGGCGCCTCACCGGCCCCGGCAACGCCCCGCACCGACCCCGATCACCTGAGGCATGAGATTTCACAGCGGCTGCGTCAGACGGATGTCGTCTTCGAGCTCTGCGTGCAGCTCTACGTGGACGCCCAGCGCACCTCCATCGAGGACGGTGCGGCCGAGTGGAGGGAGGAGGACGCGCCCATCCTGCCGGTGGCCACGCTGACCATCCCGCGCCAGGACATCCACACCGCCGATGCGCGCGCCTCCGCGTCGCGGGTCGACCTGCTGGCGTTCAACCCGTGGCACACCACGGAGAGCTTCCGGCCCCTGGGCAACCTCAACCGTGCCCGCAAGCTCGCTTACGAGGCAAGCAGCGCTCACCGCCTGGGCCACCGCTTCCTGACCGTCGAGCCACGGCGCAATGCTCTGCTCGGGGCACCGCTTCGGGCCGCCTTCCGCACCGTGAACCGCTTCGTCCCATGGCACCGGCTGCCCACCCCCCTCGGACTGCTCAACCTCATGGCCTTCCGGCAGACATTGCGCCGACACAACCTCATCGACACCGAAGTCCATGAGGCTCCGCCCGAGGCCCGGCCGGTGGAGGCCCCGTTCGACGAGGAGCTGCTGGTCAGGCGCAGTTACGACGGCACATACAACGATCTGTCGGCGCCGCGGATGGGCGCTGTCGGCGCGACATTCGGCCGCACCATGCCCCCCGTTCACCGCCCGGACCAGTTCGACACGCCCAATCCGGTGACCGTCAGCAGGCAACTGCTCCAGCGTGACGTGTTCATCCCCGCGACATCGCTGAACATCATCGCCGCCGCGTGGATCCAGTTCCAGGTGCACGACTGGGTCAACCACAAGAGGTTTCCCGTCGGCACCAAGAGCGTCGAGGTGCCACTGCCGCCCGGCGACACCTGGCAGAACACCCCGGGCGGACCGCAGGAGAAGGTGATGCGCTTCGGCGAGGACGAGGCGGTGAATCCACCTGGCAGCGGGCAGCCGCCGATCCTGTTCGCCAGCGGCGTCTCGCACTGGTGGGACGGTTCGGAGCTCTACGGCGGCGACCGGTCCGTTGCGATGTCGCTTCGTGAGCCCGATGGCGGCGCTGGGCTCCGACTGGAGGAGGGGCACCTGCCGAACGGCACGAACGGCATCCCGCTCAGCGGATTCACCGACAACTGGTGGCTCGGCCTCAGCGCTATGCACACCCTGTTCGCCCGTGAGCACAACGCGGTGTGCGAAGCCCTGCGGCACGAATATCCGCGCATGGACGAGGATCGGGTGTACCACACGGCGCGGCTGGTCATCTCCGCCCTGATCGCGAAGATCCACACAGTCGAGTGGACTCCCGCGATCCTCGCCACCAAGACGCTCGATATCGGTATGAAGACCAACTGGCAGGGGCCGCCGAAGAACTGGCTCGACCAGTTGGGCGTCTGGCTGCTGGAGGCGAACGGGCAGCAGGGCATCCCCAAGAGCCTGCCCGACCACCACGGGGCCCCGTACTCCCTCACGGAGGAGTTCGTCACCGTCTACCGGATGCACCCTTTGATCCCCGACGACTACGAGCTCATCGACCACCGATTCGGCCGCCGGCTCGACACCCTGGGCTTCACCGACATCCAAGGCGCCGCCGCAGAGCCACTCATCCGTAAGACCGGTCTGGTGAACACCCTGTACTCGCTGGGCATCGCCCAGCCAGGGGCGATCACCTTGCACAACTTCCCGCGAACCCTGCAGGCGTTCAAGCGGGACGGGGAAGTGATCGATCTCTCCGTGGTCGACCTGGTGCGCACCCGACGCCGCGGCGTCCCGCGCTACAACGACTTCCGCGCCGGCCTGCACAAACCGCGGATTCGGCGGTTCGAGGACCTCTCCTCCGATCCGGAGACGGTCGCACGGCTTCGCGACGTGTACCACTCAGTGGACGACATCGACACCATGGTGGGGCTCTTCGCCGAGAATCCGCCCGCAGGCTTCGGCTTCAGCGACACCGCCTTCCGCGTCTTCATCCTGATGGCCAGCAGACGGTTGCAGAGCGACCGTTTCCTCACAGTCGACTTCCGGCCAGAGGTCTACACGCCCCTCGGCATGGACTGGATCGAACGCAACGGTATGACGAGCGTCATCCTGCGGCACTGCCCCGAGCTGGCGGGCATCCTGTCCCGCGCGGCCAGCGCGTTCGCGCCTTGGCGCCCGGTCCATCCCGTCCGGAACACCAGCGGCTCCCGCCGCGGCTGAGCGGGAGAAGACCATGTCCGCACCCGACAATGCAGGCCACCCCGGCCTGGAAGACCTTCTTTCCCGTCCGCTGTGGGAGACGGTCTTCAAGCGGCGCACCCACCGCGTCAGCAGGGGCGCGTCCGTGCCGGCCGGGTCGATGAGCTATCGATCCGCGCACCGGCCGGAGCCGCTGGGCGAGCTCGAGGAGGCGGTGCTCATCGCCCTCACCGGCTCCTCGGGACTCACCATGCCCGACCGGCCCTTCGAAGACCCGCGCGATCACAAACCCATCATGGCCAAGCCGAACCTGAACATGACGGGGCGGACCGCGGGCAGTCCCGACAACGCGCAGGCCACCCACTTCTTCATGATCAACGACAGTGGCACGTACTACCTGAGGAAGCTGCCTCCTTCCCTGGACCATGCCTTCGATCCAGACACCCTGATCGAACGTGCACGCCAGTCGAAGGTGCGGGTACTGGACCGCCGCCTGGACGTCGCCGACAAGGTGCGCGACTTCCCGGCGTACCTCGACTCCAACCGGTTCCTGTCCAATCTCCCGGGCACCACGCTCTTCCTGCCGGTGGTCGATCTCTCCCATCAGTACATCAACGCGCTGATGTATCTGCTCACCCAGCCCGAGGGAGCCCGGCCCACGCTCGTCGACGACCGTAACTTCTACCGCCCGGCCGGGGTGCGGAAATGGGTGCGGAACGGCTTCCTCAACTCCGCCATCAAGCTGCCGCTCGGTTCTCTGGGGCCGATGCGTACCCAGGTCGAAGCCGACCTGCTGCTGCAGAACATGATGCTGGTCGCGGACGCCATGGGACTCGGTGCCTGGATCCACGCGACGGTCAGCCCCCAGATCATGCTGGGCGACCCGAAGTTCTCGCGGACCTACGGCCGCATGCTGGGCTTCGACTTCGTCACACCGAAGTTCCGCCCTGCCGACATCCTGCGCTGGCAGGTGCCGCTGCCGAAATACGCTGACCTGCGCGCCCACCCAGTGGGGCTGCGGGCCGGCGGTGAACACCTCATCAAAAGCGCTTGCCCACCCAACTACCCGTCGATGCAGGACGCCGTCGACTCCGTCGTCCGCTCCAAGTTCGGGAAGAAGGGCATCTATGCGGACAAGGATTTGTTCACCCGCATCTACAAGGACGACTACGCGCAGCGTTACCTCGCCGAAGCCAGTGAGTACAACCGGCAAGTGATCGAATGCGCGCGGGACATCTGCGTGTACATCCACGAGACCCACGGGCGGTTTCCGGCACACACCGACGCCATCCATGTACCCGGCATCTGGCTGCAGGCGCACCACGTCGAATCCGAATACTACGACCGGTTCTTCCAGGGCGGCCTGACCGAAGCTCACCGTCGGCACCCCTCGCGCTGGGACGGATGAGGGAGACCCGATGAGAGTCTACGAGGCCATCGTCAAGGGGCTGGAAGGCATCGGGGTACGAGCAGCCTTCGGCGGTGCCGGGGAGAACGCGGCCGGTCTGATGCTGGCGCTGAAGCATTCGCGCCAGATCCGGCCGGTCATCACGCGACACGAGCAGGCCGCTTCCTTCATGGCGTGCGGCTATGCCATGTACACCAACCGGCTGGGCTTCTGCTTCGCGACGGCCGGGCCGGGCGCGTTCAATCTGTTCTCGGGGCTGGCCGTGGCCATGTCCGACTCCTATCCGGTCCTGGCCGTCTCGGGGTACGCAAGCATGAAATGGCGCGGATGGGGCTCGCTCAATGAGACTTCGGGAGTCAACCGCACGCCCGACTCCCAGGCCATGTTCGCGGCCACGACCAAGAAGTCCTTCCTGCTCACCGACATCGCCGACACATGCGATGTCCTTGAGGAAGCGGTCAACATCGCATTCGAGGGAAGGCCCGGGCCCGTGCACATCCACGTGCCCGAGGACCTGACCCACCGCGGCGTCGAGGTCACGAACTTCCGGCCGCTGATGCTCGACGTAAAGCCCGTCCTGCCGGACCCGGCACGGGTGGTGGAGATCGCTGCCGTACTGGCGGACGCCCTGGCACGGGGGAAGCGAATCGTGGCGCTCGTCGGCTTCGGTGCGGTACGGAGCGGGGCGGGACCGGAGGTCGAGCGGCTGATCGAGCGGTTCCAGATCCCCCTGCTCACCACCCTGGACGGCAAGGGCATCGTGTCCGAGGGACACCCGCTCGCGGTCGGGGTCTTCGCTGACAGCGGCCACTCCAGTGCGTGGAAGGCCTTCCGCCGGGCCGACGTCGTCCTGTGCATCGGCAATTCCCTCAATCAGCACGCCACGTTCAATTACCGCGAGGACCTGTTCGAGAACAAGCTGCTCATCCATGTGAACATCTCCGAGGGCGAGTTCTGCAAGGCCTATCGGCCCGACTACACCCTCGTGTCCGACGCGCGTCCCGCAGTGGCTGCCCTGGCCGACGCGCTGGAGCGGATGGTCGGCGAAGTACCGGCGGTCGAGGTCGACGGCCGGGACTACGAGGCCCGGAAGATCATCCACCTGACGGGAGAGATCCACCCCGGAGAACTCGCGCAGTCGATCGGGCGAATGCTGCCGCCACGGGGTGTTCTGCTCGCGGACGCGGGCGCCCACCTGGCGTGGCTCGGGTATTACGTGGAGCTTGAACAGGGGCAGAACTTCCGCAAAGCCGGCTCCTTCGGGCCGATGGCCGGACACGTCAACGGAGCCATCGGCCTGAAGGTCGCCCACCCGGACCGGACCGTTGTCGTCGGCTGTGGCGACGGATGCTATTCGCTGTCCGGTTTCGAGCTGATGACCGCCGTCGAGCACGAGATCCCCGTCATCTGGGTCATCTTCAACGACGGGGAATTCAAGCTGATCAAACTCTTCCAGATCGTCACGTACGCCGAGTCCGCCCTTGTCGAGTTCCAGAATCCGGACTTCGCTTCGTATGCTCGTGCATGCGGCGCGGACGGCTACCAGGTGGAGACACTCGAGGAATTCGAGGAGGCGTTCCGCACGGCGCTGGCCTCCGGCCGGCCCACGCTCATCGACGCCAGGATCACGCGATGGGCCGTGCCGCACTACAGCCCGTCACCCGACGGCGTGATCGATGGTCTCGTCGAGACCCTCGAAGCACGCTTCCGAGACTGACGGCCCGTCGCCACCCTGGCCGCCGCGGCGGCCGGCGATTGCGCGCTGCCGCGAGCTCGGCCTCCACCGGCGTCCGCTCCGCCGGACCTCGGCAAGCCCGGTACGGAGCTCCGCTCCCGGCCGGATGCTGCCCACGTCGGCCCAGTGTCCTGATCGACCAGCCAGAGCGGGTGGCTGTCGGTCGCCGTGATGGCGGCGGGCCCTTGATCGGTGGTGACGGTGAGCCTCGTGAAGTCCTTGTCGTCCTCGGTGGTGATGACGTTGGTCACCGCTGGGCGGTGGTGATCCGACGTTCCGGATCGGTGGCGGTCACCCGGTCCCCGACGCGGATGCTGCTCGGCACGCTTGAACGCGCGGCCCGGGCCGGTCGCCTGCATGTACCTGTCGAGGCTGCCGCCGAGATGATCCAGGCCACCAGTGCCGGCGTCGCCCTCGCCCTCATCACCGCCCCGCCGACGCCCGCGACATGGCCCTGCCCGACCGCACTCGGGACACGGTGCCGGCCGCCCTCACCACAGATCCCGCACCCACCGACCGCGACACCACCCCCGCCTCCCACGCAATTGCTCTCGACGCCGTGCTGGCCCCGGGCACGAATCCCTCACGGCGAGTGAGGTCACCCTGCTCCGCGAGTGGCTCGCACGCCTCGCATCGGCCTGACCGCGCCCGGCCTGCACGTTGGTCACGTGGCGCGCGTACACCCGCGCTGCCGTAGGTGGCGCGGCCGGTCGGTCTGCCGGATGGCATTGCCGATCAGTTCGCCGGCCAGTAGCCCGACAGTGCCGACGCGATCGTCCAGGCCCTCAGACCCACTCACACTTCCCGCTGCGTACGGTGCCCGAGCGGGTGCACCAAGTGGCAGTCCGCTTTCGCTCGCGACACGATGAACCCCACCTTTGGGAGGTAATTTCGTGTCCGTAAGGCAACCGCCCGCCGTGGAGGCCGCCGCTTCCGTTCTGCCGGAACGCGGGCCCGGCCCGGAGAAGGTCACGCTGACGGTCAACGGCGTCGAACGGTCCATGGAGATCGAACCCCGGGACCAGTTCGCGGAGGTCGCCGTCGACGCCGATCTCGGCGTGGTCCGGGTCCGTCGGATGGTCGGCGCCTTCGCCCCCGGACGGGTACTCAACCCCAAGACGGCCCGCAGCCAACTGATCGGCGGCATGATCTGGGGTCTCGGCCAGGCGCTCCTCGAAGCGAACTACATGGACCCGCGCCGCGGCCGCTGGGTCGCCTCCAGCCTGGGCGACTACCTGATCCCGGTCAACGCCGACGCCCCGGAGATCGACGTGGAACTCATCGAGGTCGAAGACAAGATCGTCAACCCGCTCGGCGTCAAGGGGGTCGGCGAAGTCGGCCAGGTCGGCGCTGCCGCAGCCATCGCCAACGCGATCCACCACGCCACGGGCCGACGCGTACGCAAAATGCCCATCACCATCGAGGACCTGCTCTGAGCGGAGTCTTGACGCGGGAGCCGACCGCCGCGGGGCGACACGACACGCACGCGACCCCAACCAGACCTTCGTGATCGCTTCACCGGGAAGTCAGCCGGGCCGCACCACAACCTGGCGCACGGCACCTGACGTCTCTGGTTCGGACCGGTTATGCATCCCGAACCGGACGCGATCCTGTCCAAGGGCGACGTGCGCAACGACAACGGCGACGGCAAGGGCCCACCTACCGGACCACAGACAGTGGTGCGTAGCACGGTGGTCGTCGCCGTCGACGTGTACGGGAACGCCTCCCCGGCCGCGTCCCTGATGTTCCGTGGGTAGCCCGCGGCCGGGACCGGGCGGCTCCCTCCCTGGGGTGCCGTCCGGTCCCTGTCCTGCCGGGTGGTCAGGTCGCGTCGGGGTCGACCGCGACCCGGCCCTTGGAGCGCTTGCCGACGACGGCTGCCGCTGCGACCGCGCTGCCCGCGAAGGCGAGGGCGACCATCCATGGCTGGTTGAAGACATGCCGAGTGGCATGGTTGACGGAGTACCGGCCGGGTCCGATCAGGCCGATCGCCGCGGCGGTGAAGCCGAGGAAGGCCGGGTACTCGTAGCCGCCGCCCTGTGCGAAGAACCCGGCGGGTGCGTGGACGGCCACGGCGCCCGCCATCGCCCCGGCCGCGGCCGCACCGGCCGCACCGGTCGCGAGACCGAGAGCCAGCAGTACGCCGCCGCCCGCCTCGCCGAGCCCGGCGGCGACCGCGCTGTGCTTCGGCGGGTGGAAGCCCATGGCCTCCATCGCGGCGGTGGTTCCTTCGATGCCTGCGCCGCCGAACCAGCCGGCCAGCTTCTGGGTGCCGTGCGCAGCCAGGACCGCGCCGGTGCCGACACGCAGGACGAGCAGGCCGAGGTCACGCCGGTCGAGGCAGGCCATGAGGGTCTCCGCAAGGGTTCGGGGGTGGGTGGGCTCGCAGGCGCCGCCCGTGCCGTGGCGGGGGGGTGCCGCGGTTCCACATTCCGTGACGGGTGGGTGCCGCGGTTCCACTTTCCGTGGTGTGGGGCGCCGACGTGTCCTGGTGTTACGCCATCCGAGGGACGATCGCTTTCACGGCTCTGCAACGAACGCCATTATGCAACTTGTTGCACAATGGCATTTCGGTGGTCTACAACTGGCGCAACGACACTGCGTGAGGAGCCGCCGCATGAACCCGTACCCGAATCTGCTGAGCCCGCTCGACCTCGGGTTCACCACTCTTCCCAACCGGGTGCTGATGGGGTCGATGCATATCGGTCTGGAGGAGGTCGAGCGCGGCTTCGAGCGGATGGCCGCCTTCTACGCGGAACGCGCCCGGGGCGGTGTCGGCCTGATGGTCACGGGTGGGATCGCCCCGAACGCCCGGGCCTGTTCGTTGCCGGGTGGCGCCAAGATGACCACCGAGGCGGAGGCGGAGCAGCATGCGCGCGTCACCGCCGCCGTGCATGAGGCGGGCGGCCGTATCGCCATGCAGATCCTCCATTTCGGCCGGTACGCGCACCATCCCGACCTGGTTGCGCCGAGCGCGATACAGGCACCGATCAGCGCCTTCACTCCGCACGCCCTCACGGACGACGAGGTCGAGCAGACCATCGAGGACTTCGCCAGGGCCGCGGAGCTCGCGCAGCGTGCCGGGTACGACGGTGTCGAGATCATGGGCTCCGAGGGCTATCTGATCAACGAGTTCATCACCGCCGCCACCAATCACCGCACCGACCGCTGGGGCGGCGCGTACGAGAACCGCATCCGGTTCCCCGTCGAGGTCGTGCGCCGGGTCCGCGAACGGGTCGGCAACGATTTCATCCTGATCTACCGGCTCTCGATGCTGGATCTGGTGCCCGGCGGTTCCTCACTGGAGGAAGTCGTGCAGCTCGCGCGCGAGATCGAGTCGGCCGGCGCGACGATCATCAACACGGGGATCGGGTGGCACGAGGCGCGCATCCCGACCATCGCCACATCCGTGCCGCGCGGTGCCTACACGTGGGTCACCGAGAGGGTGCGCGGTGCCGTCTCCGTACCCCTGGTGACGAGTAACCGCATCAACACTCCCGAGGTCGCCGAGGAGATCCTCGCCTCGGGTCGGGCGGACATGGTGTCGATGGCCCGGCCGTTCCTCGCCGACCCGGACTTCGTCGTCAAGGCGGCCGAAGGCCGCGCCGATGCGATCAATACCTGCATCGGGTGCAACCAGGCCTGCCTGGATCACGTCTTCAGCGGCCGAGTCACCTCCTGCCTGGTCAATCCGCGTGCCTGCCACGAGACCGAACTCACCCTGTCACCGACCCGAACCGTCAAGCGGGTGGCGGTCGTCGGCGCCGGGCCCGCCGGTCTCGCGTGCGCCGTCTCGGCGTCCGAGCGCGGGCACGAGGTGACACTCTTCGACGCGGCCGAGGAGATCGGCGGCCAGCTGAATGTGGCGCGCCGGGTTCCCGGCAAGGAGGAGTTCAACGAGACGCTGCGCTACTTCCGCACACGGCTCTCGGAGGAGAAGGTCGAGCTGCGGCTCGGTACGCGGGCCACGGCCGATGCGCTCGACAGCTTCGACGAGGTCGTCCTCGCCACCGGTGTCACGCCCCGCTCCCCCGCGATACCGGGTCTGGATCACCCCAGCGTGGTCAGCTACCTCGATGTCCTGCGCGACGGCGCGCAGGTCGGTGACCGGGTCGCGATCATCGGGGCGGGCGGGATCGGTTTCGATGTCGCCGAGTTCCTGACCGATTCGGGCGATGCGGCAAGCCTCGACCCCGAGGCGTTCTTCCGGCAGTGGGGCGTGGACACCGGCTACCGCGACCGGGGCGGTCTCCGCGCCCCGGAGCGTGCGAAGACGCCACGCACCGTCCATCTGATCCAGCGCAAGACCAGCAAGGTCGGTGCGGGGCTGGGGAAGACGACCGGGTGGATCCACCGCACCGAACTGCGGCACCGCGGCGTCACGATGATCGCAGGCGCCGCCTACGACCGGATCGACGACGAAGGACTGCACCTGACGGTCGACGGAGAGCAGCATCTCCGGCCGGTCGACACGGTGGTGCTCTGTGCGGGCCAGGAGCCGCGTCGCGAGCTGTACGAGGAGCTGATCGCCGCGGGCCGTCCGGCGCATCTGATCGGCGGCGCCGATGTGGCCGCCGAACTGGACGCCAAGCGCGCGATCCGCCAGGGCACGGAGCTCGCGGCTTCGTTGTGACGGATGCGAAAACCCTTGGCCCGAGGGATTCCGACCGGCCCGGCCCCTCCGTCATGGGGCCATGACCCGACCGTCCTTAGGATGCACCCCATGTCACTCCCGCATGCGATCCTCACCGCCCTGCTCGAGAAGCCGTCGTCGGGGTTGGAGCTGACCCGCAGGTTCGACCGGTCGATCGGCTACTTCTGGTCCGCGACGCACCAGCAGATCTACCGCGAGCTGGGGAAGCTGGAGCAGGCCGGGCAGATCCGGGCGCTGCCGTCGGAGCAGCCCGCCCGCGGGCAGAAGAAGGAGTACAAGGTGCTGCCCGCGGGCCGGGAGGCGCTGTCCGCATGGGTGGCCCGTTCCGAGGATCCCAAGCAGATCCGGGATCCGCTGCTGCTGCGGATGCGGGCGGCGGCGGTCGTCGGGGCACCCGGCCTGGATGCGGAACTGCGCCGCCATCTGGGGCTGCACCGTCGACAGCTGGCGGAGTATCTGGAGATCGAGGAGCGGGACTTCCCGCCCGAGCAGAACTCCGACGAGGACCGGCTGCGGCATCTGGTTCTGCGTGGCGGCATCGATCTGGAGAACTTCTGGATCGGTTGGCTGACACGGGCACTGGCCCGGGACGAGGATCCGAGTCCGTCCGGCGGCTGACGGCGTGGCGTCCAGCGGGCCGGCTTGCGGGTGACGGGTCGGCGGGTGGGTTGTTCTCCAGCGTGGCAGTTCGGCGGGCAAGCGTCACGTCCTCGCGACATGCCCCCCCGGCGGCAGACGTCGCTTCCTCTTGTCACGGTCCGCCCACCGGGGTCCGGCCCAGTTCCGGTCGCAGCGTCGGCCGGTCCGTCGGCGCCCGGCTCCCGATCACGACCCGCGACGGTGATCCGGCCCCTGGTATCGGCTCCGCCATGGCCTGGTCGGCGATGGTCGGGGTCCCCGCGTGTGCGCGTCTGAGCAGAATCACGCCCCGTACCGCCGCGGCCGAGCAGGGCCTGGACCTGACTGATCGGTCGGGCAGAACTGTCCGGCTCCTGATCTGCGGGCTCGCTACCGGCATTCCTCACCCGGTGCCCCTTCGCTGACGAAGCAGTGTTACGGCGGCATGGTGCGGCCCATGCCGTACCGATACGCGAACGTATCGGTACACATGCGTTTCGGTACACTGGCGTATCGATGGACCTCGTCGCAGAATCGCCGAGAGGCAATCGCATGCCTCCGCAGGAACCGGCACACACGCCACGCCGCTCGAAGATCACGCCGACGCGGGCGCAGGAGATCTACGCGGCCGTGCTCGACATGCTGAGAGAATCCGGTTACGAGGCCCTCACCATGGAGGGGGTCGCCTCGCGGACGCGCTGCGGCAAGTCCACGCTCTACCGGCAGTGGGGTTCCAAGCCCGAACTGGTCGTGGCGGCGCTGCACGGCACCCGGCGGATGCTGCTTTCGGACATCGACACCGGCACACTGGCAGGAGATCTGCGCGAGGCCGCCCGGGCCATCGGGGCGGACTCAGGCCGCGACACGCCGTTGATGCACGCGTTCAGCCATGCCGCGCTACAGAGCCCCGAACTGCTGTGCGCACTACGCGAGGCACTGATCGTGCCGGAGATCGCGGCGATCGCGGCGATGGTCCGGCGCAGCGCGGAGCGCGGCGAGATTCCGGCGGAGACTCCCGCGGCGGAGTTCGTCTCCGTGCAGCTGCTGGGTGTGATGCGTGCCCGGCCGCTGCTGGAGGGGAAGTACGCGGATGGGGCATATCTCACCCGCTTCCTGGAGAGCGCCGTCTTTCCCGCACTTGGACTGGGCGCGTCCGCGCCCTAGTCCCGACAGATGTGGGCCGTCGTCCGAGCGGATGACGAGGGCCCGCTCACGCCGCACCGTGGGGACGGGGGCGGCGTACCATCCGGGCGGCCGGTGACCCCCCGCGGGGGCCACCGGCCGCCCGTGTTGCGCCCCCACTCACCCATCCCGCCCGGCCGAAGCGGCGACTGTTCCACCAAACAAACGATTGGTAGCTTTATCGAACCGGACAGCACACTTCGGCTACAGCAGAGGCGGACCATGAACATCGGCGATCCCATCGATTTCACGGGACGGGCAGTGATCGTCACCGGTGGCACGAAGGGCATCGGCGCCGCGATCGCCGAGGCCTTTCTCTCCGCCGGTGCGGATGTACTGGTCTGCGGGCGCGGCGAACCGCCGGAATTGCCGAAGAGTGGCGCCCGGCAGGCCCACTTCCGCTCAACCGACGTCCGCGACCCGGCGGCCGCCGCCGCGCTGGTCGACACCGCGGTGGAACGGTTCGGACGGCTGGATGTGCTCGTCAACAACGCGGGCGGCTCCCCCGACGCCGACGCGGCCACCGTGTCACCGCGGTTCGTCGAGAAGGTCGTCGCGCTCAATCTGCTGGCCCCGTTCTATGTGGCGCAGGCCGCCAACCGGGTCATGCGGAGCCAGAGCGAGGGAGGCTCGGTCATCAATATCGGCAGTGTCTGCGCGCACACCCCGCAGCCGGGCGCGGCCGCCTACACGGCGGCCAAGGCCGGGCTCCTGGGACTGACTCGGGCGCTGGCTCTCGAGTGGGCACCGAGGGTTCGCGTCAACCACATCACGACCGGATTGGTCCGCACCGAGAGCGCGGCATCGGTGTACGGGGAGGACGGCGGCGCCGCGGTGGCCGGAGTGATTCCCATGCGACGGATGGCCGCGCCGAACGATGTGGCACACGCCTGCCTGTACCTGGCGGGTGGCCTGGCCCCGTACGTCAACGGCGCCGATCTGGCGGTACACGGCGGAGGCGAGGTGCCGGCCAGATTCCTCGCCGCTCAAGGCGAACAGGGCGGCGGCGACCGGCGAACCGGCGACCATTCTCGTCTCCTTGACGATATCAACCGATTCCCCTTATCGTCCTCATGACGAGAACAAGGGGGATTCCGACATGGCCGACATCACCAGGCGCTTCGGCTGGCGCCACCTGCGCTCCGCGCCCACTGCCCACATCCGCCACCACAAGCGCGGCCGACTCGCCCACGACGGAACGGGACTGAGCTTCTGGTACCGGTCACTGACTGCCGCACTCTCTGAAATTCCGGTCAACGACCGGGAGTTGGCGATGGCCTTCCATGCCCGTACGTCCGACTTCCAGGACGTCACCGTGCAGGCCACCGTGACGTACCGGATCAGCGACCCGGCCGAGGCCGCCGCCCGCCTGGACTTCTCGGTCGATCCGGACACCAGGGTCTGGCGCGGCGCGCCGCTGGAGCAGATCGCCACGTTGCTCACCGAGACCGCCCAGCAGCACACCCTGGACGTACTGGCCCGGACGGCGCTGGCCGAGGCGCTGGTCGACGGTGTCGCAGCGGTACGCGACCGAGTCGCAGCGGGGCTCGCCGCCGAACCCCGGCTGCCCGCCACCGGTATCGACGTCGTCGCGGTGCGGGTGGTCGCCATCCGCCCCGAGGCCGAGGTGGAGCGCGCCCTGCGCACCCCCGCCCGCGAGCAGATTCAGCAGGAGGCCGACCGGGCCACCTACGAGCGCCGCGCCGTCGCCGTGGAACGGGAGCGGACCATCGCCGAGAACGAGCTGGCCAGCCAGATCGAACTGGCCCGCCGCGAGGAGCAGTTGGTCGAACAGCGCGGCACCAACACCCGCCGCGAGGCCGAGGAGAACGCCGCGGCCGACGGGGAACGGGGTGTGCGCCGAGGCCGAGGCGGCACGCAAGGTGCGGCTGGCCCGGGCCGAGGCCGAAGCCGCACGCGAGGTCTCGGCCCGCCCGGCCACCAGACCGCCCGCTACCGGCTCGGCCCCGACGCGCCCGACGCCCCCACCGAACCGCAGGCCTCGTCGGGCGTACTGGTCGGCACGGGCACAGGCGCCACGGGCTGGCTCCGCTCGCTTTGGCAGGAACGCCACAGCGCCCTGCGACTCCCGGCGCCCCCCGAGCCGCGGCTCCTCTGGTTCGTCCGCGAGGCTTGGCCCTCACCCGCGACCCGCACCTCACTGGTGGCGGGCGAACTGGGGCGCGGACAAGGGCTGCGGCTCACCGTCGAGTCCGACCGGGTGGTGGTCTTCGGCGACGGAATGGAGACGGACGCCCTGGAACTGACATGGGGTCAGACAGCGCGGCTCGGCATCTCGGCGACGTCGCTGCGGCTGACCATCTGACGACCCGGACTTCGGGCTCTGCATGATCACTGTGCCGGAACCCGCTCTCCGCCGTCGAGCTCCCGCGGCCCCGGCACGGTCAGCGGACGACCGTAACACCTCGGGTTCCGGCTCGCCCGATCGCTGTGCGCGGCGTGCACGGTGCGCACGGTCAGTCCCGGGCGCCGGGGGTGAAGGTGACCGGCAGGTGTTCGGGGCCGCGCAATCCGCCCGGCCGCCACCGCAGTTCGTCGGGGGGCACGGCCAAGGTGAGGCCGGGGAGCCGGCGCAGGGCGGTGCCGATGGCGATCTGGCCCTCGAGCCGGGCCAACGGGGCGCCCAGGCAGTAGTGGATGCCGTGCCCGAACGCGAGGTGGTCGTTGTCCTGACGGGCGATGTCCAGGCGGTCGGGTTCGGGGAAGTGCTCCGGGTCCCGGTCTGCGATGGCGGAGGCGATCAGGACGGTCGCACCGCGCGGGATGTTCACCCCTGCGATCGTGACGTCCTCGCGCGCGAACCGGGCGATGCCGGGGTTGACCGGTCCGTCGTAGCGCAGGAATTCCTCGATCGCGCCAGGCAGCAGCGCCGGATCGTCCCGCAGCATCCGGAGCTGGTCGGGGTGGGCGAGCAGTGCGGCAATGCCACTGCCGATCAGATTGACCGTGGTGACGTATCCGGCCGCCAGCAGCAGAAAGGCCATGGCGATCAACTCGTCCTCGTCGAGCCGCTGCTCCTCGTCCCGAGCGGTGATCAGCGCGCTGAGCAGGTCGTCCCCGGGCCGGGCTCGTTTGGCCTCCAGGAGCCCGGTCAGGTACGAGCGCATCCGCCGCCACGCCTCGTCCACCCGGGCCCGGTCCGGTGGCTCCGCCCCCTGGAGGATCATGTCGTCGGTCCACTGCTGGAAGTCGCGCCGGTCGGTCACGGGCACCCCGAGCAGTTCGCTGATCACTGTGACCGGGAGCGGCAGCGCGTAACTCTCGACGAGGTCGGCGCGACCGGTCGGCACGATTGCGTCGAGCAGTCGGTCTGCGATCTCCTGTACGCGCGGCCGCAGCTTCGCCACCCTGTGCGCGGTGAACGCCTTGGAGACCAGGCGGCGCAGGCGGGTGTGGTCGGGTGGATCGGAACGGAGCATGTTGCGCACCATGGACTCGCGGTCGGTGGCGGGCAGCCGCTCGATGAGCCGGGGATCCGACGCATCGCGGATGTCGCTGCTCAGCTGCGGGTGGGACAGTGCCATGAGGCCGTCTTCGTACCGGGTGACCAGCCAGGCTTCCATGCCTCCGGCGATGACGGCGCGCCGCACCGGGCCGTCGTCGCGCAGTTGTCGGTAGAGCGGAAAGGGGTCCGCCACAAAGGTCGGGTCGGTGTAGGGCAGGAGGACCGGCTGCTGGCTCATCATGCCTCCCGTAGGGCATCGCGCCTCTTCGCGCGCACGTGAAATGTTTTGAGCTGATATGTCCCAGCGTAAGGGGCAAGGGAGCCATCGAGGGGAAGGACAGGCCGAGCCGGGGTCGGGCTCGTCGGCCTGCACGGGCGGGTGGGACGATCCGATGGTGGTCGGGCGAGGGGCACACACCTCGCCCCGGAGCGGCGGGACGGGGATGCTCAGCTCGACGTGTCCGCGCGGGGGCGGGACGCTGTCGCGACGGCCGTCGCGTCCGGCGGTGGAGTGGCGGCGAGACCGGCCCCTACCGTGTGGTCCCCAACTGGTCCCCACTCGCATGTCACATGCTCTGCCGCCAGGCCACTCCGTGATATGTCCAGACGACAACGAAGCTGCGGACTACCCCACTCTTTCCGGCGGAGTGCCGATAGCATCCCGTTCTTAGGCTGGGGTAGTCCATTCACGGGTGCATGTCCAGTCTCATGGCGCTCCATTGCAGAAGAGGAACGGACACCCTGTGAGCATGCTCGCATAGACGTGCGGGTACAGCCTGCCCGCACTGGTGACCCGAAGCGGGTCGGTCCCTACCGGATCATCGGCCGCCCCTCGCCGCACTGGCCAGCGCTCTCGTGGCCGCCTCCCACGACCAGTACTCTGTCGTCACACACGGATCCTGGGCGCCCTCTGCCCGCTCCGG
>NZ_JBVHDS010000024.1:0-84100 GCF_055563255.1 Streptomyces sp. NPDC002958 | reverse complement strand
CGACTCGACCTGCTCAACCGTCAACGATTCATCGCACAGTCGGAACAACGAGCAAATCCAGCACCCGTCACGGCAGATGCGGTTGCAGTACTAGCGCTCGCGGCCACCGCATGCGGACGCTCCGGTCAGGGCGACGCCCCGTCCGGCAGTTCGTCGCAGGCCGCCGGCCGGCCCGCGGCCGAGCTGCTCCCCGCTCAGTACCGGCAGAAGGGGGTGCTGCGGGTGGCCACCGCGGTGGCATATCCGCCCATGGAGATGTACGAGCCCGGGACCACCCGGCTCACAGGTGTCGAACCTCCACATCGGCCAGGAGCAGAACGCCAAGTGCCGGGAGAAGATGCGGATCTCGCAGAGCGAGGACGCGCCGACCGGGCTGCTCCAGTTGGACAGCGGACGCGCGGTCGCGACCATCGTCGGCTATCCCGTCGCCAGGATGTTCACCAGGAAGCCGAGCGCCCGGGTGCCGAGGCCCACGTTCCCTCCGGTGTGGCCGGGCCCATTCCTGCGTGCCAGGGCGTGGCCGCCCGGTCGGAGGTCACCCGACAGGCTCTCAGTCTCAGGCGACCAGGGGCCGGTCCTGTGGGGCGACGGGCGACGGGAGGACCGTGGAGCCGCTCAGATAGCGGTCCGTAGCAGCAGCGGCGGACCGTCCCTCCGCGATGGCCCACACCACGAGGGACTGGCCGCGTCCTGCGTCACCGGCGATGAACACCCCGCCCGGCCCGGGGCGGGCGGCCCGCTCGGCCGACTGCGCCAGTTCGGCCGCGAAGGCGGCATTCCGGGCGAAGTTTCCCCGGTCGTCCAGCGTGAGCCCGAGCTGCCGCATCAGGCCGGTGCCCCGTTCGGGACCGAAGAAGCCGAGGGCGAGCAGGACCAGATCCGCCGGAATCATGTGTTCCGTCTCCGGCCGCGGCCTTCTGCCCCCGGGCTCCACTTCCGCCAGGCGCAGCGCGCACACATGGCCGGACCGGTCTCCTTCGAAGCTGAGGGTGGCGGAGGAGAAGACCCTCGGATCCGTGCCCTCTCGCCCCCTGGCCTCTTCATGAGCATGGGATATCCGATAGACCTTCGGATACACGGGCCAGGGCTCGGTGTCCCGCCGGGTGTCACCGGGCTCCGGATTGATGTCCAGCTGCGCGACGGAAGCGGCGCCCTGGCGCAGGACGGTGCCCAGACAGTCCGACCCGGTGTCCCCACCACCGATGATGACCACATGTTTACCCTCGGCTGTAACGGCCGGAACGTCGTGGTCGCCCTCGGCGACCCGGTTGGCCAGGGTCAGGTAGTCCACGGCCTGATGAATGCCGTACAGCTCGCGGCCCGGGACGGACAGCTCCCGTTGGCCGGTGGCTCCTACGGCGACGATGACCGCGTCGTGTCGCTCCGCGATCTCGGTGGCGCCGAGATCGCTGCCGACGTCCACACCCGTCCGGAACTTGGTGCCCTCCGCCCGCATCTGCTCGATGCGGCGGTCCAGGTGGCGTTTTTCCATCTTGAACGCGGGAATGCCGTAGCGCAGCAGTCCGCCGATGCGGTCGGCTCGCTCATAGACGGCGACGGTGTGACCGGCACGGGTGAGTTGTTGCGCTGCCGCCAGTCCCGCCGGTCCGGAGCCGATGACGGCGACGGTCTTCCCGCTGAGCCGCCCGGGCGGTTGCGGCGACGCGTATCCGCGCGCCCAACTCTGGTCGGCGATCGCCTGTTCGACATTTTTGATCGTCACCGGATCGGCGTTGATGGTCAGCACGCAGGCGTCCTCGCACGGCGCCGGGCACAGCCGTCCGGTGAATTCCGGGAAGTTGTTCGTCGCGTGCAGCCGCTGGGCCGCTGCCCACCAGTCCCCCTTCCTCGCGTACGCGTTCCACTCGGGAATGAGGTTTCCCAGCGGGCAGCCGCTGTGACAGAACGGAATGCCGCAGTCCATGCAACGCCCCGCCTGCTCCGACACGAGCGGAAGCCGCGCCTGCCCCGCATAGACCTCGTTCCAGTCGCTCAGCCGTTCCTGGACGGGGCGCGCCGGGACGGGCCGGCGGGAGGTCTTGAGGAAACCGTGGGGGTCGGTCATGCGCCGCCTCCGTCGCTCACTCGCGGTGCACAGGCGTTACGGCCAGAGTACGCCTGCGGCCAACCGCGACCACCTGCTCAAAGGCTGCTCGGCCGGGGTATCGACCACCGCGCTGCACGCGAGGGCATCGAGTCCCCGCAACGCACGGACGCCCGCGTCCAGCAGATCGGCCGCGGATCTGCATGAGTGCCCACGGGCCCACCTCGGCCCCCCCGGGCTGCACCCTTTCCGATCACGAGGCACTGCCCGCCGCCGTGAAGTCCGAACTGGACGCCCTCTGGGACAACCCGGTCGGCAAACCCGAAGGCCTCACCATCCAGTACGCGTCCGCCTGGGCGAACTCGGACTGTGAACCCGGGCGTGGTCGGTGACGCCCGGCCTGACGGCCGGGCGTGGCCGAAGATCCGAACCCCACCCCGGACGAATCGGGGGCTAATGCCCGGTCCCGCGCGTGGCGCGCCGTACCGAGGTCCGGCGACGGACACGGGAGATCATCCGCAGCCCGCGGCTGCAGCCGAGCGGGCGCAGCGTGCTCAGCGGGGTGGTCAGCGGGGTGGTCGTTTTTCCGCCCCGCAGCCCGCCGAGCACCGCGAAGCGCGTCCCGGTGCCCTCGGGCACGGCTGCCATCCCACCGACCACGTACCGGCTCTGCATCAGGCACCACCCCGGCTGCAGCAGCACATCGAACCATGCGCTGTGCCCGAATGGGCCGTGCGCCCACGCCCGGCCCCGGTCCGGGGCACCGGGGCCGGGCGTGGGCTCCATTCGGAAGGCCCGCAGCGTCGGTATCAGATGCGGCAGCTCGCCCTCCAGGTCGCTCGCCACCTCCCACACATCGGTGATGGGGGCGTCGATGTACTCCTCCGCGTACATCACGGCGTTCAGCCCGGCGGCCATGACGCGCAGCCGCTGTACGGGGTCGAGCTCGGCAGTTGGCCAGCCGTTGGTCATCGCGTCCACGCCTTCCGAAAGCTGTTACGGGCACGGTGCAGCCGTGACTTCACCGTGCCGCACGAAATGTTCAGGATCTCGCTCGCCGATCGTTCGTCCAGGCCCTCCAGTTCACGCAGCATCAGGACCGCACGGTGCTCGGACGACAACCGACGCAGTACGTCGTGCACATCGGAGGCCAGTTCCGTGCTGCGCGATCCGGGGATGTCGTCGAATTCGCCCACCGGGGTCTCCCGCTGCGTGCGTTTGGCCACCCGCACGGCCTCGCGTACGGTGATGGTGCGTACCCACGCGTACAGGGCGGTCGGGTCCTTCAGCTTGGGCAGGCCCTGGAAGACGGCGATGAGAGACTCCTGCACCGCGTCGGCGCTGTCGGCCAGGGCGATCGGCCGGCACATTCGGCTGACATAGGGCATCAGCAGGTTCAGAAGGTCATTGACGGCCAGGGCATCACCGGACTGAGCTGCCCTCACAAGCCGGGCACCGGCAGCCCACGGATCCGCCTCCGGCGGTTGCCGGGTGTCCGGCTCGCACCGCCGCAAGTGCGTGTCGGCTCCGTTCATGCGCCGTTCTCCTCCCTCGCATGGCACTGCTCCGCCCGTGCGCCGTGGCGGCGCTCGGTGCATGGAGCTTCATAGGGACAGAGGAGCCGAACAGGCCGGATACTCCCGCAGTTGCGTATTTAGCCGAAAAAACTTAGGACCGGGAGTGTCCCGGGCCCCAGCCGCCTCTTTCCTGGTGTCGACGATGCCCGCCGCGGCGCTCCGGACCCCGGGCCGCCGCGGCACTCGCCAACAACTGTGGGAAGGGCGGAGCAAGGTGGCAGCGGAACTTCATCCCGAGGCACGTACCGGCCAGGGCGTGGTGCGGGGCCGGATCGAGGACGGAATCGCCGTGTTCCGGGGGATTCCGTATGCGCAGCCGCCGTTCGAAGTCCTGCGCTTCGCCGCGCCCGAGCCGGCGAAGCCGTGGGACGGGATCCGGCCGGCGAGCGCGTTCGGGCCTCCGCCCCCGCAGCACGACCGTATGAACCCTGCGCCGGCCACCGCCCGCCCGGAGCAGGCGCCGGACTATCTGACGGTCAATGTGTGGTCCCCGGACATTGGTACGACAGGGCTGCCCGTGATGGTCTGGTTCCACGGTGGCGCCTATGTGTTCGGGCAGGCGGGCGACCCCGTGTACGACGGAGCGCGGCTCGCCCGGCAAGGCGTCGTTCTTGTCACCTTCAACTACCGGGTGGGCATGGAAGGCTTCGCTCAGCTCGCCGGAAGTCCGGCCAATAGGGGACTGCTGGACCAGATCGCCGCGCTGCGCTGGGTGCAGGAGAACATCTCGGCGTTCGGCGGTGACCCAGCCGGTGTGACGGTGTTCGGCGAGTCGGCCGGGGCCGGTTCGATTGTGGCACTGCTGGCCATGCCCGCCGCGGCGGGGCTCTTCCACCGGGCGGTGGTGCAGAGCGTTCCTGGCTTCTGCTTCACCCCGCGACTGGCCGCGTACGTCGCCGGTGCCGTCGGCGCGCGGATGGGATCGGCCGCCACCGCGGACGCCCTGCGGACCACCGACCCGCATGCTCTTGTACGGGCCGCCGAAGCGGTCTTCGCCGCCATGACCGACCAGGCGGACCGCTGGGGCGCCGTCGGCCACACCGAGACGATGTTCTCCCCGGTCGTCGACGGTGAGACGCTGCCGTGCAGCCCCTGGGAAGCCGTCGCGCAGGGGGCAGCCCGGGGCATCACCCTGATGCTCGGCCACAACCGGGACGAGTACCGGCTGTTCATGGCCAAGAGGGGCGAGCTGGGTGCAGTGACCGAGGAGCGGGCGTCCCGTACTCTCCGCGTGCTCGGCACTCAGCCGGACGGCGAGCGTGCCTACCGCGGCGCCTACCGGGAGGCCGGCGCCGATGAGCTCTATGAGCTGGTCAAGTCGGACTGGCTGTGGCGAATGCCGACCGTACGGCTCCAGGACGCCCAGGCCGCGGCGGGCGGGGTGGCGTTCGCCTACGAACTGCGCTGGCCCGCACCCGCGTTGGGCGGCCGGCTGGGGTCCTGCCACGGTCTCGACGTACCGCTGGTGTTCGGCACCCTGGACGCTCCCCTCGCACAGCAGATGCTGGGAGCCGCACCGTCGCAGGAGGCTGCCTCCCTGTCGGTCAGGATGCGCACGGCCTGGACGAGGTTCGCTGCCGTCGGCGACCCCGGCTGGCCCGCATACCGCCTCGAAAGTCGGCTGGCGAAGGCCTACGACCGCAATGACGCGCTGGTCGGCGATCCGGTGGCCGCATCGCGTCTGCTGTGGTCCGGCCAGCACTTCGAAGCAGTCCTCCAACTGCCTGAGCCCCTCCCGCCCGTGGGGTCGGCCCACGAGGTCCACGGAAAGGACAATTGAGGCCATGTCAATGGCTTTCACCCCAAGCTCGCCTTTACCGAGGGCGAGGTGAGAAGTCCGCCGATCCCTGTCGTGGGCTTCGCCGGGGCGGCCCGCGAGGCGGCACCATCACATCCTCACCGCGACTTCACTCGACCGCCCGGCATTTGAAACCACCTCAACACGCGATCGCGACTCGATGTGACGAAACAGTAATTCTCGCCCTACGGAGCTGCTGATAAATCTGTCCAGGTTTCCTCGCCTGATGTTAGGGTGGGATGCACATTGCAGGGAAGCTGAATTCTGGCTCGACGGGGGTTGACTGCCTGCACTTCATCATCACTTTTCCCGTGGATTTGTTACTCGCGGGTTGAGTATTTGGGGTGCGGCGGATCGTCAGAGTTCACGCCGAAACGCTCTTTGCGATGTCTTCGAAATTGGATATCCGGCCGCCGTTCCCCGCCCGGCGCACAGGGATGCCGACGATGGGGGCGCAGTGAGTGAAACCGGTGGGGCGGGCGCGGTCGGCTGGGATATGGAGAAACTGGCCCGGCTCGTGGAGGGGGCGCAGCAGGGGGATGCCCTGGCCATGGATGAGCTGCTCAACACCATCTCGCCGTATGTCGGCCGGATCTGCGGGCCGGTGGCACTGCAGGACGGAGCGGATGCAGCGCAGGAGGCCCTCATCGCGGTCTTCCGGAACATCCATCAGCTCAAGACACCCGTGGCGTTCCTGGGCTGGGTGCGCGCGATCGCCGTCCGTGAGGCGGTGAAGTTCGCCAAGCAGCGCCATCAGCGGAGCGCCGTACCCGCGGAGTGGGAGGACAAGCCCATTCTCGAAGACCTGCAACTCGCCTCGGACATCGCGGACGTCATGGCAAGGCTCGCACCCGAGCACAGGGCGGTGCTGACCCTGCGGCACATCGACGGCCTGAACGAACAGGAGGTCGCAGGGATCCTTGCGGTTCCGGTGGGGACAGTCAGATCCCGACTGTTCCGTGCCAGACGCTCATTTCGTACCGCCTGGGAATGACCGGGCCTCCACCCGCTGCTGCAATCGGTCGAAGAGCAGCCCGGTCCGGTGCGCTTCCCGCAGCCGGCGCGCCCGGTCAATGACCTGGCCACCGGGGAACCGCAGGCTGCTGAAGAAGGCGAACCTGCTTCCGTCACCCTCGGGCACGGCGGCCATTCCGCCGGTCAGCACCTTGCTCTGCATGAGGCACCAGCCCGGACGCAGCACCACGTCGAAGTGTTCACGGTGCCCGAGGGAACTGACCGCCTGCCCGGCCAGCCGGTCGTTGTCCGATCCGGTGACGGTGAAAAGAGCGCAGCCCGGGGACGATCTTCGGGAATTCGTTTTCCAGGTCGGACGCGACGGCCCACAACTGCTCGATCGGTACATCGAAATGACGCTCGCCACAGCTCGGGTGCTTCGCGGCGGAGGCGATGACTTTCAGGCGCCGCAGCGGGTCGAGTTCGGCCGTCGGCCAGTCACTGCGCAATGGGCCCATCGTTGAATAACTCCCTCTCTGCCTCACCTGGCGGAGACACCCGCACCATCCCACTTCCGGGTCGAGCTCACACAAATCACCACTTCGGAAGCGACTCGTAACAACTCGTCAGAGAAAAGCGGATGCGGAGGGGAGTGTATGGCCGCCGTGCGGCCTCTATCCCGGTGAAAGAGCAGGATACGCATGCACCGTACAAGGGGACAACAGCATGTGGCTTACTCAGTTACTGGAGCGGAACCGTCAGTGCTTCGGCGGGCGGGTGGCACTTGCCGATGCACGGCGATCGTCGACCTGGGAGGAGCTGGCCCGCCGCGTCGAACTCCTGGCCGGTCGGCTGAGCGCGCGCGGCGTACGGCACGGGGACCGGGTGGCGGTCCTGTCGCAGGACCGGAGCGAGGTGGTGGAGACCTACTTCGCGCTGGGACGCCTCGGCGCACTCTTCGTACCACTGGATCCGAGTCTGGTCCCCGGTGAGATCGCGGAGATCGTCGCTCACGCCAAGGTCGTGGGCATCATCGGCGAGCGCGCTCTGCTGGAGCGTGCGGACCGGCGCTCCGCCTGCGGCGGCTGGCGGCTGCCCTTCGAGGACGCGCCGGTCCAGGACGCGCCGGTCCAGGACGCCGACGGCACCGGGGAGGCGACTCTCGAACCGCATGTACGGGCCGACGATCCGGTGGCCATCCTCTACACCTCTGCCACCGGCGGCCACCCCAAGGGCGTGGTCGTGGACCACCGGTCGGTCAAGGACATCTCGCTCGGCTGGCTCGCGGCGACGGCACCACCGGCCGATGCCGTGCTGGTGACCTGCGGACCGCTGTTCCATGGGAGCGTCGTACTCGCATTCGCCCATCTCGCCGCAGGGGCTGCGCTGGTCGTCGCCGGGCCCCGACCCGAGGACATCGTGACGGCGGCCCGGCAGCACCGCGCGACCCATCTGTGGCTGGTCCCGGAGACCCTGCGGGGCGTGGTGGACCACCTCGGCACGCATCCGGACCAGGCCCTGCCCGACTCTCTGACGGAGCTCCTCTACGGGGCCGCGCCGCTGCCCGTGGATCTCTACGCGAGGGCCGCCCGCACCATCGGCTGCGGCTTCCGCCAGGTGTACGGACTGACCGAGGCAGGCGGCCCACTCGTCACGCTGGGGCCCGGCGAACACCCGGATCCCCTGGGTGAGCTGCCCGAGACCCTGCCCGCGGGGCGGGTGATCCCGGGGATGTCGGTGCGTATCGCCTACGAGGACGGCAGGCCGATGCCGACCGGGCACACCGGCGAGATCCTGGTCCGCGGCGACGGCCGGATGCGCGGCTACTGGCGCGAGCCGGCGGCAACCGCCGCGGCTTCGGTCGCGGGCTGGCTGCGCACCGGGGACCTCGGTCGCCTCGACGACGAGGGCCGGCTGCATCTCGTCGACCGGCTCACCGACCTGATCATCAGGAACGGGCGGAACGTCTACCCGGCCGACATAGAGCGCGTGCTGCTCCGGCACCCGGCCGTCGCCGACGCCGCGGTCGTCCCCGTCGACGACCACGGTGAGGGCGAAGCGCCACTGGCACTGGTCGTACTCGCCTCCGGTGCCACCATCGGGCGCACGGAGATCCTGGAGTACCTGTGCGAGCAGATGGCGGAGTACAAGATCCCCAAGGACGTCCAGATCATCGAAGAACTACCGCGTAATTCCCTGGGAAAAGTGCAGAAGAAACTGCTCACCGCCTGAAGAGGAACCATTCAGAACGCCAATATCCGAAAAACAGGGACGGAAACACCATGCATTCCACAGGGACTCCGCTGTCGCTTCCGTGCGCCCTGGCGCATTTCCGGCCCCGGATACCGGGGCTCGGCTTCGGGATCGCCTCCGTCCACGAGGGGCCACCGGTGGCGGTCCGGGACGCGGAGCGCCGGATGTCCCGGACGATGCCGCCGCGCCGCAGGGCCGACTTCCTGATCGGCCGCAGCGCGCTGCACCGCGCGCTACGGTCCGCGGGACTCACTGCGGGCGCGGTGCTGTGCGAGGGGCCGCGCCCCCGGCTGCCTGCGGGGATCTCGGCGTCGCTCAGCCACTCCGACGGGGTCGCGGTCGCCGTCGCCGGCCCCTCGGACCGGTTCCGCTCGCTGGGAATCGACCTCGAACTGACCGCCCTGCCCCTCGAAGCGGCCCATCTGGTACTGCGCGGCCCCGAAACACCCCTTCTCCAGCAGGCCGGTGAGGCGGCACAGCAGCGCCTGCTCGCCCTGTACTCCGCCAAGGAAGCCGCCTTCAAGGCCCTCAGCCCGGTCCTCGGCCCGAAGCTGCCGGGGCTGCGCCACCTCCGGCTGGAGGCGCACACCGACGGCTATGTCGCCCACGCCGTGCGGCAGCCCGAGCTGCGGGTGCACGTGACCGTACGGCGGCTGCCGCAGGGCGTCCTGTGCTGGGCCGTTCCGCAGGACTGAGGTCCGGGTGAGGCCAGCGTCCCCCGTCGATGTACGGCTCGCGTACGTCACGCACCGCCCAGGTACCGCGTTCGGTACCTGTACCGAACCCACCCTCACGGAGGTCACGTCGCCATGCACTCATCCCCTTCGCTCGCACGGTCACGGCCGACCGGCTGGCTGCCCTCGGACTGGCGCCGGCATCCGGTCGCGCAACAGCCCGTCTGGCCGGACCCGGCGCTTCTGCGCCGGGTCCGCGCGCGTCTTGCGGGCACCGCGCCGCTCGTACGGCCCAGCGAGGTCCTCGATCTGCGCCGGGCGCTCTCCAGGGCCGCGCACGCGGATGCGTTCGTAGTGCAACTCGGCGACTGCGCCGAGACGTTCGACACCCCCACCTTCGCCGGGACCGCGGCCCGGGTGGACCTGCTGCACACCACGGCCCGGACCATCAGCCACGCGCTGCACCGGCAGGCGATACCGATCGGACGGATGGCCGGTCAGTACGCCAAGCCCCGCTCCCGCGCCACCGAGCGGGTGGGCGACCTCGTACTGCCCTCGTTCCGCGGCCACTTGGTGAACGACCCGGCACCGAAACCGGCCGCCCGCGTCCCCGACGCCATGCGCCTGCTCGAAGGCCATGGGCACGCCCGCGCCGTCCTCGCCCTGCTGCGCGAACTCGCCGAGTCGGGGATGGCCATGCCCGACTCGCTGGCCGGCAGTACCCCTGCCGTGTGGACCAGTCATGAGGCCCTGCTGCTCGACTACGAGGAGCCGCTGGTACGCCGCGACCCGATGACCGGCACCTGGTGCCTGACCTCGGCCCACCTGCCCTGGATCGGTGCGCGTACCTGCGAACCGGACGGGGCGCACGTCCGCTTCCTGTCCGGGGTGGCCAACCCGGTCGGGGTGAAGGTCGGTCCCACCACCACCCCTGAGCTCCTCGCCGAGCTGTGCGCCCGGCTCGACCCGGACCATCAGCCGGGGCGCCTCGTCCTGATCTCCCGGATGGGCGCGGACGCGGTGCGGTCCGTACTGCCGCCGCTGGTGGAGAAGGTGGCCGGGCTCGGCCACCCCGTGGTGTGGGTGTGCGACCCAGTGCACGGCAACACGTACACCAGCGCCACGGGCCACAAGACCCGGCACATCGACTCGGTGAGCGCGGAGATCCGCGGTTTCTTCGCCGCGGTCCGGGAGGCCCGCGGCTGGCCCGGCGGAATCCACCTGGAGACCACACCGGCCGATGTCACGGAGTGCGTCGGCGGCCTCCCGGGGGTGGCGGAGAAGGACCTGCCGCTGCGGTACGAGACGGCGTGCGATCCACGGCTGAACGGAGCGCAGACCGCCCAAACGGCGGCGCTGATCGCCGAGCTGTGCGCCCTGCGCTGACCCCGCTGCCCCTGCGGAGCAAGGACAGCGGTGCCGTCGGCGCCGGTGAATACGAGCAGCCCCCGCTCCAGCCCCGTCAGGACGCTGCGGCCCCCACACACGTTCCGATGGGTCGGCACGGAATCCCGGACGGAACGTTTGACAAGGTCGCCGCCTCCTGACCGACCGACCGAACCAAAACCACCACCCCGGGGAGTCCCCATGCCGAACCACACACCACCGATGCCGGAGCTGGAAGGTGTCCGCCATTACCACACCGAGGTACGGGGGGTGCGGCTGCACATCGCGGAGGCGGGCGAGGGAACGCCGGTGGTCCTGCTGCACGGGTTCCCCCAGCACTGGTACGGATGGCGGCGGCTGATCCCACTGCTGTCCGGGGAGTACCGGCTGATCTGCGTGGACCTCCGCGGCTTCGGCTGGTCCGACGCGCCGGCCAAGGGCTACGACACCGACAGCCGGGTCGCCGACGTGCTCTCGCTGATGGACGAACTCGGTCTGGAGCGGGCCGCGCTCATCGGGCACGACTGGGGTGCCTGGACCGGATTCCACCTCTGTCTGCGCGCGCCCGAGCGCTTCAGCCACTTCCTCGCGCTGAACATGCTCCACCCCTGGCCGCTGCACCGCCGGCTGATGCCGCACTCCTGGCGCTTCTGGTACACCGCCCTGCTCGAACAGCCGCTGCTCGGCCGCTGGATGCTGCGTCACCGGCCCGGCTTCACCCGGTACCTGATGTACAAGGGGGTCGCGGAGAAGACGGTGTGGGAGCCGGGAGCGATGGCCGAGTTCGTACGGTCGAGCCAGGAGCCCGACCGGGCGCGGGCCGGAGAGGCGCTGCACCGCGCCTTCGCGCTGCGGGACATCGCGAAGCTGCTCCTGGGCAGTTTCAAGAAGTTCCGGCTCACCACGCCGACTCTGATCATGGCGGGCGCCAAGGACTTCATGCTGCCGCCGAGCGTGCTGTCGGGCGGCGAGCGGCAGGCGAGCAGCCTGCGGGTGGAGGTCGTCGCGGACTGCGGGCACTACCTGCACGAGGAGCGCCCCGACCTGGTGGCGAAGGCTGCCCGCGAGCTGTTCTCCGACGGCGGCTGAAGCCCCCACCGGCCCGGTTCCCAGGTTCTGCGGAGGGCCTTGGAGCCGGGCCTCGGCAGAACCTGGGAACCGGGTCCCGGCCCCGGAATCACCAGCTCCGAAAAATTCCTCGAAATTCGATGGAGTGTGCGAGCCGGATGCCGCCTCTTATCTGATGTCGGATGCTTCCCGTCACTTCGTGAGCATCCGGCATCCCCCCACCGCAATCCACCCGTAGCAGGGCTGCTTTTGCGCTGCCCGAATGCAATCGCCAGGCCGAGCAGAGGGAATACGAATGCCCGACGTATCCGCACTCAATCTCGACGTGATACCCCAGCCCACCGCGTCACTCGGGGTGCTTCCCACCGTCGCTGCGGAGAAGCACCCCGACACACCTTTCCTCTCCGACACGCCCTGGCGCACCTACGACAAGCCGGTACGCAACTTCGCCGAATTCGCCCAGGCCATCGACGACTACGCCGACCGGCTCTGGGCGGCGGGGGTCCGCCGCGGTGACACGGTGGCGGTCGTCCAGCGCAACCACATCGAGGTCGAGGCCGTGATGTGCGCGCTCGGCAAGATCGGTGCACTGCCCGCCCTGCTGTCCTCCGCCATGGAGATCGGTGAACTGCTCGAGTGCTTCGCACGGCTGGAGAGCCCCTACCTCCTCGTCGACTCCTTCGGTCTCTCCCGGCTGGCCGACTCCCGTCATGCGCTGGGGCTGCTGACCCGCAAAGTGCTGTGCCTGGAGGCGACCGAGGAGAAGTGGGTGGTGCCCGTCCAGGACCGGCTGCCGCACACCGCCAACCCCCGTGACGAGGACGAGTGGTTCGTCATCACCCACTCCTCGGGCACCACCGGCGCTCCGAAGATGGCCGCACACTCGACCCGTTCGCTGTTCGGCATGGTCGCCCCGATGATCATGATCTTCCGGGACCAGTATTCGTCGAACGACCTGAACGCCAAGCACCTGTCGTTCGTGCACGCCCGCACCTGTGCCGGCACGCTGGCCTCCCTGGAGACCGCGATGCCCGCCCTGGCCATCGCCGACCCGGACCCTGCCAACGTCAAGCGGCTCATGCTGGAGCACCGTCCGACCTCCCTCGAGACGCACCCGAACGTCTACATCCAGTGGGAGTCGCTGGCCGAGGACCCGGACCGCCCCTTCCAGCACGTCGAACGGTTCATCAGCACCTTCGACGCGATGCACCCGCGCACCGTACGCGCCCTGCTGAACGCGTCGGAGCACCCCGGTGCCCACTACTTCCAGGCTTACGGCCAGACCGAGTCGGGCCCGATCTGCCTGCGCATCGTGACCCGTGAGGAGTCCGCGGACTACTCCCCGCGCAATGTCGGCCACCCCGGCGGCGGCATGGAGATCCGCATCGTCGACGAAAACGGCAATCCGCAGCCGGTGAACACACCGGGCCTCATCGAGACCCGCTCGCCGGGGCGCATGCGCGGCTATGTCGGCGGCGGCCCCATGCCGTCGGACGACTCCTGGTGGCCCATGGGCGACATCGGCCGCCGGCTCGACGACGGCTCCCTCGAACTGCTCGACCGCATCGTCGAGCACGTCGACGGCGTCGGCAGCCTGCTCGAGAAGGAGGACCACCTCCTGGAGGCCCTGCCCGAGCTGGTCGAGCTGGTCCTGGTCAAGGGCGAGGAATCCGGGGACAGCACGGTCTTCGCGGTCGCCTGCCCCCGTCCGGGCACCGCGCCCGACCCCGAGCGGTTCCGGACCGTCGCCGCCGAGGCCGGGCTGCCCGACCTCCAGGTGCGCTTCTGGGAGTGGGAGGCGATGCCCGTCACCGGCTCGTACAAGGTCCGCCGGTCGGTGCTGCGCCGCAAGCTCGCCGGCCGCATCCAGCGCACCACCACCGAGAAGGAGGTATGACCACCATGGCCCAGCTGTGGAACCTGCTCTCCGAGTCCGTCCACGACGGCACCATGCTCCACACCCCCTCTCGCCAGGAGGAGCCGGTATCCGGACCCGCGCTGTTCTCCCGCGCGCAGCGCACCGCGGGCGGCATCCTGACCGCCTGCGACGGCCGCACTCCGCGCCGTGCCGGCCTGCTCATGGCCAATGGCGAGCCGTGGGTGCGCGGTCTGCTCGCCCTGCTGCGGCTCGATGCCGCGGCAGTACCGCTGGCGCTGCCGGTGGCCTTCGGCGGAGCGGACGCGTACGCCGCGCACATCCAGCGGGTCGCCGCCGACGCCTCGCTGGACGCACTGCTCGTCGACGGCAGCCTCGGGGGCCGCATCGTGTCCCGGATCGCGGCCGCCGTGCCGCATCTGCCGGTCATCGACATCGCCGAACCTCCGCACGAGAGCCGGGATCTGCCGCCGGTGTGCGGCGGTGGGGACGCTCCCGCGGTCATCCAGTACACCTCGGGCAGCACCTCGGCGCCCAAGGGCGTCGTGGTCACCCATGACAACGTCACGGCCGGGCTCGACGCGATCGAGGCAGGCACCCGGTGGACACCGCAGGACCGACTCGGTCAGTGGCTCCCGCTCTTCCACGACATGGGCCTGTTCACCATGCTCGCCTCGCTGAGGCAGGGCACCTCGTTGTCCCTGTGGCAGCCGGGCGACTTCGTCCGCCGCCCCGTGCAGTGGCTCGGCGAGTTCGCCGCCTCCCGGTCGACGATCCTGCCGGCTCCCAACTTCTTCTACGACTACCTCGTCGCGGCCGCCGCCAAGGGCATCCCCGACGACCTCGACCTGTCCGCCTGGCGGTACGGCGGCAACGGCTCCGAGCCGGTGCGCCTGAGCAGCCTCGAGGCGTTCCAGAAGACCTTCGCGCCGTACGGTCTGCGGCCCCAGGTCGTGCAGCCCAACTACGGGCTCGCGGAAGCGACACTCATCGTCAGCACCGGCATCCCGCAGTCGGACTACCGCAGCCTGCTCGTGGACCGGTCGAGCCTGTCCATGGGTGACCGGGTCCGGGAGACCGCCGAGGCCGGGCCCACGGCGCGCTCCGTCGTCTCGTGCGGTGCGCCGACGGCCGGACTCCACGTCAGGATCGGCGACGCCGAAGGCGCCCCGCTCGACGAGGGAACCGTGGGCGAGGTGCAGATCGGCGGTGCTCCGGTCACCCCCGGATACCTCGGACTGCCCGCCGGGCAGCAGCCGTTCACCCCCGACGGAATGCTGCGCACCGGCGACATCGGGTTCCTGCACGACGGCGAGCTCTATGTCATCGGCCGGATGAAGGCGATGGCCGTCGTCCGCGGCCAGAACTACTACGCCGAGGACGTCGAGGAGATCGTCAAGGCCACCCCCGGAGTCGACCGCCGTCACTGCGCCGCCTTCGCCTGGGACGACGACGGTGAGGAGCGGATGGTCGTCATCTGGGAGACGAAGCTCGACGCGGACACGGCCGCCGCCGTCGGCGAGGCCATCCGCCGCCGGCTCTCCGAGCATCTGGGGCTGGGCGCCGTCGAGACCGTCGCAGTCTCCCCGCAGAGCCTCCCCTTCACCAGTTCCGGCAAGGTCAAGCGCTCCGGCGCAGCCGAGCTCTACCGCCGGCAGACCACCACCCTCGCCACCGCATCGGAAGGACAGCACCAGTGAGCGTCGCCAAGACCCTGGACATCGTCGTAGGGGCTCTGGCCACCCAGGCCGGTGTCTCCGCCACCACCATCGACGCCGACAAGCCCCTCTCGGCCGTCCCCGGCATCGAGTCGGTCAAGGCGCTGCGTGCGATCACCGACATCGAGGACGAGTGCGATGTCGTCATCCCCGACGACTTCCTCTTCGAGTCCGCGACCGTACGCGAACTGGCCGAGTTCGTGGCCTCCCTGGAGCGGGAGGGCAGCTCCCTATGACAGTGCGGACCGCCTCCCCCGACGCACTCCTCGGAGCGCTCGGCCGGTTCACGGTCGTGCCCCGGGACGTCGGACGGTACGACACGGACGCGGCGACCGCGGCCCGGGCGCTGCGCGCCGAACCGGCGCAGGTGGCCCGGCTCGCCGCCGAGGGGCTGCCGCATGTGACCGACTCCGGCCGCGGCCCGCTGTTCGACTACGACGACCTGATGAACGTCGGGATGTTCTGCGGCACCGGGCAGACCGTGCCCGAGCTCGGGCTGCGCTTCCTGATGCGGTTCGCAGCCTCGTCCCGCGACAGCTGGTACGCGCCACGGGACTGGGAGATCGGCGTCCACCCGGCTCGTACGGCCGGCGGCGAGAGCGCCGGAGCAGCCGCGGAGCAGGCCGGCGGGCTGCCCCGGGTGACCGTCCGGGTGCCCGACCTGTCGGCGCCCGGTGTGGAGCTGTTGTCGAAGGAGACTTTCGACGGCCCTCTGCGGGTGTCCGGCTACGAGGCGGCCATCCGCCTCACTGGTGCCGAACTCACCGTGCGCGACCCGCGGATCCACGAGGCGTGGAACGAGGTCGTCGAGGGGCTGGCCTCACGCCGAGTCACCTACCAGACGGTGCCGGAGCCGTTGCGCGCCGACCACCACCGGGCGTGGCGACTGGGCATCGCCGACTGCGTGGTGGCCTCGCGGCTGCTCGCCGACCGGCTGCGCGCCGTCGGCCTCGAGGCAACGGCCCGGCGCGGCTATCTGCTCGGCCTCTTCGGAAGCGACCACGCGTGGTGCGACGTCGTCGAGGACGGGGTGCACAAGTCCCTGGACCCCGTGTTCGCGTTCGTGGCCACCGTCGGGGACGAGCGCGGTGTCGCCGAGTCGCCCGAGTTCGCCGCGGCGTGCTTCGGGAGCCGGTTCAACCGGCTGTTGCCGTGCCGCACGGACAGCGCCGAACCCCTTGTGTACTTCGACGGCGAACCCGCCCCGTACTGGGCCATGGTCGGCGTCGGCGCCCGTCCGCGGAGGAGCTCATGAGCCTCGCACGATCCTTTGTCCGTGAAAGCCTGGACCACCCCGGTCTGATCGACCGTGTCGCGGACGAGGACGACCTGACAGGTGCGGGCGTCAACTCCGGTGAGCTGATCCGGCTCGCGCTGCGTGTGGAGGACCACCTCGGCAGGCCGCTCGATGACGACGAGCTCCTTGAGCTGACGTCGATCCGCGCGGTCGCCGATCTGATCGGGAACGGGGCCGCCTGACATGTGGCTAGGACACATACTGCGCCGCGGACTTGCCCGCGACCCCGACGCCCTCGCCCTGCGGGACACCCGGCGCGACGTCAGCTGGCGACGGCTGCACCGGGACGTGGAGGCATTGACGTCCCGGCTGCGGCTCGGCGGGGTGCCGGGCAGCCGCGTCCTCGTACTGAGCGGCAACCGGGTCGAGGTCCTCGAGACCTATCTGGCCTGCGCCGCCGCCGGCCTGGTGGCCGTGCCGGTCAACCCGGCGCTCACCGACCCGGAGATCAGCGCGATCGTGGAGTCCGCGGAGCCTGCCGCCGCGGTGGCCGATGCCGCCGGCCTGGACCGGCTCGGCGGGCTCTTTCCCGGGCTGCCGCTGACGGACATCGCCGAGGTCGCCGAGCTCCCGGACCCCGAGGCCGGTTCCACCGCTGACGAGGGCAGCGGACTGACCGACCCGGTCATGATCCTGCACACCTCCGCGACGACCGGCCGGGCCAAGGGCGTCATCGTCGACCAGCGCTCGTTGCAGATCAACGCACTGTCCTGGCTGGCGGACGTACGCCCGGAGCCGGGCACAGCATTCCTCAACGCGGGTCCACTGTTCCACGGCAGCGTGGTGATCGCTCTCGACTATCTCGCGGCGGGCGGCACGGTCTGCGTCCTGGACCGCTTCACTCCGCAGGGCTGCCTGGCCGCACTGCAGCGGTGGGAGATCGGCCACGCCTTCCTCGTTCCCTCCATGGTCCGACTGCTCCTCGACGCGAAGGGCCTGGCCACCACGGACCTCGGTGCGCTGCGGCTGCTGCTGCACGGGGCGGCTCCGATGCCCGAGGAACTGGCGCGCGAGGCGCACGAGCGGCTCGGCACCGAACTCCAGACGATCTTCGGGATCACGGAGGGCGGTGGCCCGGTGATCTCCCTGGCCCCGCACAGCGTGGTCGGCGAGCCTCCGGTCCCCGGCGCGGTCTGCGTCGGGCGGCCGATGCTCGGCGCCGCACTGCGGATCGCCGACAACGAGGGCCGTGAGGTCCCGGCGGGGACCATCGGCGAGCTCCAGGTGACCGGCGACGGTCTGATGCAGGGCTACTGGAAGCGCCCGGAGGCCACCGCCGAAGTGCTGAGCGACGGCTGGCTCAACACCCACGACCTCGGCTGCGTGGACGAATCGGGCCTTGTGTGGGTGGTCGACCGGCGCAATGACCTGATTTTGCGCGGCGGGCAGAACGTCTACCCGGCCGAGATCGAGCACGTACTGCGGCAGTCCCCGCAGGTCGCCGATGTAATCGTGGTGCCACTGCCGTCGAAGACCTGGGGTCAGACCCCGGTCGCCTTCGTACAGCCCGTGTCGCCGGAGCAGTTCGACGAGTCCGCGCTGCTCGGCCTGTGCATCGACGGGCTCGCCGCCTACAAGCGGCCCAGCCACTTCCTGCCGCTGGAGAGCATCCCGCGCAACCCGGCCGGCAAGGCACTCCGGCCCCAACTGCGGGAGCTGGCCCGTCGGATCGTCATCGAGAGGGAGGACAACCCGTGACCACGACCGACTTCACCCGGCCGGATGTTCTGACGGCGCTGGCCGGCGAGTGGGCTGTCCCGGTGCACGGCGACGCCGTCATCCAGTGGGACTACGACCGGCGCAACGACAAGATGGTCCGCCTGTACAAGCAGGGCAAGCAGCGCCAGTGGGACATGGACGAACGCCTCGACTGGGACCACGAGGTGGATCCGGACGACCCGCTCGGCCTGCCGGACGACTTCATATCCATCGCGGGGTCCAAGCTCTGGGACCGGCTGCCGGAGAGCGAACGGCGCATCATCCGCCGGCACAGCAGCGGCTGGCTGTACTCGCAATTCCTCCATTCCGAGCAGGCCGCCCTCATCGCGGTGGGCAAGATCCTCCTCACCGTGAGCGACCTGGACTCCAAGCTGTACGCGGCCACCCAGCTGATGGACGAGGCGCGCCATGTCGAGGGGTTCAACCGCTTCCTGCACACCAAGATCGGTCTGCGGTACGGGCTCTCCGCGTCGATCGCCGCGATGTTCGAGCAGGCCATGCGGGAGCCCCGCTGGGACTTTGGTGTGCTGGCAGCCCACATCCTCGTCGAGAACATGGGCCTGGCCACCTTCGGAGTGCACCGCGAGCGGCTGCGGAACCCGCTGGCCCGTGCGTTCAGCGCCTATGTGGCCCGTGACGAGGCCCGCCATGTGGCCTTCGGCCGGCTTCTGCTGCGCGAGTACTATCCGCAGCTGAGCGAGTCGGAGCTGAAGGAGCGCGAGGACTTCGTCGTCGAGGGCTGCTGGGCGCTGCGCGACCGGTATGTCGACGACGACATCTGGAACACCCTCGGCTACGGCGAGGAGGCCATCAAGGCGTCCCGCCGCTCGCCCGCCAAGCGGGAGTTCCGCCGGCTCGTCTTCATGCGGATCGTGCCGGGCCTCAAGGAGATCGGCATGTTCGGCCCGCGCGTACAGGAAGCGCTGCGGAAGATGGGTGTCCTCGGCTTCCAGGACGTGGACGAGGTCGCGCTGCGTGAACTGGACGACAAGGCTGCCGTCGACGCGCTGACACAGAGCGAAATGGAGTCCCGCCGCCGCGACATCGGCTCGGTCATCGAGCTGGGCCGCTCGGCCGCACCCGACGGCACCTCCGTCACCCCCTGAACCAGGTCCGCCCCGCGCCGCGGGTACTCCCCCGGCCCCGGCGCGGCGGCGGACCTGCCCCGTCCCCTCGCGGGTTCCCCCTCTCGCCCCGGACACCGCGTCCCAGCCCCTTGGACCAGCGGAGAAGCCACCATGCTCGAAACCACCCCGCCCCCTGCCCGGCCCGTCCGGCTGCGCGGCCTGGCGGCGCCCGACGCCGACACCGGCGGCCGCCGAATGCTGGCCGGCCTGGCCGACGGGACCGTGCCCGACCCGCCGGCCGCGCACACCCTGGCGCTGCCGCCCGCAACCTCCTGGCTGCCGGGCCTGATCACCTGTGAGACACAGTTCGACGACGCGCTCACACTCACTCCCGGAGTGGTCTTCGGCGGCTGGATCGCCTGCCTCGTCGACCACTTCGCCGGTCTTGTCATGCTGTCGGCGATACCGGACCGGGCGGGCTTCCTGACCGCCGGGCTCTCCGTCGACTACCACGCACCGCTGGTGCCCGGACCCGTATCGATCGAGTCCGAACTGACCAGCTGCTCCAGTCGGCGCGCGGTCGCCGAGGTGCGCTTCGTGCAGGACGGGCGGCGGACGTGCACGGGCACCGTCGAGCAGATCATCCACCGTACGGGGAGCGACGATGCGTGAGACCGAACTGGCTCCGGAGCACCTGGACTTCAGAAATCTGGTACGCGACTTCGTGGAGCGGGAGATCGTCCCCTTCCATGCCGAGTGGGAGCGCGCCGGCCTGGTCGACCGCGAGGTGTGGCGCGCTGCCGGAAAGCTCGGGCTGCTCGGTATCGACGTACCCGACGAGTACGGCGGCGGGGGTGTCCGCGACTTCCGCTACCAGGCGATCCTCAGCGAGGAGATCATGCGGGTCGGCGCGACCGGAGTCGGCTTCGCGCTCCACAACGACGTGGTCGCCCCGTATCTGCTGGAGCTCGCCACCGACGAGCAGAAGCAGCGCTGGCTGCCCGGCTTCTGTTCGGGCGACCTGATCAGCGCCATCGCGATGACCGAGCCGGAGGCCGGCAGCGATCTGCAGGCCATCCGCACCACCGCCCGTCGGGACGGCGACGACTACGTGCTCAACGGCGCCAAGACGTTCATCACCAACGGCATCCACGCCGACCTGGTGATCGTGGTGGCCAGGACCGGGCCCGGCCGGGGCTCGCGGGGTCTGAGCCTGCTGGTGGCCGAGCGCGGCATGCCGGGGTTCGAGCGAGGCCGCAAGCTGGAGAAGATCGGCATGGCCGCGCAGGACACCGCGGAGCTGTTCTTCGACAACGTCCGGGTGCCGGCCGCCAATCTGCTCGGCCGGCCCGGCCGTGGCTTCCTGTATCTGGCCAACAACCTGCCGCAGGAACGGCTCGGCATCGCCGCGTACGCGGTCGCCGCCGCGGAGACCGCGTTCGCACAGACCCTGGAGTACTGCAGAGGTCGCAGCGCGTTCGGGCAGCCGATCGGCGGCTTCCAGCACATCCGCTTCGAACTCGCCGAGATGGCGACGGAGTTGGATGTTGCCCGCACCTATGTCGACCGGGCCGTCGCCGAACACAACGCGGGCCGGCTGGACGCGGTGAGCGCCGCCAAGGCCAAGTGGTGGGCCACCGATGTCCAGCGGCGCGTCCTGGACCGGTGCGTACAGCTGCACGGCGGCTACGGCTACATGCGCGAGACCCCTGTGGCCAGGGCCTTCGTCGACAACCGCGTGCACCCGATCTACGGCGGCACCAACGAAATCATGAAGGAGATCATCGGGCGCGACCTCGGCGTCTAGGGCACGTCTGGGGCCGTGACCGGCCATGTTTGCCCGACGAGGCAGAGCCTGCCGGGAGGGGCGCCAGGGCCTGACCGGACATCCACGCACCGCCGCTGTGCGATCCCACCCGCTGCACCGGCGCCGCCGGACTCCTCGTGGACCGGGTCCCGCCCGCTTCCGGGACACCCGCCGGTGCGGATCGGCCCGACCGCCCCCGACCGCTGCCTGACTGATCTGCCCTCCGACACGCAGAAGGACGACTGAACGATGACGGCAATGACACAGCGATGGACCACCCCGATCGGGGTGGCGGTGACCCGCCTGTCCGAGCCTCTGGCCCCTGCCGCGGCCGATGCGGAACTGGCCCGGCTGGAGAGCACGCTCGACTCACGGCGGGGTCTGCTGATGTCGGGGCGCTCCGAGCAGCCCGGCCGCTACCGTCCGTACGACCTCGGCCATGCCGACCCGCCGGTGGAGGTGACCGCCGTCCAGGACCGGGTGTACGTGCGCGCGCTCAACGAGCGCGGGCGGGTACTGCTGCCTGCCCTCGCCGACGTCCTGCTCCCGCACGGGGCACGGTGGGACACCGAGGCGGGTCTCGTCACCGCGGACATCGGCGGCAGCCGGAATCCGGTCACGGAGGAGGAGCGGACCCGCCGCCCCTCCGTTCTCAATGTGCTGCGCACGGTCGTCACCGGTTTCGCAGGCCCGGACGACGCGCTGTGGGGGCTGTACGGGGCGTTCGGCTACGACCTCGTTCTGCGGTTCGACCCCGTACCGCTTCACCAGGACCGCGACCCGTACGACCGCACCATGGTGCTGCACCTCCCGGACAGGATCCTGGAGATCGACCGCCGGCGCGGCACTGCCGTGCGGCACAGCTACGAGTTCTCGTACGCGGGCCGCTCCACCGCTGGTCTCGACCGCGCCACACCCGCCGCCCCGTACAGCCGGCCGGTCGAGCCCACCACCTACCGCGACCACGCGCCCGGCGAGTACGCCCAGCTGGTCCGTCTCGCGCAGCAGCGCTTCCACGACGGCGAGATGTTCGAGGCGGTCCCCGGCCAGAGCTTCCACCGCGCCGGCGGCTCGGCACCCTCCGACATCTTCCGCAGGCTCCGCACACGCAACCCCGCGCCCTACGGGCTGCTGATGAACCTGGCGGAGGGCGAGCACCTCGTCGGGGCGTCTCCCGAGATGTTCGTCCGGGTCGACCCGGATGCCGCCACCGTCGAGTCGTGCCCGATCAGTGGCACCGTCGCGCGCGGCCGGACCCCCCTGGAGGACGCCGAGCAGATCCGTGCTCTGCTCGGCTCCCGCAAGGAGGAGTCGGAGCTGACGATGTGCACCGACGTGGACCGCAATGACAAGGCCCGTGTCTGTGTGCCGGGCAGCGTGGAGGTGCTGGCCCGCCGCCAGATCGAGCTTTACTCCACGCTCATCCACACCGTCGACCATGTGAGCGGCCGACTGCGTACCGACCGCGACGCACTGGACGCGTTCCTCACTCACATGTGGGCCGTCACCGTCACCGGGGCGCCCAAGCGCGCCGCCATCGCCTTCATCGAGGAGAACGAGCGCAGCCCGCGCCGCTGGTACGGCGGGGCGGTCGGCCGGATCGGCTTCGACGGCGCTCTGGACACCGCGCTCACGCTGCGCACCATCCAGATCCGGGACGGCGTCGCCACCGTACGGGCGGGGGCCACACTGCTGTACGACTCCGACCCGGAGGCGGAGGAGCGCGAGACGGTACTCAAGGCATTCGCACTGCTCGACGCGGTGGAGAACGCATCGGCCGGGGTGCGGCCCGGGTCCGTGACCCCGGCGGCGCGGACGCCGCGGGCCCCCGCCGCCGGCACCGACCCCGACACCGGTCGGCCGCGCCGGGTGCTGCTCGTCGACCACCAGGACTCCTTCGTCCATACGCTCGCCGACTACTTCCGGCAGACCGGAGCCGAGGTCGTCACTTACCGCACCGGCTTCCCGCCAAAGCTGCTCGACACGATCGCCCCCGACCTGCTCGTGCTCTCGCCGGGTCCCGGCCGCCCTGCGGACTTCGGAATGTCCTCACTGCTCGATGCGGCGCTGGTCCGCAGGCTGCCGGTCTTCGGTGTCTGCCTGGGCCTGCAGGGCCTGGTGGAGCACTTCGGGGGGACGCTCGGCAGACTTTCGCTGCCCGTGCACGGCAAGCCCTCGCCCATCGATGTGGTCGACGGCGGCGGCACCGTGTTCAAGAATCTGCCCGCGCGTATCCGTGCCGGGCGCTACCACTCCCTGTGCGCCGACCCTGGCACGCTGCCCGATGGGTTCGAGGTGACGGCGCGTGCCCCGGACGGAACGGTGATGGGCATCGAGCACCGTGAACTGCCCATAGCGGCGGTGCAGTTCCATCCCGAGTCGATCATGACGACGGAGGAGGGCGCCGGCCACACGCTGATCGCCAACGCGGTCGCCGGCCTCACACGCACCACCTCGGCCCTCCGCACCGGCGCGGGGAGCCTGCGATGACCGAGCAGCAGGCCGCCGTGCCGGAAGAACCGGAAGCGACGACGCGGCAGGCCACCGCGCCGCAGAAACCGGAAGCAACAGCGCAGGAAGCCACCACGCCGCAGAAACCGGAACGAGAGACGGTAGCGTCGGCGGGGACGGCGCAGGAGACTGCGGCAAGAGCGGACGCGGAGCAGAAAGCCGCCCCGCGGGGCGACTCCTACCGCGTCGCCGGTCGGCCCACCCGCGACATCCCCCGCTCCCCCTTCACCCGCAACGCCCGTCTCGCCTCGCTTCCGCTCGGCTTCGCCGGCCGTTCCGCACTGCGGGTCGGCAAGCGTCTCCTCGGCCGGCCCGGCGACCTCATCACCGGCGAACTCCAGCGTCGCACCGGTCAGCACCTCTTCCGCGTCCTCGGTGAACTCAAGGGCGGCGCGATGAAGTTCGGGCAAATGCTGTCGGTGTTCGAGGCGGCACTGCCCCCCGAGGTCATCGACCCCTACAGGGCAGCCCTGACCATGCTTCAGGAGGCGGCACCTGCGCTGCCCGCCGCACGCGTCCATGCCGTGCTCGCCGCCGAACTGGGGAAGGACTGGCGCGACCGGTTCACCTCCTTCGACGACAACCCCGCGGCCGCCGCCTCCATCGGCCAGGTGCACAGGGCGGTGTGGACGGACGGCCGTCCGGTGGCGGTGAAGATCCAGTATCCGGGTGCCGGTGAGGCGCTGCTGGGCGACTACACCCAACTCGGCCGCCTGATAAAGCTGTTCTCCATCATCGCCCCCGGCCTGGACGTCGAGCCGATGCTGGCCGAGCTGCGGGAGCGGGTCGCCGAGGAGCTGGACTACCGCCTGGAGGCGGCGGCCCAGCAGACGTTCGCCGACGCCTACCGCGGCGACAAGGAGGTCCTGGTCCCCGAGGTGGTGGCCTTCACCGAGCGGGTGCTCGTCACCGAATGGATGGAGGGCACCCCCCTCGCCACCGTCATCCAAGAGGGATCGCAGGACGAGCGCGACGACGCCGGGCTCAAGTACACCCGCTTTCTGTTCTCCGGGCCCCGACGCGCCGGGCACCTGCATGCCGACCCGCACCCGGGGAACTTCCGGATGCTCGACGACGGCCGGCTCGGCGTCATCGACTTCGGGGCAGTCAAACACCTGCCGGACGGATTCCCGGCCGCCCTCGGCACCTTGAACCGGCTGGCCGGCCGGGGCGACTGGGCCGCGGCTCGTGATCTCCTCGTCAAAGAGGGCTTCATCAGGCCCGGCGACCCGCTCGACGACGCGGCGCTCGGCTCTCTCCTGCTGCCCATCGCGACCCCGTCGCGGGACGAGACATACCGCTTCACCCGCACCTGGCTTCGCGAAGAAGTGGTGCAGGCGGTCGACCTGCGTGAGGGCGGCCTGCTGCGCCGCTTCAACTTGCCGCCGTCGTACGTCCTGGTGAACCGCGTCGTCGGCGCGGCCACGGCGGTGCTGTGCCAGCTGGAGTGCGAGATCCCGTTCCGCGCCGAGGCCCTGCGCTGGCTGCCCGGGTTCGCCGACCCCGAGATCTGACCCCACGCTTTCTGCTCTGCTCGGGGGCATGCCCGCACGACGCCGCCATCCGGTCAAGGGGCGCATCTGTCAGCATTCCATTGCCGAGTGGTGGCCTCGTTGTCACGCGGGAGACCGGGATCACGGCTCGACCGGACGAGGCCGGTGGCGATGGGTACAGCCGATGCCCCACCGAAGCAGGTGTGCGGGCTCCTGCCACAGGTCCGTCCGCGTGTTCACAGCGGCTTCGGCTCCTCCGTCCCGCGGCCGTCCACGAACGTGGCCACGCCCTCGATGTCACCGATGCGCAACGTACTGACGCGCCGCGGATCGTCCCCCGGCACCATCATGTCGGCGCGCGCTTGCATACCCCCGCGCAGCTTCCCGCCGGATCAGGCAGACGCCACTCGCGTGCAGTAAGGCGTTACCCGTTCGCAGCTCATCGCCGTCCCGTCCGGCAGGATCGGAGACGAGGAAGGAATCGGGCGGCGAGCGCTCCGCACTCCGGGCGCCAGGCGTGCGGCAGAGAGGACCCACCGGCGCCGTCGGGCGCCACTGCCGCACCAAAGGGTCTATTTCGAGTGGCAGCCCGACGGTGGACAGCTGAGACTGAGGCGACGGTTCATGAACCGGACAAAACGTTCCGACCTCATGACTTCCGGACTACTCGCTCCGGCCATCGAAAGACGCGAGTACAGGGCGCCGACCGTAACGGCCAACAGCGCTCGAAAGTTTCTCAAGGAGCGCACATGGAGGAGAATTCCGTCGAAGTCCTGACGCCCGGGCCGGATGAATCCGCGATCGACGAGCGCGGGTACACCGGCCCGAAGAACGGCATCGAGAAGGACCTCGCCGAGGTGCTGGCTGACGTCATGTGCGTCGAACGGGTGTCGGTCGACAGCCACTTCTTCGATGACCTCGGCGCCAACTCGTTGGTGATGGCCCAATTCTGCGCACGAGTCAGGAAGCGGACAGAAATCCCATCAGCATCGATGAAGGACATCTACCGGTACCCGACGATTCGAAGCCTGGCGACGGGGCTCGCGGACGCCGCGCCCGCCCCTGCCGAGTCGTCGGTTCCGGCACCGACCGAAGTGGTGACCCCAGCCGGCACGGTGCAGTACGCCCTCTGCGGAACGCTGCAGTTCCTGCTTTTCCTGGGATATTCCTTCCTCGTCGGAATCGTTGCCGACCGAGGCTATGAATGGGTCTCCGCCGGCTCGGATGCGATCGGCATCTACCTGCGATCATTCGTCTTCGGCGGCGTCGGCTTCGTCGTTCTGTGCACCTTCCCGATCGTGGCCAAATGGCTCCTCGTCGGCCGGTGGAAATCGCGCGAGTTCCCGGTCTGGGGTCTGACGTATCTGCGCTTCTGGACCGTCAAGGTGCTGATCCACGCGAACCCGATGATTTTCTTCGTCGGAAATCCCCTGTACGTGCTGTACCTGCGAGCCCTGGGCGCACGGATCGGCAAGGGGGTCACCATCCTCTCCCGCAGTGTTCCGGCCTGCCCCGACCTGCTCACGATCGGCGCCGACACGGTGATCCGCAAAGACTCGTTCTTCCTCTGCTACCGGGCGCACGCCGGGCGTATCCAGACCGGCCGGGTCACCCTTGGCCGGGACGTGTTCATCGGCGAGAAGACCGTGCTCGACATCGACACGTCGATGGGCGACGGGGCGCAACTCGGCCATACGTCCACGCTGTACAGCGGCCAGGTAGTCCCGGACGGCCAGCGCTGGCACGGATCCCCGGCACAGCTCACGGAGCATGACTACCTGAGGGTCGCACCGGCCAAGTGCGGCACTCTGCGCCGGGCCGGCTTCGGCCTCATCACCGTGCTTCAGCTGTTCTTCCTCTACGTGCCGCTGACTGTCGGGGGCGCGTACATGCTGGTGACCCTGGTTCCGGCGGTCCACGACCGGCTGGGCCCGGGCGCGGCAGGGTTCACATCGCCGGATCTCTACATCGACGCGCTGATCCTTTCGTCCGTGCTGTTCTTCGGATTCGTCGTCGTGGGCCTGGCCGTATTGTTCACCGTTCCGCGCCTGCTGAACCTGGTCATCGAGCCGGACAAGGTCTATCCGCTGTACGGGTTTCATTACTCGATACACCGGGCGATCGGGCGCATGACCAACGTAAAGTTCTTCAAATGGCTGTTCGGCGACAGCTCCTACATCGTCCACTTTTTGCGCGGCCTCGGATACGACTTGTCCCGGGTCGAGCAGACCGGGTCGAACTTCGGCACGGAAGTGCAGCACGAGACCCCGTATCTGTGCTCTGTCGGCAGCGGAACGATGGTCGCTGACGGGCTCTCCATCGTCAACGCCGACTTCTCGAGCACGTCCTTCCGGGTGTCCCGGGCCTCGATCGGGCCGCACAACTTCCTCGGGAACAACATCGCCTTTCCCTCCGGGGCCAGGACAGGCGAGAACTGCCTCCTCGCGACGAAGGTGATGATTCCGCTCGACGGCAAGGTACGCGAGGGGGTGGGCCTGCTCGGCTCGCCGTGCTTCGAGATTCCCCGGTCGGTTGAGCGCGACTCCCGGTTCGACCATCTCCGGAACGGCGACGCGCTGCGTCGCAACCTCGCCGCGAAGAACCGCTACAACATCCGCTCGATGATCTTCTTCCTGCTCGTGCGGTGGCTGCACTTCTTTGTGCTCACCCTGGTCGGCCTGGCGAACGCCGAACTGTACGACTCCTACGGGCAGGTGCTGATCGCCGTGTTCCTGGTGTTCAGCCTTGGGTTCACCGCTGTCTACTTCGTCCTCGTGGAGCGCGGCATCGCGGCATTCCGCGCGCTGCGACCGCGGTTGTGTTCCATCTACGACCCGTATTTCTGGTGGCACGAGCGCCTCTGGAAGGTGCCTGACACGTACCTCGAAGTCTTCAACGGCACCCCGTTCAAGAACGTGATCTGGCGGATGCTGGGGGTTCGGCTCGGCAGCAGGGTCTTCGATGACGGCTGCTATCTGACGGAGCGGACCTTGACCACCATCGGGAACGACTGCACGCTCAATGCGGGTAGCAAGATCCAGTGTCATTCGCAGGAGGACGGCACCTTCAAGTCCGATCACAGCACCATCGATGCCGGCTGCACCCTCGGTGTGGGAGCCCACGTCCACTACGGCGTGACGATGGGCGACGGCGCGGTGCTCGCCCCCGACTCCTTTCTCATGAAAGGCGAGGAAGTCCCACAGCACGCACGCTGGGGAGGAAACCCCGCCACGGAAATGAGAGATGCCCCCTATCAGCCCGAGGCACTGACGCGGAAGCGGTAGCGGTGCCGACCTTGTCGGCGCTGAACAGCTCGGTAGCGAAGGTGAATTGGAGAGTAGCGACCAGATGAAAAAGCACGTACAGGCCGACCGGGAGTTCTGGCGCGCTGTGCTCGTCGCCGGTGGATTCACCGCAATCCCGCGGTGGACGCCCAATCCGGTGACGGGCGTCGGCGAACACGAGGCGACCATCCCGGACGACGTCGTGACAGCGCTGGGCCGGTTGGCCAAGGACCTGGCGGTGCCGCTCGACTCGGTACTGCTGGCCGCGCACGCCAAAGTGCTCGCCGCGCTGTCCGGCGAGCACGAGGTCGCGACCGGCTACGTCACTGTGGACGGCGGCCGACCGCTGCCCTGTCGGCTGACGACCGAACCCGACTCGTGGCGAACGTTGCTGCTGGACACCCATCGAGTCGCGTCAGAGCTGCTGGTGCACAAGGACTTTCCGGTCGATGAGCTCAGGCGCGAGCTGGGCCTGGCCGAACCGTCGATCGAGACCGTGTTCGATTCTCACGGCTTGAGCGGCGAACCAGCCGGTAGCACCCTGCTGTGGGTGGGATTCTCACAACGCGGCGGCCACCTCGTGCTTCGGCTGCGATACCGGACCGACGCGCTCGACGCGGACTGCGCCGTCAGGATCGCCGGATACCACCTCACCGCGCTCGCGCTGATCGCCGCCGATCCGGACGCCGAGCACGGACGGCAGAGCCTGCTCTCCGCCGAGGAACTCCGCTTCCAGCTCGAGGGGCTCGCCGGTCCGCGCCGAGAGCTGCCGGACCGCCGGTTCCACGAGCTGTTCGAGCAGCGGGTGGCGGCGCACCCGGACGCCGTCGCGGCGGTGCACGGGGAGCGGCAGCTGACCTATCGGGAACTCAACGCGCGTGCCAACCGGGTGGGACGAGCCCTGCTGGCGCGGGGGCTGCGCCCCGAGGGCGTCGTCGCGGTGGTGACCGAGCGCAATCTGGACTGGATGGCCGCCGTCCTCGCGGTATTCAAGGCCGGCGGCGTGTATTTGCCCATCGAGCCGCATTTCCCGGCCGATCGCCTCACCGCCATGCTCTCCCGTGCCGCATGCGGGTTCGTGCTGACCGAACCCGGCAGCACCTCCACGCTCGACCAGGCCCTCGACTCGCTGTCCGGGGTCCAGAAGCTCTACGTCGGCGCAGCCTATGCAGAGGACCATGCCGACGACGACCTGGGCCTCCGCGTCGCACCGGATCAGCTCGCCTACATCTTTTTCACCTCCGGCTCCACAGGTGAGCCCAAGGGCGCGATGTGCGAGCACGCGGGCATGCTCAACCACCTCTACGCCAAGATCGACGACCTGGGGATCGGCGAGGGACAGGTGGTCGCCCAGACCGCGCCCCAGTGCTTCGACATCTCGCTGTGGCAACTGGTGTCCGGGCTCCTGGTCGGGGGGCGGACCCTGCTGGTGGAGCAGGAGGTGATCCTGGACGTCCAGCGGTTCGTCGACAAGATCATTGACGGCCGGGTCGCCGTCCTCCAGGTCGTACCCTCCTACCTGGACGTCGTCGTGTCCTGTTTGAACCAGCACCCCCGCGAACTGCCGGACCTGCGGTGCGTATCGGTCACCGGCGAGGCGCTCAAGAAGGAGCTCACGCAGCGCTGGTTCGCCGCCCAGCCCGGGATCAAGCTGGTCAACGCCTACGGGCTGACCGAGACCTCGGACGACACCAACCACGAGGTCATGGACCGCGTGCCCGACGGAGACCGGGTCCTGCTGGGTCCCGCGGTCAACAACGTGCACGTCTACGTCGTCGACGAGCACCTGACCCCGGTGCCGCTCGGCGCCCCCGGTCTGATCGTCTTCTCCGGCGTCTGCGTCGGACGCGGATACGTCAACGACCCCGAGCGCACCCGGGAGACCTACCTGGCCGATCCGCACCGTGCGGGCGCCCGGCTCTACCGGGGCGGCGACTACGGCCGCTGGCAGCCCGGGGGCAAGCTGGAGTTCCTCGGGCGCCGGGACACCCAGGTAAAGATTCGCGGCTTCCGAATCGAGATCGGCGAGATCGAGAACACCCTTTTGCGGGTGCCCGGTGTTCGCGACGGTGCTGTGGTGGTCGCCGAGCGGGCCGACCAGAGCAAGCACCTGGTGGCGTTCTACTCCGGTCGGCGGCCACTCGAGGTCGACTTCCTGCTGGAGCGGCTCGGTGAGTCGCTGCCCGAGTACATGCTCCCGTCGGCCTTCCACTGGCGGGAAAGTCTGCCGCTGACGGCCAACAGCAAGATCGACAGGAAGACGTTGCGGGCGCTCGCCGGAGAACTCGGCGCCGTCCAGGACGACTACCGCGCGCCGAATACGCCGACCGAACAGCAACTGGCGGCCGCATGGGCGAAGGTGCTCGGCATCCCGCAGAACCAGATCGGACGGCGGGACCACTTCTTCGACCGGGGCGGCACGTCGCTGTCGGCGGTGAAACTGGCGATCACCCTGGACCGTGCGGTGTCCCTCAAGGACGTCACCCGTCACCCGATCCTTGCCGATCTGGCCGGGCTGGTCGACGGCAGGTCCGAACGGCGCTCCGGGCTGCTTCAGCCTCTGTCGGAATCGGACGGCGCACCGGCGACTGCCCTGGTGTGCTTCCCCTACGCCGGCGGCAACGCGGTGAACTTCCAGCCGCTGGCCAGGGCGCTGACGGACGGTGGGTTGGCGGTCTACGCCGTCGAGCTGCCCGGTCACGACGTGGCCGCCGAGAGCGAGCCGCTCGCGCCCATGGCACAGGTGGTCGAGCAGGTCGTCGTCGAGATCATCCGGCGTGGCCTGACCAGGGTCCTGCTGTGGGGCCACTCCTCGGGCACCGTGTTGGCCGTGGAGACGGCAAGAAGGCTGCAGGAGCGCGGGGTGGACGTCCAACGGGTGTTCCTTGGCGCGCAACTGCTCGGCGACGCCGCAGACCGGCGCGCCACCATCGCCGAGCTCACCGGGCGAAGCGACGCCGAGATCGCCGCGGAGCTGAGCGCAGACGGCGGGTACACCGAGCTCGGCGAGCTGGATGCGCGGCACGCCGAACACGTCGGTGCCGCCTACCGGCACGACTGTGTATCGGCACACCGCTATTTCGCCGACGCCCTGGACAGCCCGCCGATGCTGAAGCTGTCCGCGCCGGTCACCGTGGTCGTCGCCGCCGACGATCCGAGCACAGCGGAGTACCGGCGCCGCTACCGCGACTGGGAACTCCTGGCCGAGCATGTCGACCTGCACGAACTCACCGACGGCGGCCACTACTTCCTGCGCACCCGTCCGACCGAAGCGGCACATGCCGTGCTGTGCGCCGCCGAACTGTTCGCTTCTTCCTGAGTGGCAACTGAAAGGAAATCGAGATGTCGTTCATTTCCACGGCGTCGCTGGCCGACGTGGAACGGAAACCCGGCAGACCTCCGCTGCTGCGGGTCGAGGCCATCGGCGACGCGCCGAGCTGGGCGGCCGAGCACCGGGACGCGCTGCGCGCTGTAGTCGCCGAGCACGGTTCGGTCCTGGTCCGCGGCCTCGGGCTGCGCGACGCGGCCGAGACCGGCGCCGTCTTCTCAGGGCTGGCCACCGGTCTGATGACCGAGAAGGAGGTCTTCGCGCCCCGACAGACCTATTCCGACGGCGTGTACTCCTCTTCGAAGTGGCCGCCGAACCAGCCGATGTGCATGCACCACGAACTGAGCTACACGCTTGAGTTCCCCGGCCTGATGATGTTCGCGTGTCTCAGCGCGCCCACCGACGGCGGGGCGACCGCGGTGGCCGACTCACCGACCGTGCTCGACGCGCTGCCCGCCGAGTTGACCGAGCGGTTCGAGCGGGAGGGCTGGCTGCTCACCCGCAGCTACAACGACGAGATCGGGGCGTCCGTCGCCGAGGCGTTCGGCACCGAGGACCGTGGCGCCGTCGAGAGCTACTGCCGCGCCAACGCGATCACGTTCGAGTGGCAGCCCGACGGTGGACTGCGCACCAGACAGCGCCGCAGCGCCGTGGTGCGTCACCCGGTCACCGGCCGGCGCTGCTGGTTCAACCAGATCGCTTTCCTCAACGAGTGGACGATGGCCCCCGAGGTGCGTGAGTACCTGGTGGAGATCTACGGCGCCGACGGGCTGCCGTTCAATACCCGTTTCGGCAACGGCGACCCGATCGGCGGGGACGTCGTGGAGCTGCTCAACGGCGTCTACGAGGCCAACACCGCACGCGAGCCGTGGCAGGCCGGCGACCTGATGCTTGTCGACAACATCCGCACCGCGCACAGCAGGGAGCCCTTCGAAGGACCCCGCGAAGTGCTCGTCGCCATGGCCGACCCGGTGCGCCTGGCCGACTGTTCACCGACCGTCGAGGTGACCGCAAAATGATCACCATCGCTTCCACCGCAACAAGGCCCGCGATGGCCGCGCCGATCACCGTGCCACCGTTCGCGGTGATCTCCGGTGCCCAGGTCCAGCGCGCTCTGGACGGACGCGAGAAACGGATCGTGGAGTTGATCGAGGCCACCTACCGGGTGCACGGCGGCGGTGATTCGGTGAACCCGCCCTCGTACTTCCTGCGTTTCCCCGACCGCCCGTCCTCCCGGATCATCGCGCTACCCGCCTCGATCGGCGGGGAGGTGCGGGTGGACGGCCTCAAGTGGATCTCCAGCTTCCCGGAGAACGTGAAGGCCGGCATTCCCAGGGCCTCGGCCGTGCTGATCCTCAACGACCACGACACCGGCTACCCGTTCGCCTGTCTGGAAAGCTCGATCATCAGCGCCACCAGGACAGCCGCGTCGGCGGCGTCGGCGGCCGACCGGCTCAGCCGCGACCGGCCGCGACCGACGCGCATCGGGTTCTTCGGGACAGGTTTGATCGCCCGCTACATCCACTCCTTCCTGGCCGGCACCGGCTGGTCGTTCGAAGAGATCGGCGTGCACGACCTGTCCGCCGACAGCGCAGCAGGCTTCCGGTGCTACCTGGAGCAGTCGGGCACCACCGGCCGGATCACCGTGCACGACAGCGCCGAGCAGTTGATCCGAGTCAGCGACCTGGTGGTCTTCGCCACCGTCGCCGGTCAGCCACATGTCAGCGACCTGTCATGGTTCGCACACAATCCGCTGGTGCTGCACGTGTCGCTGCGCGACCTCGCGCCGGAGATCCTGCTCGCCTCGACCAACATCGTCGATGACGTCGAGCACTGCCTGAAGGCCAACACCTCGCCGCACCTGGCCGAGCAGCTCACGGGCAACCGGGACTTCCTGCACGGCACGTTGGACGACGTGATGGCCGGGCGGGTGGCGGTACCGGCGGACCGGCCGGTGGTGTTTTCGCCCTTCGGCCTCGGGGTGCTCGACCTCGCGGTGGGCAAGTACGTCTACGACGAAGTGGTCCGCAGCGGAGAGTTGCACGTCGTCGACGACTTCTTCCACGAACTGAGCCGGTACGGATGAGCCGCCCAAGAGCTCAGGAGGCTTGTCCAGGGCTGATCCCAGGAGAGATCAGCGGTCATGTCGCAGCATGCAGGACGTACGAGACAGCGGCCCTTGACGCAGGGCCCCCGTCCGGCCCGGTTGGCCACAGGATCCCGCCCGCACAAGCGAGCAGCCCGCCCACGGTCGGACGGACGTTCCGATAGTGCCCTGCTCCAGATAGAGGAGACCATCGTGCCCGTCATTTCCGTTCCCTACGCCTTCAACGAAGAGGATCTCTATGTCGACCTACGGTCGATCTGCGGGCACTCGCTCTTCCTGAAGTGTGAGGGCTTCAACTTCGCCGGCTCGATCAAGTTGAAGGCCGCCACCGAGATGGTGGAGGCCGCCGAGCGGGATGGAATCCTGACGCCGGAATCGATCCTGGTCGAGTCCTCGTCCGGAAACCTCGGCGTGGCGCTGAGCATGGTCGCGGCGAGCAAGGGCTACCGGTTCCTGTGCGTGACGGACTCCCGCGGCAACCTGTCGACCAGAATGATAATGGAGGCGTTGGGCAGCCAGGTGCATGTGATCGCCGGGCGGGAAGCCAACGGCGGCTTCCTCGGCGCGCGGATCGAGTACATCCGTGCGCTGTGCGCCTCCGATGACCGGTACGTGTGGCTCAGCCAGTACACCAATCCGAGCAACTGGAAGGCTCACTACCGCAAGACAGCGCCGGAGATCGCCCGCCAGTTCCCGCGGCTGGACGTGCTGTTCGTCGGGGCCGGCACCACCGGAACCCTGATGGGCTGCGCGCGCTACTTCCGGGAGTGGCACCGGCCGGTACAGGTCATCGCGGTGGACTGCGTCGGATCGGTGTCCTTCGGCGGTGCGCCGGGCCGCCGGATGATTCCCGGCCTGGGGATGAGCATGCGCCCGCCGCTGCTCGACGAGTCGTATGTGGATGAGGTGATACATGTCGAGGAGGCGGACACCATCCGTACCTGCCATCGTCTGGCCAGGCGCGGATTCCTGTTCGGCGGCTCCACCGGCACGGTGGTCAGCGGCGCGACGGACTGGTTGGCCCGGCATGACGCACGCGAACTCACCGCGGTGGCCATCGGCCCGGACCTCGGCGAGCGCTACCTGGACACCGTTTATCACACCAACTGGCTGCAGGATCTCTACGGCGAGGACGTGCTCAATTCCGGCGAGGTGGCAGCCGGTTCCTGGGCACCTTCCCTCTCCCGCCCCACCGACACGGTGGGGCCGACGGCTGGACCTGCAGACCGGCGACCGCAGCCAACACCATCAGCTCCAGGATCGTAGGAGCTAGATGTTCTGTCCATGCAGCCGGGCGGCAGCCCGGCGGGCGTCCGTCACGACGGCCGGGTCGTCAGACTCCCGCGGCTCGCGCCGCCTCGTACACCTCGGCCGCCACGTCGGTCAGCTCCGCGGCGTCGCGCGTCGTGCCCTGGAGATCCAGCACGAACTCCGCTACTCCCGTTTCGGCGTGTGCCACCAGGTCCTCGACGATTTGCGCCACGCTCCCGTGGAAGGGCTGTCGACCCGCGCCCTCGAACGGCTTGGCGCTGTACCGCGCGTTGGCACGGGCGCAGACATCGATCGGACGTTCCCGACCCCGTTCGGCAGCCGCGTCCTGAACCCGCTGCCACTGCGCGGTCAGCCGAGCGGCACCCATCGCCACCGGCATCCAGCCGTCCGCCCGTTCCACCAGCCGACGGGTGGCGCGCGGACTGTTCGCGGCCAGGTAGACCGGAATGGGGCGCACCGGCTTGGGGCCGACTTCGGACGGGGCGATGGTGGTCAGCTCGCCCTCGTACGAGACTGGGTCCGGACCCCAGACGGCCGCGCACACGTCCAGCAACTCGTCCAGGACCGCGCCACGCCTCTCGAAGGGTGCGACGGAAGCGGCTGCGTACTCGTCCAGAGACCATCCTGTGCCGAGGCCGGCGATCACTCGCCCACCGCTCGCGACATCCAGCGAGGCGAGCGAACGGGCCAGCTGGAACGGCACGTGCAACGGTGCGACCAGGACGCTGGTCCCGAGCCGTGCCCGGCCGGTGGCCGCTGCGGCCAGCGTGAGCGTGACCAGTGGGTCGGCGACGCTGCGGTACTGGTCGGGCCACGGCAGCCCCGGCACGCCGTACAGCCCCTGGGTGGCGGGCTCGGGAAACAGGATACGCTCGAAAACCCACAGGCTCGTGTATCCGGTCTCCTCCGCCGCGCGCGCCACGGCGGCCACATCGCGGCCGATGTCGTACTGCTTCATCTGCGGGAGACCGAGACCGAGTGCGATAGTCATGTATGCGCTCCTGGATGACGGCTGTGGAGCAACCACCTTAGAACACCCACTGGTTCCGTACCCGGTGTCCTTACCCTGCGTCGATGGCTTCCGGCTGCCGCGCCACGGTGGGGATGGCCGCGCTTCATCGCGCGGACGGGCTCGCGAACCGGCGCGTGATGACCGCGTGCGACGCCGTGCGCATCCGCGCCGTCCTGGCTGTCGGCCACTCCGTCCAGGCGATCCGCGATGCCGCCCCGCCGACCAGCTGGCACTGGACAGGCTCGACCGGCTGCTCGTGGACACATACCGCCTGTGCGACGTGGTCACGGCTCAGAGCCTGTCGGGTGACTGTGCCGGCCCGGCCCCGCCGAGGAGTGCGCCCGGCTCAACGCCCCGGTGCGGACGTGCTCACACGTCCCGGAACCACCGGCGCCGCGAACCGGTCTGGGCGCGTGTCCCGACGAGGCCCGTCTCTCCGCGTCGAACGCGCCGTGAATGAACTCCCGGCCATGTCCGCGAAGCCTTGGGCACGCACCTGCCCGGATGTCACACGCGGCGCCCGTAGCGTCCTGCCGGCCCGCGACGCCCTGCGTTGCCACCCCGGCGCAGGACAAGAATCGTCCGGAGGATCTTCCGACCCGCCAGGTCCGCGCCCCTGCGCTGCAGTGCGGTCAGCGCGCCACGGTGATCGCGTACACCAAGAAGAACGCGGCGCACAACACGACAACGATCCCGATGGCAACCAGGGGCCCCTTGGCCCAGCCCCGGGTCAGGTCGACAGGTGGTCCCGTTTCCGGCCCCGTACTGCTCTCGGCCGGTGGAGTTTCCCCTGGGGGCACCGTCCGCTCGTGCTGGGCGTGGCGGCCTCTGTGTGGATCAGGATTCGCATCACTCATTCGTTCAGAGTGCCTCGTACCGGACGAGTCGGCAGCGCCGGGGCATCCAATCGTGGACAGCGCCTTGATCCGGCCGGAACGGCGACGGTCCGGTCTCTTCGGCATGCGGTGTGCGACATGCCGGAGCACTCTGATCCTGAAGCTGCCTGTCCCCCGACCGGCAGCCAGCCAGCCAGCCAGGAAAGGGTGACAGCAATGTTCGCGAGGCTGAGTACCTATGAGGGATCACCGGTTCCTGCGCAGGGCGACCTGACCGCGAACTGGAAAGCGACTCTCCAGCAGGTCCAGCAGGTTCCCGGTTTCCGGGGCATGTATTACCTCGTCGACCGAGCCTCTGGGAAGGCCAAATCGCTGACCTTGTGGCATGACGAGCAGACCATGCAGGCCAGCGAGGAAAGGGCAAACCGGCTCCGCGAGGAAGTCGCGCGCAGGGAAGGCCAACGGGTCGTCTCGGTCGAGCGCTTCGAGGTGGGATTCAGTCACCTGGAGCCATAGCATTCATCGCTCCGCATATTGACGGTGCCGAAGGATCGGCGGGCCGACGTCACAGCCGATGACAGCAGAAGGGTTGTACGAGCAACTGGACCCGTGCGCGATCGCGGGCGGCCTGATTTCCCTGTCTTGCTGACGCTTCCGGGGAGCGGTGCTGAGCCATTCGTGTTGTGATCGATGGCGAAGGACACAACGCTGTCGAGAACGGGAGGAAATCATGGCTGAGAAGCTGCGAGCGCGAGACATCATGTCCGGCGGCGTGCAGTGCGTCGGTGCACACCAGTCGCTGTTCGACGTGGCGAAGATGATGCGCGATCTGGGCGTCGGTTGCCTGCCCATCTGCGGTGACAACAACAAGCTCACCGGCTTGATCACCGACCGTGACATCGTAGTCAAATGCTGCGCCGAGGGCGTCGACCCGGCAACCGTGCAGGCCGGATCGCTCAATGCCAAGGTGCACTGGATCGATGCCGAAGCGGACGCCACCGATGTCCTGACGACCATGGAGGAACACCAGATCAAGCGGTTGCCGGTGATCGACGTCCAGAGCGGCCACCGTCTGGTCGGCATGATCACAGAGGCCAATCTTGCGAAGAATCTGAGCGACGAACAAATCGCCGAGTTTGCGACCCGCGTGTACGCGAGTGCGGGGACGGCCGGTAAGTCCGCAGACTGAGGCGTCTCATCAAACCCCGGAAGACAGCCTCCGCCGTCACCCTCCAGCTCATGGCGCAGACGGAGCGCTGCCCGCAGTGCACGCCGCTTTCCGGTAGTGACTGGGTGAATGCCCCATGACGCGCTTGAAAGCGTTACTGAAGGCGCTCTCCGAGCAGTAGCCCCACTCCGCGGCGATCGCCGACACCGTGCGATCGCCCTCTCGCAGTGCCTGTCCGGCCGTCTGCATACGCCGCTTGAGCAGGTAGTCGACCGGTGCGACCCCGACCAGGGTCTTGAACCGCTCCGCGAAGCTTGAACGCGACATATTGACAGCGGTAGCCAGCTCGCGGACGGTCCATCGCCGCGTGACGTCCTCATGCATGAGCATGAGCGCGGCACCGATCTATGGGTCGGCAAGGGCGCTCAACCAGTTGCCGTTTGACGGAGCGTCAAGGGAATCGAGGTACGCCCTCAGTGCCTGCACGAAGACGATCCGTGCGAGGTGGCCGGTCATCAGCGCCGAACCGGGCCGAGGCGCAGCGGTCTCGTAGACGAGCAACTGCACCGCCGCCACCGTTCACGGGACCTGCCTCCCGTCGTTCACGGGACCTTCCTCCCGTCGTTCACGGGACCTTCCTCCCGCATGACGACCCGGACGCCTCCCTGGCCTTCTGTCGCGACGCCCTCGGCTTCGAGGTCCGCAACGACGTCGGATACGGCGGGATGCGCTGGATCACAGTCGGCCCCGCCGACCAGCCCGGCACGTCCATCGTCCCGGAGCCGCCGGCCACAGACCCCGGCGTCACCCGCAACGAGTGCCTCACCATCACCGAGATGATGGCCCGGGGCAATTTCCGAGCTTCCGGTTCGCCCTTGAGCCCGAAAATCCCACCGGGCGATGTGACCCGCGACTTCAGGAGTAAAACCATGACCGGCTCTTCCACTCAAGGAATCAAGACCGTGCTGCATCCCGTGTCCGACCTGGCTACAGCCAAGGCGGTGTACGCCGCCCTGCTCGGCGTACCGCCGCAGACCGACGAGTCCTACTACGTCGGCTTCGAGGCCGCGGGCCAGCACATCGGGCTGGTGCCGGGCGGTGGACCGCAGGACATGACCTCACCGGTGGCCTACTGGCACGTGCCGGACATCGAGGCGAAGCTGGCCGAGGTGACCGCCGCGGGTGCCACCGTCAAGGAGCCCGCGCACGACGTCGGTGGCGGCCGCCTGGTGGCCACTGTCACCGACCCCGATGGCAACGTCCTCGGACTGCTTCAGGACCGATGAGTGCCGACCCCACACCGCTCAGCGTCGTCGCGACACCGAGCATCCGCTCACGCACGACTATGACGTCTGGGTGGCCAGTGCCTCGGAAGACGGTGCGCCGTAGCTGGTACCGCTGTCCTTCGACCGGGACGGCGAGGCGCTGCTGATGGCCACGCCGACGGACAACCCGACCGGCAGGAACCTAACCGGCCCCGGCCCGTTCACCTGGGGCTGGGCCGCACCCACGATGTGTCCATGATCGAGGGCGCAGTCGAGGTGCTCGAAATCAACGCGTTGCCGCAGGAGGGGGGTGACCCGTTCGTCGCGCACAGCGGCTTCGACCCGCGTGCGCCGGCCACGCCGTACCGCTGGTTCCGCATCTCCCCACGCCGCATCCCGGCTGGGCTCGAGGTGAACGAAATGCCCGACCGCGAGCTGATGCGCGACGGCCGCTGGCTGGTCCGACACCTCGGCAGGGCGCCCCGCGCGGCCGGGGCAGGGCTCCACAGGCCGCAGCAGCGTACATGTCTTGGTTCTTGCGCCGAGCCGCCGACACCGCCGATCCGGTAGACAGCGGACCGTTGCCGCGACCGCACCGACGAAGAATGACCAGACATACTGCTCGAATAAGACCGACCGGCAAATGGGGGGTGCGAGAAGGAGCGGTGCTGGGTGCGTGCAGCTGCAAGGCGGAGGAGGGAGGCAACGCGGAGCGTTGTTGACTGACGACAACGCCGCAGATGCGCGTGCCCAGCACCGCGACGCCGCCTCCCATTTGCCGGTCGGTCTAAGGTCAGATCGAGCCAGGCGACGCTGACGGAGACCGCGAAGGCGGCCCCGCCCAACAGATGGAGACACGAAAAGCATGGCCAAGAAGACGGACACGCAGCCGCCTGCCCTGCACGATGCCGACAGCCACGATCTGATCCGCGTGCACGGCGCGCGCGAGAACAACCTCAAGGACGTCAGCATCGAGATCCCGAAGCGCCGACTGACGGTGTTCACCGGAGTATCCGGCTCGGGCAAGAGCTCGCTGGTGTTCGACACGATCGCCGCGGAATCACAGCGGCTGATCAACGAGACCTACAGCGCCTTCGTGCAGGGCTTCATGCCGACGCTGGCGCGGCCCGAGGTCGACGTGCTCGACGGGCTGACGACCGCGATCATCGTCGACCAGCAGCGGATGGGTGCCGACCCCCGCTCCACGGTCGGCACCGTCACCGACGCCAACGCGATGCTGCGCATCCTCTTCAGCCGGCTCGGGAAGCCGCACATCGGCCCGCCCAGCGCGTATGCCTTCAACGTCCCCTCGGTCCGGGCGAGCGGTGCGATCACCGTCGAGCGCGGGGCCAATAAGGCCGTAAAGGCGACCTTCTCCCGCACCGGCGGCATGTGTACGCGCTGCGAAGGCCGGGGCACGGTCTCCGACATCGACCTCACCCAACTCTACGACGACTCCAAGTCGATCGCGGAGGGCGCGTTCACCATCCCCGGCTGGAAGTCGGACAGCTTCTGGACCGTGCGGGTCTACGCCGAGTCGGGCCTCCTCGACCCTGACAAACCGATCTGCAAGTTCACCAAGAAGGAGATGCAGGACTTCCTCTACCGAGAGCCGACCAAGGTGAAGGTCGAGGGCGTGAACCTCACCTACGAGGGACTGATCCCCAAGATCCAGAAGTCGTTCCTGTCCAAGGACAAGGAGGCGATGCAGCCGCACATACGGGCCTTCGTGGAGCGGGCGGTCACATTCACCACCTGCCCCGAGTGCGATGGCACCCGGCTCAGCGAGGGGGCCCGGTCATCGAAGATCAAGCAGATCAGCATCGCCGACGCCTGCGCGATGCAGATCAGCGACCTGGCCGAATGGGTCCGCGGCCTGAAGGAGCCTTCCCCAAGCTCTTCGAGCAGGGGATACCCCATGGTGGCGCCGCTGCTCGCCGCGCTCCAGCACACCCTGGAGTCGTTCGTGGAGATCGGGCTCGGCTACCTCTCGCTCGAGCGGCCGTCGGGCACGCTGTCGGGTGGCGAGGCGCAGCGCGTCAAGATGATCAGGCACCTCGGCTCCTCGCTCACCGACGTCACCTACGTCTTCGACGAGCCGACGATCGGGCTGCACCCCCATGACATCCAGCGGATGAACGACCTGCTGCTGCGGCTGCGGGACAAGGGCAACACGGTGCTCGTCGTGGAGCACAAGCCGGAGGCGATCGCGATCGCCGACCACGTGGTCGACCTCGGCCCCGGCGCCGGCACGGGGGGCGGCACCATCTGCTTCGAGGGCACCCTCGAGGGGCTGCGGGCCAGCGACACCGTCACCGGCCGCCATCTCGACGACCGGGCCACTGTCAAGGACACGGTGCGCAAGCCCACCGGCACCCTGGCGGTCCGCGGCGCGACAGCGAACAACCTGCAGAACGTCGACGTCGACATCCCGCTCGGGGTGCTTGTCGTCGTCACCGGCGTCGCCGGCTCCGGCAAGAGCTCGCTCGTGCACGGGTCGCTCCCCGCCGGCGAGGGTGTGGTCTCGATCGACCAGGGCGCGATCCGCGGCTCGCGACGGAGCAACCCGGCGACGTACACCGGACTCCTCGACCCGATCCGCAAGGCGTTCGCGAAGGCCAACGGCGTGAAGCCGGCGCTGTTCAGCGCCAACTCCGAGGGCGCCTGTCCCAACTGCAACGGCGCCGGCGTCATCTACACCGACCTGGCGATGATGGCCGGCGTCGCCAGCCCCTGCGAGGAGTGCGAGGGGAAGCGGTTCCAGGCATCGGTGCTCGAATTCCACCTCGCCGACCGTGACATCAGCGAGGTGCTCGCGATGTCGGTGACCGAGGCCGAGGAGTTCTTCGGCGCCGGCGAGGCGCACACACCGGCCGCGCACAGGATCCTCGAACGGCTCGCGGATGTGGGGCTCGGCTACCTCACCCTCGGCCAGCCGCTGACCACGCTGTCCGGTGGCGAGCGGCAGCGACTCAAGCTGGCCACGCACATGGCCGAGAAGGGCGGCGTCTACATCCTCGACGAGCCGACCACGGGCCTCCACCTCGCCGACGTCGAGCACCTGCTCGGGCTGCTCGACCGGCTCGTCGACTCGGGCAAGTCGGTCATCGTCATCGAGCACCACCAGGCGGTCATGGCACATGCCGACTGGATCATCGACCTCGGGCCCGGCGCCGGTCACGACGGCGGCCGGATCGTCTTCGAGGGCACGCCCGCCGACCTCGTCGCCGACCGCTCCACCCTCACCGGCGAGCACCTCGCGGCCTACGTCGGTACCTGACCGAGGCCCTCGCGGGCATGGTGCGGCGATCAAGCCCAACACGTCCAGTCGGCGGTGGGCCGCATCGATGCCATCATCTGTTGCCCGCCTGGCATCCCCATGGCCGTAGTGGTGCTGAGCCACCGGAGCGTAGGCAGCGCGTGCTTCCGCATCGACAAGGCCTTCCCCGGCGCCGAGCGTCATCCCCGCGCCGAAAGTCATCGCGCGAACTGACGTAGCGCCGTTGCAGGCTTGGTCGGTGCCGGGCCCAGCCGGTGTCCGGCGCTGCCGCACGCACGACGCCCCAGCCGGCCGCGACCGGACGCCCCAGGGCGTTCGTGCGTGTGCTGGTCACATGGCTCGCTCAATGCTCCACAGCGGCAGGCGCTCGAAGAAGGTGACCGCCTCGTCACGCCACCGTGACCGCCAGCCGGCGGCCTTCGCGGAAGCCTGCTCAGCGTGGCGCCGCATGTCCGCCTGCATCCGGACCGTCACACCGCGGCTTTCACCGATCTCCCGGACGGCAGTGACGGTTTCCGGCGTGCAGGACGGGTCACTGAGGGCGGCTTCCACCACGGCACGCTCGGCGCCGCTCACGGCGGACAGCAGAGCACTCACGGTGTAACTGCGCTTCCCGTCGCGGATATCTGTGCCGGTCGGCTTGCCCATTGTGGCCGCATCCCCGAACAAGTCCAGGTAGTCGTCGCGCATCTGTCCGCTGATGCCGACCAACCGCGCATAGTGGCGCAGTTCCTGCTCGAAGAGCGCCGGCTGCTCACCTGCGGCCAGCAGCCCGAGCTGCATGGGCGCGAGAATCGAGTAGCGGGCGGACTTGTGATCGGCCACGCAGTGCAGGACGTCCTCATCCGGGGCGGTGGCGAAGTCCCGTTCCACGTCGATGATCTGGCCCACGAATGTGTCGGCTGCCGCCCGCGTCTGCACCTCGACCATGGCCTGACGCACCGCGACAGGCACCTTCGCGTCGAGGAGGGTCTGCAAGGACAGGGCGAGTGCGAGATCGCCCGCGAGCACAGTGAGACCGAGGGCCGCCTGCGGGTGGTGGGGGAACTGCCCGCGATAAGCGTAGTAAGTGGAAGGGCCGCCCCGGCGGGTGGGGCTGTCGTCGATGAGATCGTCGTGCACCAGGCCGTGGGTCTGCAGCAGCTCGATGCTCAACGCCGCGGCGTCCAACCCTTCGACCGGCTCCGCAGTCACCAGACGAGCCGCCTCATGAAGCAGTACGACACGCATCCGCTTGCCGCCCCGCAAGGACAGATCTCGCAGCAACTCCAGGCAGTCCGGGGTGAAACGGCTGAACGACGGCGTATCGGGCCTGGTGCTCAACGTGTCGAAATACTTCTCGAAGAGCATGTTGAACCGGCGCTCGTATCCGGCAACACGATCCAGAACCTGCTCGGTCATCACGAGTTCTTCCTGCTCGGGGATAGGTGGCACAGCTGAAGACGCGTGGCAGTGATGGATGGTGCCACGAGCGCTCGGCGGCGTGACGTCAGCACGCCACCACGTCTTCCGATGACCACGCGGCATCAAGAACGGTGCACATTCATCCGTACGCGGTGGTGCACGCATCCGTACGCGGTGGTGCACGTACGTTCACTTGTACGCCGACAAGGCGAGGCGCTCACCGGGGCGTACGTCGTCGACGACTCCCTCCGCGCGCCCGACCACCGGGTCGGAGCCATCGGCGTCCTCGGCATCGCGGTGCTCATGGACGATCCGCCCACCCGGGCGCGCCTCGAAGACGAGTTCGGAGTCGCGGAGGTCGTCGGGCGTCCACCATCGGGCGAGCAGGGCGGCCTCGGTCAGGTGGCGCCGGACCAGCTCGGGACTCTGTCAGAGACCGGAAGAACCTGAACGAGTGGCCGCCCTGATGCGGGGGGAGCACCAGGGCGGCCGGTCAGGAGCGGTTCACGATGGACCCCTCCCAGCGTCTGGCCGGGCGGGGTCCATGGGCGACTGGCAGCGGAGCAGGGGCTTGCGCACAGTCGAGGCGGTGTTCGCCTGGCCGATTCAGTGCTGCTGGAACAGCGCCTGTGCGTGGTTCAGGCCGTACTTGGCGACATCGGTGCCCAGTTTGACCCCGGCCTCGTCCGCGAGTCGGGTGTGGATGCCCAGCCAGACCCGCGCGTCCATGTTCTCCTGCGTGAGCTGGTTCCATGCGGTGTAGGTGCGGACGACGCCTGGTGCGGTGCCGCTGGTCAGGGTGAACGGGGCCGTGCGCGGTCCTACGAGGGCGGTGAGAACGGTTTCCGCCGCGCCTGCGTAGGTGTTGTGGCCGCTGGGGTAGTCCGGGTGCGCCGGGGTGGTGTGCAGTGGGGTCCATGACGGGTCGGCAGGGATGTCGCCGACGCCTGTTCGGATCGCGGTGACGGGGCGCCACAGCGGGTAGGTGTACTTGCTGTCGGAGGTGGCGATCTGGGTGTCCACCAGCGTGGCGTTGGCCAGGGCGACGAGTTCGGCCTGCTTGCGCAGCGGCTGGTGGGAGGTGGCGGCGAGCGCGACGCGAATCGGCTTGGTCCACAGGGCCAGCGAGGAGTCGAACCAGAAGTTGGCAGTGTCGGTCTGCTGCTCGGTGCGCACGGTGCTGTTCAGCTCGCCGAAGTCTCGAACCTCCTTCAGGTCGGTCTGATACCGCTTGGACGTCGGAGCGGGAGGCGCGGACAGTCGGAACTGGCTGGCGCTTTCCAGCAGGAAGGGCTGGGCGAACCGGGTGCCGTTCTGGATGGCGGGGGCGAACGCGGGCGGGGTGGGTTGCCAGACGCCTGGCGCGGCCGGCGGCACGGTGAAGGGGGCGTTCACCGAGGCTGCGTCGAGGCCGTCTCCCTCGCGGTCGTGCAGGACCTTCAGCGCCTGGCGTTCGCCGGCTGCGGCGCCCAAGGTCTCGGCCGGGCCGTCGGGGGTCTGATCCAGGGTCTGTTGCAGGGCGGCATCCAGCTCCGGGGCGCGGGTGGGCACCAGCTCGACCAGGGCGCGGTGCACCGCGGCGGCCAGTGCCGCGTCCTGGTAGTCGCTGCGGTCGACCCCGGACGGCACGTGTTGCAAGGCCTGCGCCGCCGCGATCCAACTGATCGCCCAGGTGCGGTTGTTGGTCACCGGAGGCAGTGACGAGCCGCCTGCCGCGATCGTTTCAGCCGTGGTGTCGTACCAGGCGAGCGCCACAGAGGTGCGATCGTGCTCAGGCGCAGGGGCGGCGGCGACGCTCGGCGCTGCGCCGACGGCGACCAGCAGTGCCGTGGAGGCCGCCAGGGCCGCACAGGTCTTCGGGGACTTCATGGAAGTAGCTCCTCATGGTGGGGTGGGGGGCCGGGTGTCGGCCCGTCCGTCTGGCAGTCAGGTGTGACGGAACGCAGAGAATTGAGGACCTTGCACTGGCCGCAGCAGGTTCCCGGACGAAGCCGTGGGGCCTTGGCCCGGGAACCTGAGGAGCACGGTGGCGTGTCGGACCGGACGCCTGCCCGCGGATGGGGATGCCGCCGCGGGCAGGGGCGGTCTTCGGCGTGGCCGGGCGTGCGCCGGCGATGATGTACCCGGGGAACTGGCGAACCCAGGAAATGCCCAGGCATGTCTGCAGCCGAGTGGCAGGTGTCCACAGGGGACCACGTACGGGGCAGCAGACGAAGACGGGCGAGACGGCATCGTCATCGCGACGTCTCAACAGCATCAGCGCGCACTGCGGCACACGCGCGGGCGTTCACAGGCCCAGCAGCGGCGCCCTCCTGACCTGGCGGGGATCAGGCGGGGTCGGCGTTGATGTGGAAGGGGACGGTAACAATGTTGGAGGCGACGCCCATCACCTTCAGGTCCTTGGCGCCGATCTTCCCATCGCCGTCGAGGTCCTTCACGACACCGGGTGCGTCGTTGTAGATGCCGTCGTGGTTGAGATCGTCGACGACGGCCACGGTCAGGGAGGTGTCGACGTTCTGCCCCACGATGGGGGCGCCGACGATCCAGGTGTCCCACAGTTCAGTCTTGTCCGGGGTGCGGTTGGTGACGCCGGAGAGGTTGAACAGGTTGGCCAGGTTGGTGCCGGGCCCGGAGAAGCCGGGGAGGGTGCTGTTGGTGGTGGAGTCCAGCACGACCAGTCCAGGGATCTTTTCGTCCTGGCCGGTGGAAAACGTGCCGGGGAAGGGGGCGATGTTGTTGTGCGCGGCCGGGCCGGTGAGCTGGAGCCCGTTGTAGCCGGTCTGGGCCAGGGTCTTGCCCCGGAAGGAAAGCTTCAGGTCCACGATCCAGCCCTTGCCCTCCACACCCGCGTGGTCCCCGCGCTTGGGTGCGACGACCTCCACCTTGACCGGGTGCCTTTCGGTGGAGGCGGACGCGTCCACGCTCGAGGCGCTCGCGCTGGACAGCCCGGAGGCCGCGGTGCCCAGGCCGAGGACCATGGCCGTACCCGCGCCGAGGGCCCAGCCGAGCTTCTTCTTCCTCATCACTTGTTCTCCTGAGTGTTGGGAGGCTTGCGGTCATGTGTACGACCACGTGCGGCACCCGGTTCAGCCCGCAGGTCGACCAGTAATTCTTTGTTGGGTGGCGCGCGCCGGGGAGCTGGTCACGGTCGTGTTCCGGCGGTTCTTTGTCCGTACGGCTCCGAACGAGCTGGGCCGTGCACGCGATGAGCCGGAGGCATTCGCCGCAGAGGTTTTCGCTCCCCTGCGGCGCTCGGAGCAGCAGGGCGCGTTCGAATCCCGGGCCCTCACCCTGCACCTGCCAGATCGCCGGATCCAGCAGCACAGGGTTGGCTGCGGGGACGCAGGACCACGCAGGATGCCGTCCAGCGCGCCCATGGTCTCGACGCCGGACCCGCGTCAGCGCTCCCCTACGCACCCTTGCTACAAAGAGCGCCGACGGACCTTCGCTCCAACGGATCGCGAGAACCTGAGTTTGTCGCTGCCTGCAGGTGAACTCAAACCCCCAGCTCGTCGTATACGTAGCCGCAAGGGCACACGATCAGTGCCCTCAGGACATAAGAAACCGCATGTCGCAGCCGTCCTCGAAGACGGTCGGCCGGTGCGGTCACGTACGGAAGTGAGTCGGATGGATGGGATCTGGTTTCGCGCCTCTCCGGGGCGCGGACTGTCCACCGCCTGCAGCCCGGGCCCGGCGATGCTCCAAGCGACCCCAGCCTGCGAGACGAGGACATCGAGCGTGACGCCGGACGAGCAGTTGATGACTGCGTTGTACACCGAGCACCACGATGTGCTGCTCTCCTTCGTGCGCAGGTACGTGCGCAGTCCTGAGCAGGCGGAGGACGTCGTGCAGGAGACGCTGCTGCGGGCGTGGCGCAGCATCGACAAGATCAAGCCACGCCACAGCACCATCCGCTCCTTTCTCTTCACGATCGCCCGCAACGTGCTCACCGACGGCTGGCGCGCTGAGCAGCGGCGTCCGGAACCGCTCTACGACAACGAGGCACTCGCGGCTGTACCTTCTGCCGATGATGTGGAGGCGGCGCTGGAGGGGCACGTGATCACCGCAGCGTTGGAACGCTTGTCCAGCGAGCATCGTGACGTGATCCAGGCGCTGTACTTCGAGGGGCTGACCGTCGCCGAGTCCGCGTCACGGCTCACGATCCCGGAGGGAACGGTCAAGTCCCGCGCCTACTACGCCGTACGCAACCTGCGCGCAGCCTTTGAAGAAATGGGAGTTCTACGGTGAGCACCGACCACGATGACGTGCGCATGCTGATCGGCGCGTATGTGCTGGGCGGTCTCAGCGAGACCGACCGCCGCGTCCTGGAGTCCCACCTGCCCACGTGCCAGGAATGCCGTGACGAGCTCGCGCGCTCGGCCCCGCTGGCGGGACTGCTCCGCCGCACCCCGGGCATGTCCGCGCCCCGCCCCCAGGCCACGCGCGAGGCCGACACCGATGCGGCGCCCCCGGCTTCGTCGGCCGGGCTCGACCGCCTCCTGGAGCAAGTCCACGCCGCCGATGTCGCACGCAGGCGTCGGGCTCGTCGGCAGTGGCTGGCAGTGGCTGCGACTCTGATCGTGGTTGCCGGGCTCGGGCTGGGGTCGATGCTGCCGTTCCGGAACTCGACCGGCCCGGCCACGGCCTTCACCTCGGCCGCCGGGTACTCCGTGTCCGGCCGTGCCACGCTCACGGCCAAGCCCTGGGGCACTGCGGTGAGCGTCACCCTGGCCGACCTGCCCGCAGGAGCACCAGGACCCTTCACCCTCCAGGTCTTCTCGGCAGACGGCCGCAAGGAGCAGGCGGCCACGTGGGCAATCACTCCCAATGGCAGCGCCACCGTGACGGGAGCGAGTGCCCTGCAGCCTACCGACATCCGATCCATCTCCGTGATGGACCATGCGGGACGCCTGGTCGCCACGACCCGACCACTCTGAACTGCCTCGACCACCATCCCGCGGACCGCCCCACTGCCGGGCCCACGGGATGGTCCCTGCTGCCCTGGCGCGGGGCGACAAAACTGCTACGCGGACTGTGCCGCCAAGTGGCCGGCGGTCCCGGCCACCACCGACGTCAAGGGCATCGACCCCAGCCTGCTCGGCTCGGTCACGCGCCAGGACGGCACCAAGCAGCTCACCATCAAGAATCACCCGGTCTACCTCTTCGCGGGCGACCAGGCAGCCGGTGACACCAAGGGCCAGGGAGTGAAGGGTGTCTGATACGCCCTCACCCCCGGGGAGCCGAGATCAAGACGCCAAAGGCTTGATCGTCGGTCTTGGTGCGCGATTGATGAGAGGCCGGCCGCCGCGTGAACCCGGCGCATGCGGGCGGCCTTGTGGTCACGCAGTCGGGGTGGCGTGCCAGGGTGCCCCAGGGAGGGTGGGGCGCGCATCCGGGGCCAGCCGGAGCGCGTACACCGGGCGTTCTCCCGGCACTGGGCCGAGGTAGTCGTGGCCGACCATGTGGCACCAGGCCGGCAGGTCGAGCGGGGCGGCCGGATCGGTGGCGGTCACGTGCACCACGGTGCCCGGCTCTGCCCCCTCTATCTGCTTGCTAAGACGCAGCAGGAGCGTGACGCACAGCAGTCCGGTGCCGTCGACGGTGAGGTCGGCTGCGGGTATCGGGTCGTGGCTCATCGGGGCAAGGTCTGGGTGACGCGCCACAAGTGTCTACGCACTTGTCGGCGCCGCTTGCTGCACGACCTCGAAGGACCACAGTGTGGACCCGCTCGCGGCCGGCTTGGGGCGCTCGCCGCTCTCCGCGTCACCGCTCTGGTGGGCTGTCTTCATGGGGCCCTCCAGCCAGGCCTGGAAGGACTCTTCGTCACGCCACCGCGTGTAGACGAGGTAGTTGTCGGTGCCTTCGACGGGGCGGAGAAGTTCGAACCACTCGAACCCGTCGGAGTTCTCCACGGCATGGGCACGGGAGGCGAAGCGCTTCTCCAGCGTCTCCCGCTGATCGGCGGGGACGGTCAGTACGTTGATCTTGACTACGCTCATGGCCTCATTCTGCCGTACGGCGACCTGCAGGACGAGGAGCGGCTCGTGCATGACGCGGTTCCGCGCAGCGCCGCCCGGCTCGGGACCGGGACCGGGACCGGAGCACGTGACGGCGCCCGCCCGGCTACGCAGCGCAGTCGTGTCCGAGTGCGGTGAGTGAGGTGAGCTGCTCGTCCGTCAGACGGTCGGGCGCGATTCTGATTGCTGAGGAACGCGCAGCCGCACCGATGCGCCGTCGGGAAGTTCTTCGAGATGGATGCTCAGCTCGCTCGGCCCCGGCAGCCCGGGCTGTTGGCTGAAGTTCGACCAGGCGCTCTCGACAAGGAAAACCGATATCCTTACAGTCACGACCTGTCACCCAGAGCAACATCTATTGGGTGTGGAGCTCGGGTGTGGAGCTACTGAGAGGAACCGCCATGAAACGTCGGATCGCCTCGATTCTGAGCGCCACTGCGCTCGCGGTCGGAGTTCTGGGCATCAGCGCACCATCGGCGAGTGCCGCGCCTGGAGGGTGCGCCTACGCCTCGTCGACCTACCGGCCAACCCTGCAGTACGGCAACACGGGGGTGGCCGTGAAGCAGGCCCAGTGCCTATCGAATGTCTGGGGCGGTGTACCCAAACTGACCGTTGACGGCGTCTTCGGCAGTCAGACGCTCACCAAGATCAAGTGGATCCAGGGATGTCACGGCCTGGCCAAGGACGGAATCGTCGGCGCCAAGACCTGGAACGTTCTCTACAACCCTGCTCTCGACTGCTACGACCCCTACCCGGGGTAGAACTGCCCAGAAGATGGCCGGGGCCTGTCCCGCACACACTGGAACGCAGCGTGCGGTACAGGTCGACGGTGTTCTGCGCGAAGCCGACTTCCTCGCACGTCGCACACGTGCCGAACAATGGGCCCGACTGGTTGCCCAAGCACTCCACAGCTGCCGCATGGCAGCACGCTTCGGGCTGATCGGAAATGTCTCAGTGCTTCGAGACGGTGGAAGGCCGTGGCCAGCTTGCTTCTCCAGGACAGGTTGCGGAGATCCGCATGCGCAGAGGCCGCCCGCCTCGGGTGAGGCGGGCGGCGAATCGGTGAAAGCCCCATGCGCCTGTCCGATGCGTGCAAGGGAGACCGGGTCCGCCGTGTGGTCACATCGCTGCACGCCGGGCGCTCCGGTAGTGCCGTACGCACTTGATCCTCGGGCTGTGGCCCGACAGGCTCCGAGGAGCCGGGCTGGCATCGCCGGTGAACCGCGCAACGAAGACGGCACACGCTGATCGGTTTTGCACGGTGCGTGATCTGGCAGCGCCTGCGATGCAGACGGTGAAACTGCAATGGTGCGGACGACCGGGGCGAGGGATGGTGGATGACGGGGGTGTTCTCCGAGATCCTGGAGCAGCCATGGACCGCTATCCCCCCATCGCCGAGCACGGTCTGGTGGGTGACCTGCAGACTGCCGCGCTCGTCTCGTCGCAGGGCGTCGTCGACTGGTTCGCCGCTCCGAGGTTCGACTCCCCCAGCATCTTCGCCGCCCTGCTCGATCACGACCGCGGCGGGTACTTCAGCCTGGCGCCCGAAAACCCCGACGCTGCCTGCAAACAGCTCTACTACCCCGACACCGCCATCCTGGTGACGCGGTTCCTGTCGCCGGATGGCGTCGGCGAAGTGGTCGACTTCATGCCTCCCGACCAGACCCGCACCGCCACGGACCGCCACACCCTGATCCGCGGTGTACGCGCCGTGCGCGGGACCGTCGACTTCACACTCGAATGCCGGCCGCGCTTCGACTACGGCCGGGCCGAGCATCAGCTCCAACTCGGCGGCGACGGCGCCCTGTTCCAAGGTCCGGGGATCGATGGGCACCTGCAGACCACCTTCCCACTGGAACGCGACGGCCAAGACGTGCGCGGCAAGGTGACGCTGAGGGCCGGTGAGTCCCACGGTGCGGTCTTCACCGTCTGCGCGTCCGGCGCCGAGGTGCCCGCCTCCCCCACCGTCGACGGGCTGACAGAACAACTTCAGGAGGTCATCCGCTTCTGGCACCAGTGGCTGCGTCAGTCCCGCTACCGGGGTCGTTGGCCCGAGCTTGTGCACCGCTCGGTCATCACCCTCAAGCTCCTTACCTACGCCCCCACTGGCGCCTTGATCGCGGCGGCCACGATGGGGCTGCCCGAGCAGGTCGGCGGAGAGCGCAATTGGGACTATCGGTTCACCTGGGTGCGTGACGGGGCGCTGTCCGTGCGGGCCATGCTGGACCTCGGCTTCGTCGAGGAAGCCACAGCCTTTGTGCACTGGCTGGTGAACAGATTGCGCGAGCGCGAGGGCGAAAACGGAGAGCCGTTGCAGACCATGTACCGGATCGACGGCAACCCCGAACTGCCGGAAGAGACACTCGATCAATTCGAGGGCTACCGCGGTTCCTTCCCCGTCCGTATCGGAAACGGCGCTGCCGACCAGCTTCAGCTCGATATCTACGGCGAGGCGGCATACGCACTGGCGCAAGGGAGCGAGATCGCGCAGCAGTCAAGCTACCAGGGGTGGAGAGCACTGACCAGAACATTGGACTGGCTCGCCGAGAACTGGAACAGACCGGACGAGGGCATCTGGGAGACCCGCGGCGGCCGAAAGGACTTCACCTACAGCCGGGTGATGTCCTGGGTCGCCTTCGACCGCGGGCTTCGCCTGGCCGAGGTCTTCCGCAAGCCCGCTGACCTGGAAGGATGGCGCAGGGCAAGAGACGCCGTCTTCGAGCAGGTCATGCAACACGGCTGGAGCGAGAGGGAGCGCGCATTCATCCAGCACTACGACGGCGACGTCCTGGACGCCTCGCTGCTGCTCATGCCGAGGGTCGAGTTCATCGCCCCCAGGGACCCCTCCTGGCTGTCCACACTCGACGCGATGGACCGCAGGCTCGTCTCCGACAGCCTTGTCTACCGCTACGACCCGGCGGCATCGCCGGATGGGCTGCGCGGCTCGGAAGGCACCTTCAGTCTGTGCACTTTCCTCTACGTGGACGCGCTCGCCCGGGCGGGCCGGCTGCCCCAGGCCCGCTACACCTTCGAGAAAATGCAGACGTACGCCAACCACGTCGGACTCTTCTCCGAGGAAGTAGGTCCGAGTGGGGAGCAACTGGGTAACTTCCCACAGGCGTTCACCCACCTGTCGCTGATCATGGCTGCCGTCACCCTCGATGAGGCGCTCGACCACGAGCAGGGGCGCTGACTGCTGCTTGCAGCTGGGCAAAGCGGCCGCACGCTGTCATCGCAACTGGTGACTGCTGCAGGGAGCGACGGCAGAGCCCTGCTCCACCGCCGGGGATCAACGCACGGCGGGCCGTGGCATGCCCTTGCATCGGCAATCAGCCGCCCGTGGCGAAGCCGGGAAAGAGCGTCATTCCACCGTCGACATAGAGCGTGGCGCCGACGACATAGTCGAGCAGATCGGACGCGAGGACGACGACGGCGTTGGCGATGTCCGACGGGTCGCCCACGCGGCGGTACGGGATCAGCCGCAGGAGATCGGCCTCGGCCTCGGGGCTTGACCAGGCGTCGCGGTTGATCGGCGTGCGGATCGCGCCGGGCGCAACCGCGTTGACCCTGATCCGCTGAGGGGCGAGCTCCTGGGCGAGGGTCTGCATCAGCATGGCCACACCGCCCTTGGATGAGGCGTAGTTCACATGCCCCGACCACGGGATGATCTGGTGGACCGAGCTCATGCAGATGATTTTCCCGGCTGCGCGGGACACCTCTTCCACCACGCCGCGTCGGACGAACTCTCTGGCAGCCTCCCGGGCGCACAGGAACTGGCCGGTCAGGTTGACGTCGATGACCTTCTGCCACTGGGCGAGCGTCATCTCCGTAGCGGCCGCGTCCCGCTGGAGACCGGCGTTGGCCACCATGATGTCGATGGTGCCGAATTCCTCGACCATCCGGGCGACCATGGCGACCACTTGGGCCTCGTCGGACACGTCGGCCTTGTGGGGGTAGGCACGGACCCCGAAGTCCTTGATCCGCGCCACGACCCTTTCGGCCTCGTCCGCGTCGGCGACGTAGTTCACCACAACGTCCGCTCCGGCCCGGCCCAGGGCGACGGCGGTCGCCAGGCCGATACCCGAGTTGGCACCGGTCACCAGCGCCTTCTGGCCCCTGAGAAGTTGTGCGGACACGGTTCCGCGGCTCTCGTCGACGCTACTTGCCACGATCTCTCCTCAGGCGGTTTCGAAGGGTGCCCCCACCCACGCGACAGGCGCCTACGGGAACAGACGACGCACATGAGAGAGGGGGCATCAGCCTGCCCACCAGGACGGGCCCACAGGAGCTGTCGCAGACCTGCGCACCAGACGAAAGCACCCTGTGCTGCGGGCGGACGGATCGCCGCGCCATACAGCCGTGTTTCGGACGGGCATGTCACGCGGTCGGGTTACGGGCTGCTTCGGCCCTTACCGGCTGTTCCTTCGGTCAAGGTCGGTCAGCCATGTCCGGCGTGGAGCCACCGGACGCCCCCAGCCATCATCCCCCTTGCCGGCATGCGAGCGATATACGCGAGGTATAGGCTTTTGACAATAGTCAGGTTCTCCAGGCGGTGTCGCAGACACCGGTCGCCAGATTTCGTGGACGACCACTTTTGCCTGCGGAGACCTTTGATGAGCACCGTTGTCACCGTCGCATTCGACGGGGTGGGCAACAGCCGAATTCCTCTCTCGGAGACCCGCCCTCGCGTTCTGCGCGTCGACGCGGCGCTACCTCAGGGACCGCAGCTCTGCAGCCCCTGAAACGGAGGGTCGGCATGAGGGTTGTCGTATCTTTCCCGATGCCAGGGATACGCGCAGTGCGCGTTCCTTGCCCCGGACGTGTTCCGGATGCACGGCGAGGAAGCGCTGATGTATCACCCGAACCCCGACGACGCCCAGCGCGAACAAGTGGAACGCGCTGCGGCAGCCTGCCCGCTCCAGGCCATTCTGGTCGACCAGTTGAAGGAGCGGGACGCGCCGGTGGAGGCGTCGCCGTCCACGGCGTCGATCTGCGCTGCGGTGTCAAGGTCACCCAGTTGGAAGGCGACGCGCAGGGGCGGTTGCGCCGCGCTCACTTCTCCGACGGCAGCACTGTCGACGCCGACGTGGCGGTGGTGGCGCTCGGCGGCATCCGCAACCCCGATTGGCTGCAGGACTCAGGACTGGCGGTAGGAGTATGGGGAATCGCCTGCGACTCGGGCTGCCGCGCCTTCGACCTCAACGGCCTGGTCACCGATGACGTCTTCGTCGCCGGAGATGTGGCGCGCTGCCCACATCCGGTCTACGAGTACCGCTTCATTTCCCTGGAACACTGGGCCAACGCCGTGGAACAGGCCGACATCGCGGCACACAACATGGTCAACGCTCAGGCGGACCGCTGGCCGCACCTGGCCATCCCGGCGTTCTGGTCCATCCAGTTCGGTGTCAACATCAAGTCCGTCGGTGTGCCGACCTTCGCCGACGAGGTCGTTGTCACCCAGGGTTCAGTGTCCGACCACCGCTTCGTCGCCGCGTACGGCTACCAGGGCCGCGTCACCGCGGCGGTCAGCTTCAACAACGCGAAGTGGCTGGACCACTACCGAAAGCTGATCGAGACGGCTGCACCCTTCCCGCCGCCCTGCCCCACACCCGACCAACCTGCCGACGCGAAGCCGGTGCCCGTCGACTTCCCCGGCCCCACCCTGCTCAGCCAGGGCGCCACGGTAGTGGTAACCGGCCATGACCCGAGCGAGCGGCACGTCACGGCCGTGCGGACCCACCGGTAGGGCGCGACACGCCTTCGTTCATCAATATCGATCCGCCCGAGCACGACCGCCTGCAGCGCCTGGCGATGCGCCACTTCGGCCCCCCGCGCACCCCGGGGCTGGTGACCAGCATGCAACCCGATCTGACCGCGATCGTCAGCAGTCTGATCGACGATTTCGCGGACAGGCAGCTGATCGACATCGTCGACGACTTCGCCTACCCGTTCCCCGTCACCGTGATCTGCCACCTGCTCGGCGTGCCACGCGAGGACGAACCACGGTTCCACCAGTGGGTCGACGCCATCATCGACTCGCTCGACTACAACCCCAAGAGCGACCCGCCGGAGAAACTGACCCGTGGCGTGCAGGCCAACAAGGACATGCACCAGTATCTCGGCGGGCTGCTGGAGCCACGCCACGACCGGCCCGGCGACGACCTGCTGTCACAGCTGGCCAACGACGACGGGCCCGATGGGCGGATGACCGACGAGGAAATAGTCAGCACCGCCCACCTACTGCTCATCGCCGGCCATGAGACCACCGTCAACCTCATCACCAACGGCGTGCTGACGCTGCTGCGTGACCCGCACGTACTCCAACGGCTGCGCGACGAACCGGACCTGATCGTGCGACTGGTCGAGGAGTTGCTGCGCTACGAACCCCCCGTCCACATCATCCCCTGGCGGGCGGCGTACAGCGACATCACCATCGCCGACACCGTCATCCCCAAGGGCTCGCAGATCATGCTCATGCTCGCCTCCGGCAGTCGCGATCCGGACCGTTTCGACGATCCCGACCGCTTCGTCCCCGATCGACAGGACAACCAGCACCTCGGGTTCGGCAGCGGCATCCACCTGTGCTTCGGCGGCCCGCTGGCCCGGCTGGAAACCCAGATCGCACTGAGCGAACTGGTACGCCGACTCGACCGGCCGCGGCTGGTAGCCGACCCGCCACCGTATCGGCCCAGCCCGGTCCTGCGAGGTCCGATTCATCTGCACATCGAGCAGGGTTGATGGGACCGGACCGCGGCGCCGGTCCCGGTCCACCGATCCCGTCGGCCGCCGGCCTGCTGGTGTGAGACGTGAGGTTCCCCCGAGATGTGGGGCACCTCACGTGGGGCTTCCACCTTGACCGTGGACACGGACGACTGGACGCATGACATCGTGACAACCCGCGAAGCGTCTACGACGGCTGATCCGTCGGCTGGTCAGTGGACCGGCGGGCGCGGCTGCGGCGGTCGTACGCCGCCTGTGCCGCCGCCCGCAGCCGCACGTAAAAGGGGTTGTCCTGGCTGATCTGCCACATGTGCAGATAGATCAGCATTTGGTTGAGCACGGTGTCGTACTCGACCAGCGTGCCGGACGCGTCTCCGGCCGCTTTGCCCCAGCCGACCAGGCGGTCCTTCTGCGCGGTGGTGATCTTGCCCGGTTTCCCTTTGCTCGCCTTCGCGAAGGCTTCCGCGTACCGCTCCAGCTTGTGCGGTTGAGCGCCGTAGACCAGCTTTTCCTCCAGCATCCCTTGCTGGAATTCGTCGAACTCGGGGTTTCCGGCCAGCGCCGCCTTCAGATCGCTGAGCGCCTGCTTGCGCTCGGCGGCCAGCGCCGCGACCTCCGCATCGGTCGCCCCGGACTGCACCAGCTCCATCACCGGGCTGCTGCCGAAAGCCTGGTGGGCCGCGACGTGGGTCAGCTCGTGGGCGATGTGTCCCAGCAGGAAGGAGGTGCCACCCCTGGCCTGGGTGTCGACGTTGAATGTGAACGCCGGGCCGCCACCGTCGGTGGTCTGATTGAGCTTCATGCCCGGCATGCCGCCCTGCGGGTACTGCATCACGGTCACCAGGGGCACGACGGCCATCAGTTCCCCGATGACGGCGCGCGTCTCCTCAGGCAGCGCCTGGTCCTCACGGAGCGCCCCCAACTTCTGGACGAAGTCGCCCATCATCGTGTGGAACCGGTCCGCGGGGACGGCCTGGGCCGCCTTCTGGGCCTCACCGGCCGGCATGCGGATGTCGAGGTCCGGGTTCTGCCCCTCGCTCATCATGCGGTCGACTTCGGTCAGTAGGTCCCGGAAGACAGCCTCGGGGTCCAACTGTCCTTGCGCCCCCTCGGCCTGCTGGCCGAGCTGCTGGGTGCCCCCGACGCGCGCCCCTCCCTCGGTCTTGTGGGCGACGTACTCGCCACACGCCTTGACGATGTCCTTGAGGGCGAGCAGCCGGGCGCCCTGTCTGGTGTCCGGCAGGGCGTAGAACGCCTTGAGCGCGTTGTCCACCTTGGTGATATCGGAGCGGCCGCGTGGTCCGAAGGCCGCTGTGTTCTGCTTGAACTCCCCCTCGGTCATCATCCGGGACACTGTGATCAACTGCGACCCCGCCGTGTTGCCCACGGTGCATTGCAGTTCCGCGAGGGTCCGAGGGCCGCGGCTGTTCCGTACGGGGGACGCGGGCGGCGTGCTCCGTGTCTGCCCGGGGCTCTCGCGGGAGGGTGCGCTCGCGCTCTCCAACGGTGCGGCCATGGCCCGCCTCGCGTTGGCCTCCGCCTCGCGTTCGAAACGGTCCGAAGGATCCGAGACCTTGAGGCCGTTGCCATTGTCCGTGCCGGCGACGGGTCCTTTGCGCTGCTGGATGACATGGGTCAGTTCATGGGCCAGGGTGTGCAGGTCAGCCCCGCCCGCACCGATCACGACGTGGTGGCCGGAGGTGTAGGCACGGGCACCCACCTCCGCGGCGGAGGCGCGTGCCGCACTGTCGTCGTGCACGCGGACGTCGGAGAAGTCGGAGCCGAGGCGTGCCTCCATCTCGGTACGGACGGGCTCGTCCAGCCGCCGACCCGGCGAGCGGAGCACTGCGTGCGCCATGGAGCGCTGAACGGGCTGCGGGTTCTCCTGCCCGAATGCGCTGTACTCGGCCTCTTCTTCGACCATGCGCGCCACGGCGGCGTTGCCGATGGTGCGCTGCAGGTCCATCGCCCGCGCGGGCGTGAGACGGCCGGGTCCGGGCCGGAACACCGGCCCCGCACGTCCGGCCTCTCGCGCCGATGGTCCCGGGCGGACAGCCTTCGCCGACCGTTCGTATGCATACACAGCTGCCAGCCCCTTCCGCCGCGACCGGGGGCGACGACGGTCGGATCGGACGCCGCTCACCCTGTGGGCTCGAGCCTATCGGCGCACTCGACAGGAGGATTGGCCTCGCAGGGCAGAGGCCTTCTCTCCGAGGGCAGCGTCTCCCGCCCTCCGGGTACGCACACCGTCGCCCCGGCCCACACGCCGGTCGGGGCAGGTACGGCCGGGGTTTCCGAAGGCGCTACCCTTCGCCCCGTTCCTGCGCACGGTCCAGCCAAGGGCCGAACTCGCTTTCCAGGACCAGCCGGCCGAGTTTGCGGTACTCCTGGAGCACGGCCGAGACGATCTGCTCCATGCCCAGCGATCTCCCGGATTCCGCCGCAAGGTATGCGGCGGTCACCGCGCAGGCGCGGATCGACCCTCCCGCCAGCTCGAAGCGGCCCGCGCAGAACTCCAGGTCGAGTTCCGCGTCGCGTGGGATCGCCGTCCCGAGGCAGCGGTCCCACAGGGCCAGTCGCTGCTGGGCGTCCGGCATGGGGAACTCCGCGATCACGTCGAGGCGGCGGGTGAAAGCCTCGTCGAGATTGGCCCGCAGATTGGTGGTGAGCACCGCGATCCCGTCGAAGGATTCCATCCGCTGCAGCAGGTAGGCCGACTCCACGTTGGCGTGGCGGTCGTGCGCGTCCTTGACCTGTGAGCGCTTTCCGAAGATGGCGTCCGCCTCGTCGAACAGCAGGATGCCGTTGACGTCGGACGCTTCGACGAAGATCCTTTCGAGATTCTTCTCGGTCTCACCGATGTACTTGTCCACCACGGTGGACAGATCCACGACGTAGAGCTCCATGCCGAGCTCCGACGCCACCACTTCGGCGGACATGGTTTTGCCGGTGCCGGACTCACCGGCGAACAGCGCGATGACCCCTCGGCCCCGGCCGCCTCCCGGCCTCATCCGCCACTGACCGAGCACCTGCTCACGGTGACGTGCGCGCAGGGCGAGTTCGGACAGCTGGCGAAGGGTTGCAGCAGGCAGCACGAGGTCGTCCCAGCCGACCGCGGGCTCGATGCGACGGGCAAGCCGTTCGAGCCCCGCACCGTTCTGTGCCCGAACGGCCGTGCGCAGGTCCTGCGCGTCCACCGGACGCTCCTCCAGGACCGCGAGCCGGGAGGCGACGACGGCGGCCTTGCGCACCTGCTCGGAGTCGAGCCGGTAGGAGGCGGTGGCCTCGATGAGTCCCTCGTCGGCCGACGCGTTCTCGGCGGGCAGCCCGACAGACGTGCCGGCCTCGGCGAGCGCCCGACGCCACTGCCGCGCCACGCCCGCGGGGGCGGGGGGCAGGACGCTGACCGGAACCGGGCTCTCCCTGGTCCACAGTGGATCCCAGTTCTTCTTTCCGAACGCGATCAGGGGAGCACCGCTGACCGCCGCGCAGAGACCACCGAGCAACTGGGCTCCCTCGGGCCGCTCGGGGGCGAGCGATTCGAGCGGCCCGAGGACGACGCCGCTGCGACTCAGCCGGGCCTCGGCCGCCAGGGTCCGTACAAGCTTCGCCGGTTCGGGAGCGGCGCCGAGTGCCGCGATGTCGACCACCAGCGGACGGCGCCCTGCGGCGTGAAGCGCCTCGACTGCCAGCTTGCCGGGGTCGCCTCCCCGGTCGAGCAGATGCACCAAGCCGCTGCCCGTGCCCAGTGCCGCTGCGACCCGCAGGGCCTCCGGTCCCGTGTCCGGCTCGTGCTCGGGCCCGACCACCCGGACGAGCCCGCGCAGCCTCCCATCGGGCTCGTCGTCGCCGAGCAGGTACGCGGTGATCCGGTCCGGAACCCGCAGCACCCGCGAGAGCAGCGGGCGGTCGGCTTCCAGGACCTCCAGCAGCCCGCCTGCGATCAGCGGGGCGGACGGCGAGAACCGGAAGCGGCCGGAGCTCGCGGCGGGCAGCCCGCAGAGTTCCAGTGCCAGGCCGATGGCCGGTCTGCGCCGGGTGAGGTCGTCGTTGAGGTAGCCATAGAGCCGCTCGAACCGGATGTCGATATCCGGGGCCATCGCGACCAGCAGGAGGTCGACATCCAGCGGTACCAGGCCGAAGTTCTCGGCGAGGTGCCGGATCCGGCTCCCGGGCGGGGAGTGCGGCGAAGGCTCGGAGCCGTACGCCGGTACGGGCGCGAACGCGTCGCGGGACGCCATGATCCGCTCGACCGCCTCGGGGGTGAGGTACTGCCCCCGGTACGGATCGTCCGGTTCCGGGTCGACGGCCCGCCGGGCCGCCACGGCGTGCCTGACCCGTTGCTCGACGTGGATCAACCGCTCCCAAAGGTCCTCGATGCCCACCGTCGGGGTGCCGGGCAGTTCACGGACGGCATGGGTGCCCTGTGTCGTGGTCATCGAGCCGCGCCCCCGCGCCTGCGCCGGCCGGGCGGCAACTGCCGTTCACGTTCTGCGGCAAAGCCCTGCCCACCGGGGTCGGACGCCCCGTCGTAGCGCAGCCGGCGCCCCGGCCCCGCCCCGTCGCCATCCCGTGCGGCGGCGGCCTTCACCACCAGCCCTTCGGTGACCGGCGGGCCGGCGGAAGTCCGTTCGCCGGCCAGCGGTGCCCACACACGCAGGTCGATCGCGGCCTTGAGCTCACCGCCGAGCGCGGACCACACGTCCGAGGCGGACGGCCCGTCGGTGCCCGGACCCGCCGCCTCGATCTCCACGGTCAGCCCGAGTTCGGCAAGGCTGCCCGTGTGCATACGGGCAGGCAGGACGTCCGACCGTACGAGGCAGCGCAACACCTCGGAAAGCAGGCGGTGTTCATCCTGTGGGCGGTTGGTCCAGGCCGTCACCAGATAAGTCAGCTCGAACCAGCGCGGCGGGGTCCGCCAACCGATGACTATTCCTTGGTCGTCGTGCTCCTCGGCCGTGCCGGTACGGCGGCGGGCCGCATCCTCACGGATGCCGTGCAGGAAGACACTGATCGTGGGGGCGTTGCGCCGGCCGGACCAGTCCTTCGTCGGTGCGTCGAAGACCAGGTCCACGCCGCTCTCCTGGAGGCCGGCGTCGACCAGTAACAGCCGCAGCCCCTCGTCCACTTCGTGGATCACCGGCGTCCCACCTCGCCCGGCGGGACCATGGTGCCGTCGACCACCAGGAAGGGGGTGGTGACCGGGCTGAACCCGGGCCCCGTGGCGGTGATGGTGCGCGGCCCCGTCCGGTCCTTCATCAGGATCAGCAGCTGCGCGATGAACATGCGGTCCGCGCTCGGGACGGTGGGCGGCGCGGCCGCCGTGATCCCCGGTTTCCAGGTGAGCCGCACCAGGGCTCCCGGCGGGAAGTCCTTGCCCCGTACGGAGGTGACGAACCCCGGTTTGCCGACGGCGGGCACCGCGACGATGCGGGGTTGAAGGATGCGCAGCGGGGTCCTGGCGACGTTGTCGCGGGTGTCGGCGTCGGTACCGGTCGTGGTCAGTGTGCCGGTGATGGTCGTTCTCCGTGCCCGGTCGGGCGTGAGCACGACCCGGACCACCGTGGAGGCTCCCGGAGCCAGGTCGGGCAGTGTGCACACCCCGGCCGTGCAGCCCGCCGGAAGCGGACCTGCCGGGATGCGTGCGGGCAGGCCGAGCTTCAGCCGCAGCCCGGTGGCGAGGGCGTTGCGTCCGTTGCGCACGGTGTACGTCACCACCACCCGGCCGCCGACGAAGCCGGGGCTGGGCTGGGCCCGCACGACGACGCCGGGGCCCGCATCGGGCTCGGGCGGCAGGGGGGCCGGGGGTGGGGGCGGGGGCGGCGAGGTCGTAGGGGTCGGGGTGGGAGTGGGTGCCGGTGCGTCCCGGACCGGGACGACGGTCCCGGTGGCGTTGTCCGTGGGGTTCGGGTCCAGTACGGCGCCGGCGACCGACCAGCCGATCCGCTGGTCCCCCGCCGTCACCCCGGTCAGCCGGGCGGTGACCGTCACGCTCTGGCCGGGCCGAAGCACCCCCAGCTCGCACTGGGGCGACCCGGCGGCACAGGACCCGGCCGGGGCGGTGAGCTCCTCCAGGCGCACCCCGGGCGGGGCGTCGACGGTGAACACGGAGCCGGGCGAGGAGGCGGGCCCCCGGTTGGTGACCGTGACCGTCACCTCCCCGGTGGCCCCGGCCTCCACCGGGGGGGCGGTGGGCGGCGCGGTCAGGGACAGGTCGACCGACTGCTGGAAGGCGGGCTCCTTCTGCCGCCCGGTCAGCCGCTCGCCGAACGGCGTCAGGGTGCCGGAGGAGAGGTCCAGCACGGACAGCTGCTCCGGGGAGTTCGGTCCGGACGCCCGGCGTGAACTCATCACCAGCCGCCCCCCGTCCGGCGACCAGGCCACGTCACGGGGCTGGAAGGGGCCGGTCGGTGAGGTGTCCGGGAGTTCCTGGTGGCAGGCGTCGGGGTTGTCGCGCTGGACGGACGGGAGCACCACCCGGCACTCGTCACCGTTCAGCGAGGTGACCACGATGCCGCCGCGCCCGCTGCCCTGGTCGTTGCCGCCGTCCTTCCGGTTGAAGGCGATGGTGGTGCCGTCAGGGGAAAAGGCGGGGCTGTCGTCGATCTTCTTGCACTCATTGGGGCAGATCGTGGCGCTGAGGTCCCGCTGCTGGTCGAGCGCGGCCACCGGCACGGTCCAGATGTGCTTGATGCCGCCCAGGCCCCGGATCACATGGTTGCGGGTGAAGGCGAGGGTGGTGCCGTCCGGCGACCAGGCCGGCTGCGCGTCCTGCCCCGCCAACTGCCCCGCCGGGGGAACGACCTTGCCGATGATCGCGCCCGTGGCGACATCCGCGATGAGGATGCTGCTCGGCCCCGCTTTCTCGCCGACCCCGCCGGGCGAGGTCCTGGTGAACGCCAGCTTGGTGCCGTCCGGCGAGAACGTGGGGTCGGTGTCCCAGTCACGGGGACCGCGTCCGGCGAGCGGCATCGCCGTCTCGTGGGTGCCGTCGGCGTCGGCCAACCAGATCCGCTCGAAGCGTGCGTCTTCCAGACCCTCGAAGCGGGTCACGACGATGCGGCGGCCGTCCGGTGTGTAGCTCTGCCGCTCGGTCCACGGGTCGTACGTGGCCTGCGGGTTGAACAACGGGTCATCGTCGGGGTTGGTGTTCGTGGTGGCGTCGGGATCCTCCCGCAAGATGGAGAGCCCGAGGTCCCGCGGGTCCGAACCGTCCTGCCGGACGTCCTGGAGCGTCACGTCGACCGCCTTGCGCGGCGTTCGCCGGGTCACGATGACGGTCCCGGTGTCCAGGGGGCCGGTCCAGGTGGGCGATTCGACCGCGCGGTCCTCGTCGAGTTCGATCGTCGGCTCGGCCGGGTCGAAGGCGATCGTCCGGTAGACACGGTCGTATTCGCACCCGCATGGGGCGCCGGGGCCGAGGAAGAGCAGGCCGTTCCCGTCCGCCAGCCAGGCGGCCGAGCGGGCGCGCCAGCCGACATGGGCACCGGCGAGCAGCGGGCGGTCGGTGCCGGGGCGGCCCTCGGTCACCCGCAGCTGCGGCTGCGCGCCGGCCTTCGCGGTGAGGGTGTACGCGACCTGGGCGCGGTGCGCGTCGTCGTCCACCGGGTTCCACACCGGTTCGGTCGCGTCACCGGCCGCTTCGTTGATGACCCTCGCCGAGCCGCCGGACACGGCCCGCTCGTAGATGAGTCCGATGCCCCCGTCGCCGGAGTCGCAGGAGTACGCGATGCGCGTGCCGTCCGGGGAGAACGTCGGGGAGGTCTCGTTGTTACGGGTGTCCGTCAGCCGCCGCAGACCGGTGCCGTCGACGCCGACAGTCCACAGCTCGCGCTGGACCACGCCGTCCGCGCCCCGCTCCGCAGAGTCGAACACCACGGTCCGCCCGTCCGGGGAGAGTTCGGGGTGCGCGGCATCCCGGTCGGCCGTGAGCTTGCGTACCGCTCCGTCCGCCGCGCGCACGTACACCTGCGGCCGCACACTGTCGCGCAGGCTGGTGAAGACCATCACGTCGCCGCGTACGAACGGGTCCTGGTCGTAGTGGGCCGGACCGGGCCCGAACAGCGGGTCGGAGTTGGACATACTGGTGACCCGGCCAAGGCTGCGGTGCTCGGTCCCGGCGTAGGTGATGCGCCCGGCGTCGACCGGGGTCTCGTCCGCCGCCGCGGCCGGCCGTGGCGCTCGCTGCGGAGCGGACGCGGAGCCCGCCACCAGGAGCGGCGCCAACAGCACCACCACGCCCGCCAGTCGGTGCAGCCGGTTTCGCCTCGCCGGGCCAGCAGTGCCGGTCACGGCCCACCTCACAGTCTGGTTGATGACGCTCCCCTCGCCAGCATCCCGCTCGCCCGGAACCGGGAACAGGCCCCGAGTACCCGGGCCGGGGGAAGGATCCGCTGCCCTTTGCGTCCGCCCCTCCGGCTCCCCTCTCCGGGAACGCCGACGCGCTCCCGTGCGGCGGCATCGGCACACCGTCCGCACGGGAGCGCGAGGTGGGACTCAGATGAGTCCGTGCCTCATGGCGTAGCCGACGGCGTGGGCCCGGTTACGCAGTTCGAGGCGTGTTGCCACCTCGTGCAGCACGTTCTTGACGGTGCGTTCGGAGTATGAGGTCTTCTGTGCGATCTCCGCTGTGTCGAAGCCCTCCGACACCAGCCTGATCATCTCCGCCTCCCGCGTCGTGAGGGTGGAGAGCGAGAGCCCCCGGGGGTCGAGGACGGTGCGCTGGAGACTGCTGACATGGTCGAGGAGCTTTCCGAGCAGGTCACCCGGCAGCACGCCTTCACCGTTCGCCATCGCCGTCACCATGTGGACAAGACTGTCCTGGTTGGCCTCCCCGCGCCTCAGCACGGCGGCGACGCCGCACTCGATCATGGTCTGGAGCGCGCCCGATTCGAAGAATCCGACGACGAGTCCGGTGCGGGTCGCACTGTTGCGTTGAAGGCGGTGCAGGAGCTGGATGGTGGGCTCGTCCACCATGTCCACAACCACTAAGGAGACTTGGGCCCGGTCGGCCTCGGACTCCGCTATCAGTTCTATCTCGGGCCGCAGGCGCAACTGGTGGACCATGCCGGTCTGCAGGATCAGGTCCTCCGCGTACACCGCTACGGAGACCCTGCCCCCGGAATCCCCCTTGACGCTGCCCTCGGCCGACCGCCCCGATGGAGCGGGCCTGCGGTACTGGCCGCGTTCCGCCGCTCTGTTCTTCATGTCCGTCGTTGTCATCGTTCCGTGCCTGTCTTCCTCAGATACTTCCCACCGATGTGCCTGTTGCCGCTCTCGACCGCACCGGCCTCCGGCACGGGGATCGGGCCCGGGGAGGGGTCGCGGGGACACCGTGCCGGTGTGCCGTCGGGGCACCACCCCTGCCCGCTTCTTGCCCTTGTGTCTCTGCTGCGGAAACGCAGGGGCGGCTTAACGTCGCACCGTGACCACATATGCCGAACTCGAAATGCCCACAGTGACGGTGTCGCCCGGCGCTGAAGCGACGACGACCCTGACCGTGCGCAACGACGGCGACATCGTCGAGGCCTACACGCTCGAAGTGGTTGGCGACTGCGCCGCGTGGAGCACCGTCGAGCCAGCGCGTGTGTCCCTCTACCCGGGCACTTCCGAGGTGGTGACCGTGCGGCTCGCGCCGCCCCGGTCCCACGAGGTCCGGGCCGGCGAGATACCCCTGGGTGTCCGCGTTCTGCCCACGGAGCACCCCGAGTCGGTGGCGGTCCCCGAGGCCACGGTAATCGTCGAGCCCTTTCACGAGCTCCGGGCGGAGCTGGACCCGAGCCGACGTCGCGGCTGGCTGGAGGCCCGGTTCCGGACCTCGGTGCAGAACAAGGGGAACACCGCGATCGACGTCGCCCTCACCGGCAAGCAGGCCGGGGAGGAACTCCGCCTGGCACTCACTCCGGGCCAACGGCGCCTGGAACCGGGCGAGTCCACCGAGATACGTCTGCGGGTCCGGGCCCGGAAACTGATCTGGTTCGGCGAGCCGGTCGCCTGGCCGTTCGAGGTCGAGGCTGCCGAAAGTACCGAGCGGGACGCCAACAACGAGCAGCCCGACCGGCCCGAGGCGCTGCCGGGTGAGTTCGCTCAACTGCCCGTGCTGCCCAAGTGGCTGCTGATCGTCCTGGCCGCGCTGCTCGCGCTGCTGATCGCGTGGTTCACGCTGGTGCGGCCCGCGGTGCGGAGCACCGCGAAGCAGGCGGCGACCGAGGCCGCGCAGGAGAAGACGCCCGGCAACGGGCAACAGGGTTCGGCAACGGCGGGCGGCACGGGCGATCCGGGCGGTGGCCAGGGGGAGGAGAACGAGGAGCAGGGGAACGGTGCGGACAAGCCGGACGCGTCCGGAGGCTCCGGTTCGGGAACGGGCGGGGGAGCCGGGGGCACCCAGCAGAGCTCGGCGACGATCGATGTGCAGACCGGGTCCAGGGCGAAGAAGAAGGGGACGTACCGGGTTCCGCAGGGAAAGGTATTCGGTATCACGGACATCGTGGTGGCGAACTTCCAGGGCGACGAAGGTGTACTGACCATCTCCTTCGGGGAGCGGAAGATCACCACCATCGCTCTGGAGACCTTTCGCAACCAGGACTATCACTGGGTCACCCCCATCCAGATTCAGGAGAACGACACGGTCACCGCGTCCGTCGCCTGCGCCAAACCTGGCACGCCGGCGACCGGAACTCAGGCCTCCGAATGTCACCAGGTACTCAATGTCAGCGGCGTGCTGAGCGATCTCGCACCGTAGACACAAAGCGTCCGGCCTCCTCTGTCCCCCCACGGGGGACGAGAACAGCAGAAATCCCGCTCCACGAAAACCCGGCTTCCGGTCTTTGGCAGTTTCCTTCTCCTGTGCACATGAGAGGTAGACCGGACTGCCCGGGTTCCTGTGACATCGGCAGTGAGTGAGGAGATTCCGGTCACAGACCCCTCGGGGAACGCCGCCACGGTGGGGCGGTCAAGGACCGGATTCGGACAGCGAATCCCGATCGGACAGTCGAGGCCTGCGAATTCTGGCTGAATTCCGTCGAGTCCCCTGCCGGCGGACGGCTTCCGCAAATCCGGAGTCCACCTTTCTGTCACGCGCCCGAACCGGGAAATGAGGCGACCGCCGAACCCCGTCCGCAAAGGGAAGCATTTCCTGTCCCGCGGGTGCCTGGGAAGGCAGCATCCTTGCCCCGTGTCCAGGACTTTGAGACCTACTGTCCGTCACAGCCACCGAGGAAGACTCGGCGGTGAACGAATGACCACGCGAAGGAGCGAGCATGCCGTCGTACCTCACCCCCGGTGTTTACGTGGAGGAGGTGCAGTCCGGAGCGCGACCCATCGAGGGAGTCGGCACCGCGGTCGCAGCCCTCGTCGGTTTCGCGGAGACCGGCCCCTTCCACCAGCCGACGCTGGTGACGAACTGGGACCAGTACGTCCAGACCTTCGGCACCTTCACCGCCGACACATACCTGACCCCCGCGGTCTACGGCTACTTCGCCAACGGTGGCGGCGCCGCCTACATCGTGCGCATCGGCGGTCCCGCGCAGGACCCGGCGCAGAAATCCGCGTCCGGGACGGTACCGTCCGCCGCCATCGGAGGGTTCCTGATCTCCGCACGGCCCGGTACGAGCGGAGAGCTCTCCGTCGAGGTCACCGACGCCGAGGGCGAGAACCCTCCGGAGGACCGGTTCCGGCTGCTGGTGCGGCAGGCCGGCAAGGTGGTGGAGACCCACGACGTCTCCACCCGCAAGAACGTCAAGGGCTATCTCGTCACCCAGGCCCGCCAGTCCAAACTCATCGAGGTCACCGAGCAGCCCGGTGCGACCCAGACCCGTCCCGAGAACCAGAGCCTCTCCCTCGCGCCCACCGCTGCCGCCCCCGGAGCCGGCGTCGCTCGGATCGACCCGGCCGAGTACGTCGGCGACGCCGCCGCCCGCACGGGGTTCGCGGGCCTCGAAGCGATCGACGAGATCACCATGGTCGCCGTTCCGGACCTGATGAGCGCCTACCAGCGCGGGGACATCGACGCGGAAGGCGTCAAGGCCGTCCAACTGGCGGTGATTTCGCACTGCGAGCAGATGGGCGACCGGGTCGCCGTCCTGGACACCCCGCCGGGCATGAACGCCCAGCGTGTCCGTACCTGGCGCAACGACGACGCCGGATACGACTCGCGCTACGCGACCGTGTACTACCCGTGGCTCAAGGTCTTCGACCCGGCGACCGGTCACAACTCCCTGGTGCCGCCGAGCGGTCACGTCGCCGGCGTCTGGGCGCGCAGCGACGGCGAGCGCGGGGTGCACAAAGCTCCCGCCAACGAGGTCATCCGCGGTGCGCTGGACCTGGAGATCCGCCTCAGCAAGGGCGAGCAGGACCTGCTCAACCCGATCGGTGTCAACTGCGTGCGCGCCTTCCCCGGTCGCGGCATCCGGATCTGGGGCGCGCGCACCCTCTCGTCCGACCCGGCCTGGCGCTACCTCAACGTACGCCGCCTCTTCAACTACCTGGAGGAGTCGATCCTCCTGGGCACCCAGTGGGTGGTGTTCGAGCCGAACGACGACCGCCTGTGGTCGAGCATCCGGCGCAACGTCACCGCCTTCCTCACCGAGGAGTGGCGCCGGGGCGCCCTCTTCGGCCGCACGGCCGAGGAAGCGTTCTACGTGAAGTGCGACCGCGACAACAATCCGCAGGAGTCGATCGACCTCGGCCAGGTCGTGTGCGAGATCGGCGTGGCTCCGGTGAAGCCCGCGGAGTTCGTGGTCTTCCGCCTCGCGCAGTTCTCCGACAGCACCAGCCTCGTCAACGAGTGACCCAGCAGGGTCCGCAAACGGAACAGGTGACACAAAGTCATGGCAGAGGGCGACGCTCTTTCCACCCACGTCTTCGGCGTGCAGCTCGGCGGCTATCTCGTCGAGTCGATCCAAGAGATCAGCGGCATGACCGTCGAGGAGGAAGTCGTCGAGGTCCGTCAGGTGACCGCCGAGGGCAAGCAGATCATCCGCAAGCAGCCCGGCGCCCGTCAGGCGGGCGAGGTGACGATCACTCGCGGACTCGACAAGAGCAGCGAGTTCACCAACTGGATCAAGGAGACGCTCAACAACGGGGCTGTCGACACCGCGCGCCAGAACCTGACCATCGAGATCAAGGACTCGAAGGGTGAGACGGTCCGGCGCATCCAGCTGATGCAGGGGTGGGCCAGCAAGTGGGAGGGCCCCTCACTGAAGGCCGGCGAGTCCAGTGCCGCCACCGAGACGGTGACCATCACCTTCGAGGAGATCGTGGTCGAATGAGGCGCAGGACCGTTACGTCGGGCGGGCTCGACGAACTCCTCGACGGCCTCGCATCCGCCCCGCCCGCCGCACGCGAGGAGGCTCCCGCGCCGTCTTTGGCCCGGGACCGTGACCGCGACCAGCAGGAGCTGCGCACGGAGTTCGACTTCGAGCTCCCCCGTGGTTACGTCGACGACGAGGGCCAGGTCCACCGGCGCGGCTCGATGCGGCTCGCGACGGCCCGGGACGAGCTGCGCCCGCAGATCGACCTGCGGGTGAAGGAGAACCCGGCGTACCTGTCCGTGGTGCTGCTGAGCCAGGTGATCACCCAGCTCGGCACCATCACCGATGTGCACGCCGGGGTCGTCGAGCGAATGTACGCCACGGACGTGGCGTTCCTCCAGGACTTCTACCGCCGGATCAACAGTGAGGGTCACACTCATGCCGCGGTGACCTGCCCGCTGTGCCACGGATCGTTCGAGGTGGACCTCTCGGGTGGGCGCCTGGGGGAATCGTGACGTACGCGCTTCCCCGACTGCGGGAGGAGATCGCGTACGTCGCCTACCACTTCCATTGGCAGCGAGAGGACATTCTCGACCTCACCCACGGCGAGCGTCAGCAGTGGGTGCGGGAGATAGCGCGGATCAACACCCGCGTCAACGAGAGCGGGTGATCGTGTGGGTTTCGGAAACTGGTTCCGCCGAGAGGACCGGCAGCAGCCCGGAACGTCCTCCCGGGGCGGGGCCGAAGCCGTCACCGGGCGCAGTCCGGAACTGGAAGCCGACCGGAGCGACAGCGGGGTCGATCAGCGGGACAGTGGCTGGGACGGCGGCTGGCGGCAGGTCGCGCCGCCGACGGTGACCGTCGCCCGGTCCTCGATCGGGGTGAGTGACGGACTGCGGTTCAGGTCCGGCCTCGCCTCGTGGCAGAACCTCACGTTCGCGGGCGAACTCGGCCATGCCGTACTGCCGTCCGCACCGGTGGGCCTCATCCACGGCGTCGCCCGTCCGGGCGGCGGGCGTTCCGCGTCTCCCGGCGGACCGCTGCTCCTGCGTGCCGCCCGGACCGGTGCGGACGGGGAGGCGGAGCCTGCGGCGGACCTGACACCTCTCACGGCGGGCAACGCGATCGGCAGCGGCAGGGCCGGCGGGAAGCCGGCCGCCGCAACCGTCCAGCGGTCGAGCGGTAGGACGTCACCTCGCTCCTCGTCCCCCGGCTCCTCCGGGAGCCGGGCACCGGGGCGGCAGAGCGGCGGGGACGGCGCAACCACTCCGGAAGCCAGGGCAGGGGCGGCCCCGGCGAAGGGCACGGCGTCAGTCGCGGGTCCGGGACCGGCTGTGGGCCCGGCCGCCGCACCGGCGTCGCAGCATTCCGCGAACACCGCACCGGCACCGGATTCGCTCCAGCGGGCCCGGCCCGCCGCCGTACGTCCGCGGCGGACCGCCCCGCCCCTGATCGTTGCCCGCCGTCCGGCGATGGCACTGCGGCACATCGCCGGGATCCCGCCGGCCGCGGCCTCCGCACCGGCCACGCCCGTCACCACCGCCACCACCACCGCCGTGCAGCAGGGCGTGTCGCAGCGGACCGCGCCCGCCCCGCCGGACGGTTCCGGCCGAGCGGCTCTTGCTGCCCCGCCGGAAACCGCACCGACACCGGACAGCACCACCGACCGTCCCACCACCGCGACGGTGCGCCCCGCCCTGGGCAAGCCCCTGCGGGAACTGCCCACCGGGGTCGTGCCCTCCGACCCGGCAGCGCGGAGCGGGGTCGTACCGTCCGCCCCGGAAGGGCAACAGTCAGCGGGTATGCCCGTGCTCCAACGCCAGGCACCGGACGCGGCAACCCCCGCGGTGACCGCGCCTTCGCACGAGGCACCGAAGCCGTCGGTGCGTCAGCAGCCTTCCCCGGAGGCTCGGACCCCCAAGCCGCCCCGGACGCCCCGGCTTCCCCTGCCGATACAGTCGGCACCGGCACCTCTTCCGGCACCTGCTCCGGCTCCGGAACAGTCATCGGTATCCGGGCGGGAACGGACGCAACACCCCAGCGGGCACGAGCCGTCGAAGCCTTCGGTCCCTGCGCGGTCGCCGAAGTCGCCACAGCCCCACGGAGCCGGCTCACAGGCTCGTATCCGTGGCGGGATCGGCACCCCCCTCCCCTCGCTTCCGTCGACAGCCAGGCTCCGGAACGACGCTCCGCTACTCGGTGACCGCCGTCGGGCACAGCCGGGAACCACGGGCCCGCGACAGGGCACGACATCGGCGGGGAATCCCGCGGTGCCCCCGCCTTCCGCAGCAGCTGAGCCCACACTGATGCCGACGCCCCTGAACAATCCTTCCGAGATGCCGGTGCGCTCGTCCTCCGTGCCTGCTCCGCCCGCTGCGTCCTCACCGGAACCTGGGGCTGTCCAGCGCACGGTGCAAACCACGCGTACGCCTACGAGCACGCCCGTCACCCCTCCTTCCCCCTCTGCTCCCTCTGCTCCCGTACGTATCCAAAGGATTGCCCCCGAGCGGGCGGAGGGAAGGGCATCCGGTCTTGCCGCCGGCACCGGGGAGCCGTCGCCCGCCGTCCCGCGGTCGCGGAACCTGCTCGCAGGCAGGGCTCTGAAGGTGAGCACCGGGTCCGGTGAGGGCTTTTCCGCGCCGCCGGCGACAGCAGGCACAACCCGGCCGGTCGTGGCAGCCACCTGGCGTCGTGATGTACAGCAGCCGGGGTCCGGCTTGCCGTCGCCGGGGATCGGGAGTTCGACGACCGGGGAGCACCGGACGTCATCGGGTGCGGCAACCCGGCAGGCACCTCCGCGCACGCGCACCCGCCCCACCGAGCCCGCGGAGCCACGACCCGCCCACCGCCCCGGACCGCTGTCCCCTGCGCCACGACCCGCACCTGCCACCCCGTCCGTGGCCCCCTCCACCCCGTCCGTGCGGTCCGCCGCTCAGTCGGTACCGGTCGCGCGCCCGCATCCGCCCGCACCGGACCGGCCCGGAGCAGCCGCCGCACCCGTACAGCGGATGGCGATGCCGGTGGTGCCCGAGTCCGCCGGTCCCACCGCCACCGGACCGGCGGCCGGAGGCGGTGCTCCGGTCACCGGACCACCGAGCCTTTCGGTACGGGTTCCGCAACGCGCACCCGCTCCGGCCGCCGGAGCCGGCAGTTCCGGGACCACAACTCAGGCGCTTCAGCGCGCGGCGGCCGAAGCCGGAATCACCGGAGTTCCGGTGAGGGCGGCCCCGGTGAGGCCCGCCGAGCCGTCGGAAAGGACCGGATCAGCCGGCCCGGCCACCGCAGACGCTCCGCCCGCGAACCGGGTCACGGGGGCGGACATCGAGGAACTGGCCCGCCGTCTGCTCGATCCGGTGAGTCGGCTGATCCGCGCGGACATGCGCAGAGGTCGGGAGCGTGCCGGACGGTTGTACGACGGTCGCCGCTGACGGCGGGTCCGCCTGGCACGGCATGACACTTGGTGAACAGCAGAGAAAAAGAGAAGCACATGACGGACAACATCTTCGCAACGAGTGTGTTCTTCAAGCTCGTCATCGGTGGCAGCGACCTGGGGGCCTTCCACACCTGCTCGGGTCTGGGCGCCGAGGTGGAGATGGAGAGTTACGCCGAGGGCGGCAACAACGGTTTCACCTGGCAGCTGCCGGGGCGGATCACTTGGACCAACATCACGCTGACCCGCCCGGTGACCGCCGACACGCTCAAGATCGCGCGGTGGCTGAACGAGACGATCCAGCGGGTCGAGCCCAAGGACGGTGAGATCGTCGCGCTCCGTCCGGACCTCAGCCGCATCATCAGCTGGCAGGTGCACGGCATCGTACCGGTGCGCTGGCAGGGTCCGTCCTTCGACCCCGCCAGCTCCCAGGCGGCGATCGAGACGCTGGAGATCGCGCACGAGGGCCTGGAGCCTTCCTGATGAATCGTCATATTCCTTGACAGGTACAGGTAGCAGAGAAGATCGGGAAGGAGGAGCGCAATGTCACCCGCTGTCCGTACGAGCCGTGCTCGCGCCCAGCTGACCATCATGGAACCGCCGGCGACCGTCGGCGCCAAACCGGGCGGGAGTCTCGCCCGGCTCACGTTGCAGTTCAACCCCGCGAAGCTGTCGCTGAGCAAGAGCACCGAGTGGCGGCGCACTCCGTCCCGGATGGCCGGGCAGTCCGCGCTGCCCGAATTCGTGGGCAGCGGGCCCCGGGCACTGTCCCTGGAGGTCTTCCTGGACGCCACGGCCACCCATGACAACTCGGTGGAGAAGGCGGTGGAGCAGCTGATGCTGGCCTGTGTTCCCACCCCGAGCAGCCTGGCCCGCAAGACGCCCGCCAGCCCCTGGGTGCGCTTCGACTGGGGCACGTCGAAGACAACCTCGTTCGACGGCGTGCTGTCCAACCTCTCCGTCTCGTACACGCTGTTCGACGTCGACGGGAAGCCGCTGCGCGCCACCTGCTCCCTTTCGATCGAGGAGGCAAGCGTCGATCCGGCCGGTCAGAACCCCACGTCGGGCTCGCGGGAGGCACGTCGTACCCACCGGGTCGTCGCCGGTGACAGCCTGCCGCTGCTCGCCTGGCGGGAGTACGGCGATGCCACCGCGTGGCGCACGATCGCGGACGCCAACGACATCGACGACCCGATGCAGTTGATCCCCGGCAGGGAGCTGGTCGTACCCGGACTGGAAAATCACGCTCCGGAGGGCGGCCGGTGACCGCCCCCGGCCGCTCCTTCGCCGCGGATCCGATCGTCGAGGCCCCTGGTGAACTGCCACCCGCTTGGGCCGCCCAACTGGTGAGCTGCGTGGTCGACGAGAACGTCGGTCTGCCGGACACCGCCGTGCTGATGTACCGGGACCCCGATCACAAGCTGCTCACCGCCACCGGTCTCACCATCGGCACCCCGCTGAAGATATCCGTGGTCACCGTGCAGGAGCGGGTGCGCGAGCGGCTGTTCACCGGTGAGGTCACGGCGGTCGAGCTGGACAGCGACACCACTGGTTCGTTCACGGTCGTGCGCGCCTTCTCGAAGGCCCACCGGCTTCAGCGCGGACGGAAGGTGGTGGCCTTCCGCAACATGAAGACCGCGGACATCGTCCGCAAGGTCGCTGCGGGCGCCGGGCTGGCCTGCGGAAGGATCGAGGCCGCGCCCATCACGTACAAGCAGCTGACCCAGCCCAATGTCTCGGACTGGGAGTTCCTCCAGTACCTCGCGGGCGAGAGCGGCGCGCACGTGCGGGTGGACGACAAGGGCCTGTTGCAGTTCGTGAAACCGAAGCCCGCCGCGTCGGCACCCTCGCCCGCCACTTCCGCCACCCGGCACCCGATGGTCCTGGAGTACGGGCGCAATTTGCTGGCCCTGCGGGCCGTGCTGACCGCTGCCGACGGGGCGGACAGTGTGGAGGTGCGCGGCTGGAACGTCGACACCAAAACACGACTGGTGGCCCGCGAGCAGTCCATCCGCAGTGACACGGTGTCCCCCGGGATGAGCCCATCGCTCGCGGCCGGGGCGTTCGGCCCGAACGCCCGGATGACGGTCACCGACACCCCGTACCGGACCCAGGCCGAGACCAGGGCCGTGGCCGGATCGGTGGCCGCTTCGGTGAGTTCCGGGTTCGGCGAGATCGAGGCGGTCGCCGAGGGCAATCCCCAGTTGCGGGCAGGCGAGCCGGTGACCCTCGGCAACGTCGGGCCCGCGTTCGCGGGGCGTTACACGGCGACCGCCGCGCACCACGTCCTCGAACCGAACGGCGGCTACCGTACGACCGTGTTGGTGAGCGCGGCGTCCGACCGCTCGCTGGCGGGACTGAGCAGTGGCTCCAACGCACCCTCGCGCGGACCGCGCATCCCGGGTCTCGCGATCGGCGTGGTCACCGACATCCGTGAGGGCAAGGCCGAACGGGGCTGGGTCCGGCTGAAGTTCCCCTGGCTCGACGACACCTATGTGACCGACTGGGTCCGTACCGTGCAGTGGGGCGGCCAGGGCGGCGGCGGGGTGTTCAGCCCCGAGGTGAACGACGAGGTGCTGGTCGGATTCGAGCAGGGGCTGCTGGACAGCCCGTATGTGCTGGGCGGCCTCTACAACGGGGTCGACAAGCCGTCGCCCCACGACGTTCCGCTGGTCGACCCGACCAGCGGCAAGGTCAACCGCCGTTCCCTGGTGTCCCGTTCGGGCAACCGGATGGAGCTGCTGGACGCCCCGAGCGGACCGTCCGGTGTCCGGCTGGCCACCGGCGACAAACGCCTCGAAGTCACCCTGGACGAGCGGCGGAGCGAGATCGCGCTGACGGTGTACGCCCGCGGCGGCACCCGGGCGCTGAGCTCCGTGACGCTCTCCGCGTCCGGGATCACACTCGACGCCGGAACGGGCGACGTGAACATCAAGGGCAGCTCGGTGACCGTCAACGGCAAGACGGGGGTCACGATCGACGGCGGACTGCTCGGCGTACTCAAGGCCAAGCTCATCAGGATCAACTGACAACCCCACCAACCGTCCGATACCTCCAGAAGTCCCTTTCCCAGCAAGGAGAACACCGGCCATGCCCCCCGCAGCCCGCACGGGCGACAGCACCGCCCACGGCGGCCTCATCGGCACCCCGCCCCCGGGTGCGGTGGCCGTCGCCACCGTGCTGATCGGCGGCCGGCCCGCGGCCGTCACCGGGAGCCTGCACGTGTGCGTCGTCCCCCCGCACGCCGCGCTCGGGCCGGGAAACGTGATCATGCCCAACCCGGCCGCCGCGGTCACCGGTCAGGTACTGATCGGCGGGCTGCCCGCCGCCCGGATGCGGGACAACACCACCTGCGGCGCGCCCATCATCAGCGGTGCGCTGAACGTACTGATCGGGGGCCCGATGTGAGCGGCGGCGGATTCATCGGACGCGGTTGGGGCTTCCCGCTGCGGGTCGGCGCCACGGGCGGCATCGGCATGGTCGAGCGGGACCGGGAGATCGAGGAGGCGATCGGGCTGGTGCTCGGCACGGCGCCGGGCGAGCGGCCGATGCGCCCGGAGTTCGGCTGCGGCATCCACGACTACGTCTTCGCACCCGGTGACGGCGCCACCGCCGGGCGCATCGCGCACGAGGTCCGTACGTCGCTGGAGCGCTGGGAGCCGCGCATCGACGTGACCGATGTGGTGATCGCGTTCGACGCTGTCGAGGAGGGCACCTTGTACATCGACGTGCGCTACACCGTGCGGGCCACGAACGACCTGCGCAACCTCGTCTTCCCCTTCTACACCATCCCGTCCTCCGAGGGCTCCGAAGAAGTGGGAGTGCGCTGATGGCCCTGCCCTCACCCAACCTGGACGACCGGCGCTTCCAGCAGCTCGTCGACGAGGCCAAGCGATATGTACAGCAGCGCTCTCCCGAGTGGACCGACCACAATGTGTCGGACCCCGGGGTCACGCTCATCGAGACGTTCGCGTACATGGTCGACCAGCTGCTGTACCGGCTGAACCGGGTACCGGACAAGAACTACTCGGCCTTCCTCGACCTGCTGGGCGTCACGTTGTTCCCGCCGTCGGTGGCACGGGCGGAGGTCGACTTCTGGCTGTCCGCGCCGCAGCCGGAGACCGTGCGGCTCCCGGCGGGTACGGAGGTCGCCACTTCACGCGGCGACGCCGAGGAGGCAGTGGTGTTCTCGACCTCCGAAGACCTGCCGATCGTGCCGAGTTCGCTGGTCCGGCTGGTCACCGCGCCGGTGTCGGGCGAACAGACCGACCGCACCGCACCGCTCGGCGCGGGCAAGGACATCCCGTGCTTCCAGTCCCGGCCGGAGCCCGGTGACGCCCTGCTGTTCGGGCTGCCCACCGCCGTCCCACGGTGCATCGTCGCCGTACGTCTGGACAGCCGCGTGGAGGGCGTGGGTGTCGACCCGCGGCAGCCGCCGCTGGTGTGGGAGGCGTGGGACGGTGCCCGCTGGGTCACGTGCCAGACCGGCACCGACAGTACCGGCGGGCTGAACAGGCCCGGCGAGGTGATCGTGTTCGTCCCGGCCGGGCATACGGCGTCGGTGGCCGCGGGGACCCGGGCGGGGTGGCTGCGCTGCCGGGTCACCGCGCCAGAACCTGGCCAGCCGTTCTATTCCGAGTCGCCGACGATCCGGGAGGCCGAGGTGTTCACCGTCGGCGGCACCACGGGCGTCGAACACGCGGAGACCGTCCTCGACGTCCCGCTCGGCATCTCCGAAGGCGTCGCCGGGCAGAGATTCTCCGTGGGCAGGGCGCCGCTGCTTTTGGACGGAGAGCCGCCGGTCGTCCAGGTGTCCTCCGCGGAGGGCTGGCAGATCTGGACCGCCGTGGAGCACTTCGGCGCCTCCTCCCCCGACGACCGGCATGTGCGGATCGACGCCGTCTCCGGCGAGTTCGCGTTCCCGCCGGAAGTACGCGAGCCGGACGGGACGATGCGTGCCTACGGTGCAGTGCCCGAGAAGGGCGCACAGCTGCGGGTCCCCCGCTACCTGACGGGCGGCGGGGCGGCCGGGAACGTCGCCCGGGGCGCCATCTGTGTGCTGCGCAGCTCGGTGCCGTACGTGGCGGGCGTGGACAACCGCGAGGCGGCCCGGGGCGGGGTCGACGGCGAGACCGTGGAGAACGCGAAGGTCCGGGCTCCCAACATCCTTCGGGTGCAGGAGCGAGCGGTCACGGCCGAGGACTACGAGGTCATCACCCGCGAGGCCGCGCCTTCCCTGCGCAGGGTCCGATGCCTGCCCGCCGTTGCGGGCGAGGGCGGTGCGGTACGGGTCCTGGTGGTGCCCGACGCGGTCGCCGACGAGAGTGGGCAACTGCGGTTCGAGCAGCTGATCCCGTCGGACTCCGTGCTCTCGGCGGTCGCGGCGCGGCTCGACGAACGGCGGCTGGTAGGCACCCGGCTGATAGTGGAACCGCCCGCGTACCAGGGCGTCACCGTGGTCGCCGGCCTGGTGGCGGCCGGTGGTGACGTGGACCGTGTCCGCGCGGAGGCGCTCGCAGCGCTGTTCCGCCACATCGACCCACTGCGGGGCGGGGCGGAGGGGACCGGGTGGCCGTTCGGCAGGCCGGTGCAGTACGGCGAGGTCTTCGCCGTACTCCAGGGCGTTCGGGGAGTGGGACTGGTGGAGGAGGTTCGCCTGTTCCCCGCGGACCCGATCACCGGCCGACGCGGAGCTGCGGTCGAGCGGATCGACATCGCCCCGGGCGCCCTGACCTTCTCGCACCAGCATCAGGTCGTGGTCACCGCGAGCGGGGCCGGTGACGGCTCGTGACCAGGGCTGCGGTACCCGGACTGGCCAGCCGCTATCCGATCGGCGGGCTGCTGCCCGCTCTGTACGCGGACGACGACCTGGCCCAGCGGTTCACGGCGGGCCTCGACACCGTCCTCGCGCCCGTCCTGTCCACCCTGGACAACCTCCCGGTCTACTTCGACCCGTCGCTGGCCCCGGCCGACTTCCTGCCCTGGCTGTCGACCTGGGTGGGCGCCGACATCGACCCGGCGTGGCCCGAGGAACTGCGGCGGGCCGTCGTCGCCCGCGCCGTCGAGCTGCACCGGTGGCGCGGCACCCGCCGCGGCCTGATCGAACAGCTCCGGCTCTGCTTCGGCATGCATGCCGACATCCAGGACGGCGGCGGCGTCGCGTGGTCGTCCGAGCCGGGCGCGGAGCTGCCTCCGGCTCCGACCGGAGAACTGCTGGTGCGGGTCTGGGCGGCGCGCGGGGGGCCGGTGGACGCGAGCCGCGTCCTGGACGTCGTCGCCGCCTCGTGCCCCGTACATCTCACATGCCGGGTGGAGATCCTGCCGGGCCCGCCAGACGAAACAGGAGGCTGACGCGATGCGCTCGTGTCCGGCGTGCGGTACAGCCAACGGCGAGGACGACGACTTCTGCGGGAATTGCGGTTCCTATCTGGGCTGGTCCTCCCGGGCATCGCGAAATCCTCCCGTCGCCCCGGAACCTGTCGGCCCCTCAGAACCAGCAGACCCCGCAGCCGTTCCCGCGGCCGGTACCGCGCCGGAGACCGCGGGTCCTGCGTCCGGGGCCCCGCCCTCCCCGCCCCCCGAGCCACCGGTGGAACCGACGCGGTCCCGCACACCGGAACCTGCCGGGCCGCCCCCCGAGGAGCCCGCACCGGCCCCGGAGCCGCCCCCGGGACCGGCGCAGCCCGCCCCCGTACGGCCTGAACCACCGGCACCCGACGCGCCCGTGGTCGCGGTGCAGCCGGCCAAGCCCATCGCCCGGCGGCCCATCGTGAGGCCCGTGGCAACGGACGAGAAGCCGGACGGGCCACCATGCCCGGCCTGCGGCACCCCGAACCTGCCGGGACGCCAGTTCTGCCGACGCTGCGCCGCACCATTGCACACCCGGGAGCAGCCGGCGCCATTGCCGTGGTGGCGCACGGTGTGGCCGTTCCGCCGCCGGGTGCGGGGCGGATCGGGCCGGGCGCTGCGGCGGACCCTGCTGGGGCTGGTGGTCGTCGGGCTACTGTTCGCGGGCTTCCTGTTCCTGCCGGCCGGGCGCTATCTCTTCGAGGACGTGCGGGACAAGCTCGGCGGAACGGCGGAGATCAGCCCGGCCGAGGTCACCGCGAGCGCCCAGGCTCCCGGCCATCCGGCGACCGCGGCCGTCGACGGACTGACCAACAAGTACTGGGCGGCACCCGAGCTCGGCTCCTCACTGACGTGCGTCTTCGACAAGCCGTTCCGGCTGGTCGGTGTCGTGGTGCACACCGGTGTGTCGAAGGAGACCCAGGAGTTCCGGCAGGGGGCCAGGCCCACCCGGGCCGATCTGATCGTCACCACGGCGGACGGCGAGGTCCGCGAGAAGGCGGTGACATTCACCGACAAGCCGGGCCCGCAGACGGTGCGGACCGGCATCAGCGATGTCGTCTCCGTCCGGCTCGTGCTGCGGGCCGCCTCCGGCCAGCGCGAGGGGCGTCCCATCGCGGTCGGGGAGGTCGAGTTCTTCAAGCGCACCTGAGGGCGTTGTCACGTTGTTGGGTGCGTGGGTGTCTGACGGTGCGTCGAGGTGTGGTGGGGCCGGATGCCGACCTGGGCTCAGGCCGCGGCAGGTCGGCCGGTGACGCCGGTGATCTGCTCCCAGATGGTGAAGCGGATGGTCATTTCGGCTCGGTGTTCGGATGCGGTCATCGGCACTGTCACGTTGACTGACAGGGTGGGATGATCTTCGGGTTGGTCATTCTGGGAGGGGTTGTCCGTGGGCAGTACTCCGCCGTCGTACAAGGGGCACCGGTACCCGGTCGAGATGATCTCCCGCTGCGTGTGGCTGTACTTCCGCTTCCCGCTGTCATTCCGTGAGGTGGAGGAGCTGATGCTCGAGCGCGGCGTGATCGTTTCGTACGAGACGATCCGGCGGTGGTGCGCAAAGTTCGGCCAGATCTATGCGAATGAGCTGCGCCGACGCCGGCCACGGCCGGGTGACAAGTGGCACCTGGACGAGGTCTTCGTGAAGATCAACGGCGAGCAGAAGTATCTGTGGCGGGCCGTCGACGCCGACGGTAACGTGCTCGACATCCTTCTCCAGGGCCGCCGGGACAAGGCCGCGGCCCCACGCTTCTTCCGCACACTGCTCAAGAAGATCTGCTCGGTGCCGCGTGTGGTGGTCACCGACAAGCTCCGTTCCTACGGCGCGGCCCACCGCGAGGTGATGCCCTCCGTCGAACACCGTTCCCACAAGGGTCTGAACAATCGGGCGGAGAACTCGCACCAGCCCACCCGGCAGCGCGAACGGGCGATGAAGGGCTTCCGCTCCGCCGGCGCCGTACAAAGATTCCTGTCCGCCTTCAGCGGCATCTCACCCCACTTCAGACCCCGCCGCCACCTGATGACCGCCGCCCACTACCGCGCCGAGATGACCATCCGCTTCGCGATCTGGGACCAGATCACCGGCGCGACCGCCCTGCCTGCCGCGGCCTGAGCCCGGAGCCGGAACCCAGCCCCACCACCCCCGACACACCGTCAGGCACTCACACGCTCCACAACGTGACAGCACCGCGCGAAGCGCCCCCGCTCCGCCGCCTCGCGCGCCCTGACCTCGTCCCACTGCCGCCACGGCGGCCCGTACGGCGCGGGGTCGACGGCGTAGGACCCGGCCTCCAGCAGTGGCGGGTGCAGCGTCTCCCAGTGGGCGTCGGCCAGGTGGATCGGCAACGCCACCTCCGACACCGCCGCCGTCAGGACCGCACCGCAGCCCGCACACCCGAACACCGCCAAGCCGTCCCCTCCCGCCCTCGAAGCCCCTGCATCCCACCAAGCAGGCGGACCGGGGAGCAAGGGGTTTTCAGACGACGCTAAACCTTGATCTACCGAGGCGGTTTGAGGGTGATCTGCTGCCCGGTTGTTGAGTTGGTTTTGTGCGGGTGGCTGGGTGTGGGCAGGTGGTATCTGCTGGTCTGCCCAGCTTTTCCACGTTCTTCGGTTCCGGTTGAGCCCTGGTGGGCGGGGTGGTCAGGGGCTGTTCGTGTCAGCCGGGTGGGTCGTGGACGGTGTCGAAGAGGTGTGTCCAGGCTTGCTGCCAGGGCCAGTTGTGGGGCAGGTGCAGGGTGATGCGTCGTGCGGAGCGGGCGATGTGGGCCGGGACGTGGATCAGGTGGGCCCGGAGGGTGGCGGTGGTGGCCTTGGCATGGAACGCGGAGGTCAGGGAACCGGCGGCCCGCAGCAGGTTGTAGGTCATCGCCCACAGGGTGAGCCAGGCCGCGTTGGCGTGGAAGTGCCCGGACGGCAGATGGGCGAGGGCGCCGGCCTTGCTGTCCGCGATGACCTGCTCGATCACGGCGTGGTGGCGGTGTTCCCGCTCGGCCTGGAGCGTCGGGGCTGGCTGGTCGGTGAGGAAGGGGTGGTAGCGCCAGACGGGAAACAGCTCGCCCTGCTCGCCCACAACCGGCGGTTTGGCCAGGTCACGGACCCGTCGCACGATCAGCCGGGCGGTGACCCGGTCTGCTTTCTTCCGGCTGGCGAACGCGGTGTATTCGGGTAGTTCGGCGACTTCGGCGTCCGAGATGAGTTCGCCGGTCTCGGGATCGGGCACCGCGGTCGGGTAACTGATCTGCTGCCAGGCATCGTCAGGGATGCCGAGGACGGCCCGCTTGATGGAGGGGTTCATCCCGGTGGTGATCGAGAAGTGGGCGCCGGCCCGGCGGCAGGCGGCGATCACACCAGCGTTGTAGAACTGCGAGTCGGCCCGCAGGATACGGGTCCCGGTGCAGCTGGCCTCGACGGCGGTGGCCAGGGCCTCGCTCACGAATTTCGGGGCACCCCGGGAGTCTGCCGCTTTGCCACGTCGCATCCGCACTCCGGCGATCACCGGCCTCGACTGGGGGGTGCAGACCGTGGCGAGGAGCGGGTGCAGGGTGCGGATGCCCTTGAACCGGCCGTACTCGGCGCCTTGCTTGGCACGTCCGTAGACGCGTTTGTGGGTGGAGTCGACGTCGACGAACGCCACCTCACCCGCGCCCGGCAGCATCGGGGTGCGCGCGGCGAGTGCGGCGAGGAACCTGCGGTGCACGGCGTGGAGTTGCAGAGCGTGTCCGTGGGTGAACGCACGCAGGAACGTGCCCAGCGTGGACGGGGCGCGGATACCTCCGAACACCGCCGGCATCGCCCCGTGACGCAACATCGCCAGGTCATCGATACTGTCCGCGCCCGCTGCCATGCCCGCGACGATGCTGGTGACCTTGGCGTCCGCCGCCGCACCCGCCCTCGTTCCTCGCCCCGGTCAGCTTCACCTTCTCCGTCACCAGTCGCGACAGCCCGCACCGCTCGGCCAGCCGCAGCACCGGGACCAGCCCAACCTGCGCGATCAGATTCGGATCATCGAACACAGCGGAGACCGCCGCCGGCGTATGGGAAACTTGCATCGGAAGTGCCTTGCTGATCGTGCGTGCTGGAAGCCTGAAGAACTCCCATCATCGCAGGTCACGAGGCACTTCCTCGTTTCAAGAAGAGTTATCC